>CAJOJP010000013.1 GCA_905234915.1 Candidatus Gastranaerophilales bacterium
AGCTTTGAAGATTTTTTCTTAAGACTGAATTTTTAATTAATTTGTTTATCGAAACTACAGCAGGGTGTCGTCTGTCTGAGCGCGTTAGCGCGAGTTACGACACCTTGGGTTGAGATTAACAAATTAGATGTGAAGTATCGAGATTTGAATATTTATTTCTCTGCCAAAGATATAATTATTTTATGCACCAAAATATACTTTCTGTTGTATATTAACTTTAATAGTCTAATATGTTTCTAAACTTGGACATACCTGATAATATAAATTTTATTTTTTTGCTATAACACGGATAATAAAAGGATCTTCGTCTTTATATTTTGCAAGCCCCTGCGCTTCTATTGCTTCTATTATTTCAAATCCTGCACGTTTTATTTTTTCGGTAAATTTATCAAAAACAAGGAAACGGCGGTAATGGTCGGTTTCACCTTCATTCTCGCTTAATTTGGTTGATTTCGTAAACATTTCATCTTTTATGCTTCTTGCTTCAATTAAAATTAGCCCGCCTGCTTTAAGATTTTTATATGAATTTTCAAGTGTTAATGTTTCTTGTTCTTCTGTTATTGCATGAATAGTAAAACGGCTGTATATATAATCATAAAAATTCGGTTTTGAATACATTGAAAAATCAGTGCATTTAAATAATATTTTGTCCGAAATTCTTTTCTTTTGCAGATAATTTATTTCTTCGCAGACAATATCAAGCCCCAGAACATTTAAACCGTTTTTAACAAAATAGTTAGCATCTCTGCCGTTTCCGCATCCTAATTCAAGTAAATTTTTGTTTTCGCGATTTAAATATTTTTCAACACAATATTTGGCAAAATCAGAAGGTTCTGCCATATCCCTATGACTTTTATAATACTTTGTCCAGTACCTTTTATTTCTGTAGTTATGCCATTTTAATTTTATTGTCCGTCTTAAATATCTATATATTAATTGTAAGTTCATTTACTGTCCTTTCGGGAAATAGCAGTATTTCTCCAATTCTTTTTCAATTTTCTTTATTTCTTCCTGATTTTTATAATTTTTATATGAGCCGACAAAGTTTTTTGAAATTTCCGGATTAAATAATTTCATTTTATTAATATGATTTTCTTCTTTCAAGTCTAAAAATGAATTTAATTTTTGTGAAATTCTATCATAATTATAAATAAAATCTTCGCATTGTATTTCGATTACATTGTTACCGAACAAATTTTTATTATGTTCGTGGTATTTTCTTGAATTTTTAAAATCTTTAATAAAATAGTCTGGATTGTTTTTATATCTTTCCAAATATGGAGATTTTCCATTAGACATTGCCGTATAAATATCTCTGGGGTCTTTTTCAGGAATAACAACTTTATAATTATCCCAGTATTGAGCTGAATCATCTGATTTTACACCTATTATATTTACGGGGTGAACCAGCACTATTTTTTTATCTATAGGAAGCAGATTTAATATATTTTCCAAATACTCTTTTGCAATTTTTACATATTCATTTTTTTCCATATTTTTTACATAAAGAATATTTTTATTAAAATTTCTGTTTCTTACTTCATCAAGAAACATTTCATTATATTGTTTTAAAATATATTTATTTAAAAACTTATTAATAAATCTTAATTTATAGGGAAAAATTCCCGTCCTTTTATCGGGCATAAGTATTGTTTCATTCGGCGCAAATGACAATTCCTCGGATTTTATTGTAAATTCAACAAATTTATCTTTAAATTCATTGCTTAATTTAAGAAAATCACTGCCTAAAAAAGGATATAAATGATTATTTTCAAATTCAATCATTCGGATAAACTTTCTGAAAACGGAATCTTTTACAAAATCATAAGCGTTTTCTATTATGCTGCCGATTTCATAAATCCCGCCCGAATATCTTCCTATATTAAATTCGTTTTTACCTAAATGCGCTATATTGCTGAATTCATATAAATAATCCCTGATAAGAGATGCCCCTGAAAAACCGTATCCTTGAATAAAAATTTTTTCTCTATGCATTTAAATCTCCGTTTGGTTCTTTTTCATATTGATTAGGCGTTAATCTGCTCCAATTTATATTTTTTTTAACGATTTTAGCAGGAATGCCGGTAAGTACCAGTCCTTCTTCATTAAATTTTCCTGAAACCAAGGCTCTATATCCAGCTATTGAATTATTTTGTATTAGTGAGTTTTTTAAAATTACCGCTTCATACCCAACCCAAACGTGATTACCTATTTTTGTTTTATATGATTTATTTATAAGTCTGCCGTCCTGAATAACAGAATGTCCGTCAGAATTAAAGATTTTTGTATTATAAGAAAACATGCAATCTTCACCTATTTCTACGGATGAATTATTATCACAGGTTTGTATTAAAGAATTCCAAAATGTTGTTTTATCTCCGACAAAAATTCTGCCGTTCTCGCAATCTTCAATAATTTGAATAGTGAGTCCGTCTGTAATTTTTATTTCGTCACCAAGTATTATTTCATTATTATTTCCTTTTACAGCAATAGAAATAACTCCTTCTGTATAAACTTTCCCTATTTTTATATTATTATTATTGCCTTCTATATTAAAATATACACCGTTTTTACCCTTAAGCTCACCAATTTGTATGGTATTACCGGCACCCGATATATTGCCCGCCAATTTTTTTAAATTATTTATATTATTTTTACCAGTAACTTTAAGCTTTTCTTTTTTTTTAAATAATCTCATAATCTTTTCCGGCTTGTGAATTTAATGATTGTAATTCCTTAACAGATGTTGAAATTTCAGGAAACTGCTTAATTTTTTGTTTTATATTATAGTGCTGCGCAATTTTAGGCGGCAGATTTAAATATTCACCGTATATTTTTTTTAAGTAACTATCGGGATTATTCGGTATATAAAACTCAAACCCTTCAAATTCTCCCTTTTTTAAAGGGAATATATCTTCATTATCGTAAATATGCGGATGATAAACAAAGAATTCACAGCCCTGAAAAACAGCAGCATCAACTTTTTCAGGATTATTTTCCATTACCGTTTCTTTTTCCATTTTTAATAAATCGTCAACAGGAAAACTGATTTCGCCATCTCTTAATTTTTCAACAGGATATTTTTGGAAAAATTTTTCATAACATTCATTTATTTTATTCTTTAATATATTTTTTTCATCACTATTTATTTTTTTATAATATTTTTCATAAGGGAATATATCTATCTGCGCGGGGCTGCCTTTATATTCAAAGCGAAGAATTTGATTTCCGAACTGTACCCCCTGATTAAATACGAAATTATATTTTTCAAATTCTTTATATAAACCGTTTCTTATCTTTTCATAATCTTCTCTGAGCATTCCTACATCTAAATCATCATCCCACGGAATAAACCCTTTATGCCTGACTGAACCTAACAGAGTACCAAAATCAAGCCAGTAGGAAAGGTTATTTTTTCTGCATACTTTATCAAAAATAGAGAGCATATACCCGTTGGCTATATGTAATTCTCGCAATTTTCCTTGAGCTTTAGGGTATTTCGTTAAATCATAACCGACACATGACCGTATAATATTGTATAAAGTATTTATTTCATTTTGTAATTCATCTTTTTCTTTTTCAAATTCATTTTGTAAATTTTCAATATCTTTTTTTGTTGCCGTTTTTTTGAATTTGAATTTTATTCCAAATAAAGTAACCATTTTACTTGTATGATTATCAATATTTCTTACCGAAAATATATTTTGAAGCATGGTATTCCCGCCTTTAAGTAATCGTTTAAACTCTTTTTGAACCTTTTTTACATCATTTTTAAAATGAGTATATTTAAGCGCATTGTAAAAATACTCAGCAGATTTTAAATTAGGATTATTCCATGGCTTGCATTCCCCCCCCCCTGGAAAATGCACTATAATTTGATTTTTAACTATATCTTCAATTTTTTCTTTTGTATAGTATTTATCAAAAATTTTATACATTACGCAGTATTTAACATTCAATTCTTTATAGTTATTTTCAAATACAATATTAAAAATTTCCTGATCGAATTCTTCTCTTAGAATTGCAGTTTTTAAAAGTTTTTCACTGAAATTTTCTTCTCTTAATTTTTTACAGTCAAGAACCAAAAGCCCCGACATAAAAACTTTATGACTTTCGGATAAATTTAATTTCTTTTTGTAATCGTAATAATTATTGTTAAATCTGCCTCTTTGAGAAGGAACCGCACCAAGCGGTTTATTATCAAGATTTTCTTCCCACAGTTCCTTTATATCTCCCGTAAAAACGGCATCTACATCAGAATATATTGCTCTATCAATATTTTGTTTCAATTCAGGTATTAAAAATCTCGCATACATTGCTTTTGAAAGGTTTTCCGTTTGTGGCAGATTTTTAAAATACTTATTAGTATCTACATTTATAAATTCAACCGAAAAATTTTTAAAAAAGTCTTTCTCTTTTTCTATTTTCCTTTTATTTTTACTTGAAATTCCGCAGTCTAAAATATAAAACTCTATAAATTCTTTTGTATGCATTAAAATTGATGCCATAGTAACAGCGGTATAAGGCGCAAAATTATCATCACTTGATAAAAATACCGGAATTTTTTCCATACTATACCTCGCAAATTAGCATGGTTTCACCAAAAATACAGCCGTCATAAGATTTTTTAATTCTGAATTTATAACCTAAATCCCAGCTTTCAATCATTGGTTTTATGTGTATCAAATCGGAAGCATTATGATATATACTCAATAATAATGTAGGTTTCTGTTTCTTTATTGTTTCTTTAGCTCCTCTTAAAAAGCTTTGTTCGGCACCTTCAATATCAACTTTTATTAAACCTGCTTTTATATTGTTTTTTTCGATATATTCATCTAAAGTAATTGTATTTATTGCCGTATAATCTTCTTTATTTTGAATTTCATCAGATATGATATGAGCAGCAGATGAATAATTCGGCGTAAAATACACCGTTTTAGCTTCATCCGAAACCGCATAATTTACGGGAATTACGTTTTTTACATTATTTAATGCTATTGTCTTTTTTAAAATTTCAAAATTAACAGGACTTCCTTCAAAAGATAATACATTTTTGTTTGTATATTTAGAAAGTACAATCGCGCTGTCGCCTATATATGCTCCTAAATCAATAATATCTTTATTTTTGAAGTAATTATAATTTAAGTTTTCATCCATACAATGGTTAAAATAAAATACGCTGTTTGTAAAGCCTTTTACGGGTAAAACATAGTTTTTATAAGTCCATAAACCGTTATCAAATTCCATTATTGCATCATAAAATTCATATTGAAGCTTTTTAACGGATAAAAGCTCTTCATCCGATAAAATATCCTTATATTTTATCGTTTCATCTTCCTGTATAAGCTTTATTCTGTTAATCATTCGGCTTATGGTTATGATGGATTTTTCATCTAAATTTCTTGTTAAATCCCTGTATTCATCAAAAGATACGTTAAAGTCTTTATAATGAATTTTTATATAAGGCTTTTCATTATTTTCTTTTTGTTCAAGAAAATGATTAATTTTATATTCTATTGTTTTTTGAACAGGAGCTTCTTTTTTTTGAAAAAACTTATTTGATATATTCATAATAACCTCTATTAAACAGATTTATACAAAAGAAATGATAAATCGGAATTTTTATCTTTATATCTTTCATCTTCTTTGTAGCGTTTATAAATGCGTTTTGTTTCCGAAACAAAACTAAATCCCGCTTCTGACATAAGCTTGTTATAATCATCTAACGAGCGGTGGTAAGTAGGCGGAATAAAACCGTTATGAAAATCTTTACTCATAACATCCGAAACAACAATATATTTGCAGCCTGCTTTTTTAAGCCTTTTTAATATTGATAAAAGCGTTTCATCATCATTATGCAAAAATACCGTATGAGCAAAAGCCACATCGCACCCGGGATATTCCGAATTTACGTCTATTTCGATATAGGTATAATCAGGATTATTTTCTCTCGCTTTTTTTAGTGCATTAGGATTTAAATCAATGCCTATGTATTTTTCAGGGTCAAAGGCACGTGAAAGCCTGCCGTAAGCACAGCCAAAATCCAAAATTTTATTATACGGAATATCTTTTAAAATGTCGCGTATAAGTTCACCGGGGTGAAAGCCCTCGGGAAAATCGCCGTAACCTAACGGAATTACATTCTGCATATTATCATCAGTCCAGTATTTTTTATAATTTAACGGAACATCAAGCATAAACAGCCTTTTTTGTATTTTGGACAATGTTTCTTTATTTTCAAGAGCAAGCCTGTAGGTTTGAGCTATCATCCAGTCTTTTCTCGAAAATTTTATTTTAATTCCTAATACTGTCCAAATTTTATACTTATCATCACTGCTGTTTTTAACTGATAATATATTGCTTAAAACACCCATTTATCATGCTCCCGCTTTTTCCGTTTTGTAAATATATACGTTATCTCTTAATGAAACTTGTTTAAAACCGTATTTTTCATATAAATTTATAGCCCGCATATTATCCTTTAAGACTTCTAAATACAACGTATTTAAATATAAAGTATTAAATGCATAATCTTTTAAAAATTCTATGCAAGAAGAACCTATTCCCCTGCCCCGAAGCTCGGTATTATAAATATATATACCGATATCAGCTTTTTTTTTCTCTTTATCTATTTTATGCAGATAAATCAGACCGATATTATTACCCTCAAAATTTATTATAAATGCTCTTACGGAAGAATTTTTTTTATTAATCTCTTTTAACCAGTTTTTATGAGTATCAACGTCAATATAATCTATTTGAAAATATTTTTTCACCTCAGCTGAATTTCTCCAGTCCCTGATTTGCATCTGCAAATTTTCATCTGCATCATTTACATCAATAAATTTTATTTTAGGCTTAATTACTTCAGTTGATATCATAAATTAAATTTATAATAAAAAATAAATACTGTAAACTCATGTGCCGATTTATAAAAAATCAAATAATTTGATATATTATTCTGTGAGTGATATATTCTATGTAGATTACAAAGGGGAGAAAAATGGAAAAGAATAACGAAACACTTCATATTTTAAGACACTCGGCTTCACATATAATGGCTCAGGCAGTACAAAAATTATTTCCGAATGCAAAACTTGCAATAGGTCCTGCCATTGATACCGGTTTTTATTACGATTTTGATTTGGAAGGTCATTCCTTTACAGAGGAAGATTTACGAAAAATTGAAGATGAAATGAAAGTTATTCTAAAACAAAACTTAACATTTGAAAAATACTTAATTCCCGATGTTCAAAAACAAATAGAAGAATTTAAATCTCAGGGAGAAATTTATAAAGCCGAACTTTTAGAAGAACATAAAAATGATAATCCTACTTTGTATTTAACTAAAGATAAAGAAGGTAATATATTATTCAATGACCTTTGCTCCGGGCCGCATGTACCTAATACTACTTTTATAAAGGGAAATGCAATTAAATTATTAAAAGTTGCAGGCGCATACTGGAGAGGTAATGAAAAAAACAAGATGCTGCAGCGAATATACGCAACTGCCTTCTGGAATAAAGAAGATCTTGAACAATATTTAAATTTCTTAGAAGAAGCACAAAAACGAGATCATAGGAAACTTGGCACTCAGCTTGATTTATTCTCCGTCAGAGAAGAAATAGGCAGCGGATTTGTCTTATGGCATCCGAATTTAGCCGTTATAAGGGAAGAAATTGAAAATTATTGGAGAACAGAACACAGAAAGCGCGGTTATGTTATCGTAAATACTCCTCAAATTGCAAAATCCAAATTATGGGAAATCTCCGGTCACATTGACCACTATAAGGAAAATATGTTTTTCATTAGAAAAGAAAATGAGGAAGAAGATCAGTATATTGTAAAACCGATGAATTGTCCGTTTCATATTATGATATATCAATCCAACAGGTATTCTTACCGCTCACTGCCGCTTAGAATGGCAGAACTTGGAACAGTATATAGAAAAGAAAAATCAGGTGCATTATCAGGTTTAACACGTGTTCAAGGTTTTACACAGGATGATGCCCATATATTTTGCACCCCGGAACAGCTTGTTGATGAAATTAATGCAATTATTGATTTTGTATCTGATACTATGAAAATCTTTAATATGACATTTGATGTGGAACTTTCAACCCGCCCCGAAAGCTATGTCGGCGATATTAAAAATTGGGAGCTCGCAGAAGCCGGTCTAAAAGAAGCAATGGATAAGCGCGGTATGAAATATGAAATAAATGAAGGTGACGGTGCTTTCTACGGGCCTAAAATAGATTTTAAAGTTAAAGATGCAATAGGCAGAACATGGCAATGTGCTACAATTCAGCTCGATTTTAATCTGCCCGAGCGTTTTGAAATTAAATATCAGGATAAAGACGGAATAATGAAAACTCCTGTTATGCTTCACAGAGTAATTTTTGGTTCAATGGAACGCTTCCACGGTATATTAATTGAGCATTTTGCAGGAGCATTTCCATTATGGCTCAGTCCTCAACAGGTTTGTATAGTTCCTATATCGGAACGTCATAACGATTATGCTCAGGATATTTATAAGAAATTGCTTTCATCCGGATTTAGAGTCAAACTTGATGACAGAAGCGAAAGCATGGGTTATAAAATTCGTGAAGCCTTGCAGGATAATAAAATTCCTTACGTGCTTGTTGTAGGGGATAAAGAAATTGAAACAGGTAAAGTTTCGCTTCGCATAAGAGGTATAGGCGAAGCAGGCAGTTTGAGCCTTGAAGATTTTATCAAAAATGCCAAAGAAAAAATCGAAACAAAAACTCAAGAACTGGCTTTACCATAGCAATTATTTGTTTTGCGGGCAATTGAAAAGTTATGTAAAGATACTTTGCATTATATGACAAATTTATTACATAAAGGATATAATATAAATAAAAAAACTGTCATGAACTTTAATTAATATGAAGGGGATTTTATTTATGGGTACTTTGACCGCTGAAAAACTTGACGAAAAAAAATTTTCACCAAAAGATATCAGAGAAATGCTTGGTATAGATAATACTCAAATTCAAGCATTATGCAAATATGCGGATATCAGATTAAAAAAGAACGACAGAGGTCTTACCTATTTTACCGATGAAGATGTACAAATATTGAAAAATGTTTCAATGGATTCTAATGCTAAATTTGATGCCTTATCAGTAAAAAAATCAATCCATAACGCAATTACACCTTCCTCAATTAATCAATTGATTACAACTCTTCGAGATATAGAAAAATCCATGACAAGTAAAATAACCAGTGTTTTAGATGAAAAATTAGATGGTCTGGATGACGTTGTTATGGAATTAATCCGTGTTAAATCCGAAAATGAAACAATGCGCTTTAAAATTAATGAGTTGAATAAAGAAAACTACAGATTAAAAAAAGAAATTAATTCATTTAAAAAAGTACCGTTTGGTTTCTATACAAAAACAACTCCGGATATAAATTTATTTTAATCGGATAAAAATATGACTGATAGACCGATAGTAGCAGTAGTAGGACGACCAAATACAGGTAAATCGACTTTTGTAAACCGTCTTTTAGGTTCACGCAGTTCAATTGTTGACGATAAAGCAGGTGTTACTCGTGATCGCATTTATTTTGATGTTGAATGGCAGAATAAAGAATTTACTATTATTGATACAGGAGGTATTATCCCAGGCGATGATGATGAAATAATGCTTAATATCTTGACGCAGGCAAAAGTTGCATGCCGGGAGGCAGATAAAATAATCTTTATTGTTGACGGGCGTGAAGGTATTAATCCGATAGATTATGATATTGCCAATATATTAAGGAGAAGCGGAAAAGAAATTTTTCTTGCTGTTAATAAACTTGATTCACCTGATAAATTTTTAAATATAACGGATTTTTATGCTCTTGCAATAGGTAATCCTATAGCAATATCAGCTCTGCACGGTTCGGGCGGCGTAGGCGATCTTCTTGATGAAGTTACAAAAAGTTTTCAAATTTTACCAAAAGAAGAAAAGTCGGAAAATATACGTATTGCTATTACAGGGAAACCAAATGTCGGAAAATCCTCTATTGTAAATGCCCTTTTGAATAAGGAGCGTGTAATTGTTTCTGATATTTCGGGAACTACACGCGATGCTATTGATTCTAAAGTAAAATATGAAGGTGAAGAATTTATTTTAGTTGATACGGCAGGCATAAGAAAAAAATCTAAAGTTGATTGGGGAATAGAAAAATTTGCCGTAGATAGGTCTATTCGTGCAATAAGAAATTGTGATGTTGCAATTCTTGTTATTGATGCAACTGAAGGCATTACTGACCAGGATAAAAAAATTGCAGGAACAATTATTGATGCCGGCAAGGCTATGGTTCTTGCCGTAAATAAATGGGATTTAATTGAAAATAAACAGTCTTCCACTATAAATAAATTTGAAGAAGAAATAGAAAAAGCCATGCCTTTTTTAAGTTTTGTTCCCAAAGTTTTTATCAGTGCAAAAACAAAACAAAGACTTGTAAATTTGTATAAACTTTCAAAAGAAGTTTATTCGGAAGCCTCAAAGCGTATTTCAACAAGTCTTTTGAATAAAGTTGTTTTAGATGCCGTTTCTGTTAATCCGCCTGCAAGTATCAGAGGAAAACGCTTAAAACTGTTCTATACCACACAGGTAAAAACAAATCCTCCGTCATTTGTTCTTTTTATTAATAATGAAAACTTTTTAAAAGATAATTATGTAAAATATTTGGAAAATAAATTAAGAGAAGCTTTCGGATTTAAAGGAACACCCATAAAAATAAGCGCGAAAGAAAAGAGTGAGAAAAAATGATTGCGATAATTTTTGAAATAATAGTAATTTTAATTGTTTCATATTTAATAGGTTCAATTCCGACAGGCTATATTCTCGTTAAATTATTAAAAAATATTGATATCAGAACGGTTGGTTCAGGGTCAACAGGAGCTACAAATGTAAAAAGAGTTCTTGGTACAAAATGGTTTTTTATTGTTATGTTTCTTGATGCTCTAAAAGGTTTCCTGCCTGTAATATTTGTAGTAAATCATTTTGATTTTCCTATGTATATAGATTCGGTAACTGGCAGCCAGTATGAACTAAGAGGGTTAAGTCCTGTTATTTGTGCACTTGCCGTAATTATAGGGCATAGTAAATCAATCTTTTTAAATTTTACGGGCGGTAAATCAGTTGCAACCGGTGTAGGTACAATTTTGGCATTGTCCTTTCCGGTAGGATTATTAACAGCTGTTATTTGGGGCTTGATAACATTTTTTACAAAATATGTTTCTATTGGCTCTATAGTTGCTATTTCTCTTACTCCGATATTAATGAAGGCAATTCACCCGAATGATTATTATGTAATATTTACTGCTCTTTGCGCTGCATACGTAATAATAAGACATAAAGATAACATAAAAAGACTTGTAGAAGGAAAAGAAAATAAAGTAAGAAAATAATGGCAAAATTTAACGGTATAAAAATAGTTTCAAAAGTAGAAATAAAAGATAAAAATGCGCTTGCAATAGTATATACTCCGGGAGTTGCAGCTTCTTGCCTTAAAATAAAAGAAAATCCAGATTCTTCTTTTGATTATACAAACAGAGAAAATTCTGTTGCTGTTATTTCTTTTGATTACAGTAAGTCTTTGGAACGCTCAATTTTTTTAAAAAGTGTTTTGGGAATTGATGCATACCCCTTTGAAATTTCAAGCCAAAATCCCCAAAAAATAAAACTTGTTGTTGATAATATTGAACCTTCATTTGCGGCAATTGATTTAAGTTTAATTTCAGAAAATGTTCAAGATATTGAGTTTGAAGCAAAAATTCCAATTTTAAAAGGCAAGGTTGAAAATTTAAAACAATTTTTCCTGTGTGTTTCAAAAAATCTTTTTATGTTCAAATTTGAAGATTTAGAAGGAAATGTAAGTGAAAAGTCACTTCAATTAAGAAAAATGGCAGGCGGAGTAATAGAAACCGAATTGACAGAGGAAAAGCATGTAAAGCCCGTAGGTATAGTTTCAGACGGTAGTGCCGTATTGGGGCTGGGAGATATAGGAGGTTTAGCGGGACTTTCGGTTATGGAAGGGAAAGCCGTTTTATTTCAGGAACTGGGTGATGTAAGCGCGATGCCATTATGTTTAAAAACTCAAAAATCTGAGGAAATTATAGAAATTGTTCTTTTACTTCAAAATTCTTTTTCCGGCATTAATTTAGAAGATATAAAAGCTCCACGCTGTTTTGAAGTTGAGGAAAAATTAATTGCTCAAGCGGATATACCGATTTTTCATGATGATCAGCACGGAACGGCTATTGTTGTTTTAGCAGCACTTTTAAATGCACTTCATCTTGCTTCTAAAAAAATTGATGAAGTTAAAATAGTATTTTCAGGAGCAGGGGCTGCTGCTATTGCAGTATGTAAACTGATTTTGAGAGCAGGAGCTAAAAATATTATTATGTTTGATATAGATGGAGCCGTATATAAGGAACGAAAACAAAATAATTTTGCACACGACGAAATAGCTGAAAAAACAAATCTAAAAAATTTTAAAGGTGATTTAAGAGAGGGAATAAAAAATGCCGATGTATTTATAGGTTTAAGTGCTCCTGATTTATTAGATGAAAATATGATTAAATCCATGAATAAAAATGCAATAGTATTTGCATTAGCAAACCCGACTCCCGAAATAATGCCCGATATTGCAAAAAAATACGGAGCATTTATATCTGCATCAGGAAGGAGTGATTTCCCTAATCAAATAAACAATTCTCTTATTTTCCCGGGGCTTTTTAACGGAGTTATAAAAAACAATATAAAAAAAATAACAAACGAAATGAAAATTAATTGCGCTTTTGCGCTGGCTTCAATGGTAAAGGATGAAGAACTTTCACCTGATTATATAATTCCTGATGCATTGGATAGACAAGTTCCAATAGTAATTTCAAATGGGATTAATTGATTTTTAATAATAGTATATTATTACTATTATTGTTTATAATATATTTTATAAAAGGAGATATTTTATGTCTGAGGGAAAAACAAAATCCGTATTTATAATTCCGCCTAAATGGTACTGCCTTAATCCGCCTTCATTTATGATACCTACGGTTTCATATTTGCGTAATATCGGTTGTGATACCAGAATGCTTGACTTCAATATCGACTTTTATTCATATATTCTAAAAGAAGACTATTTAAAAAATTCATTAATACAAGCTGAAAAGCAGCTTCCTGAATTATTTGATTATTTAAAAAAACATTATCAAAAAGGTAAATCCCAAGAGGATTATTCTGATGATTTTAAATGGAGAGTATTAAGATATAATAAAATTAAAAAATTTATCGGAGAACAAAAAGAAAATGTAAAAAAGGCAATAGAAAAACTTTCATATTCTATAAAAGTAATGAAAGATAAAGATTTATATTACAATCCCTCTGAGTTTACAGCTGCTATGAATAATATTGAATTTTGCCTTGAAATTGCTTGTCTGCCCTTTTATCCTTCTCAAATTCAAATTAAAAATTACACTGATCCCGATTTTAAGCTTGATTTTAATTTTATGGTTAAAAGGGCAAAATCTAAAAATTTATTTACTGAATTTTTCCAAAATAATCTTAATAAAGTCAATGATTTAAATCCTGATATAATATGTATTTCTATAGATGCCGTATCTCAGATTGCAGCATCGTGCACATTAGCTGCGTTGCTTAAAGAAAAATCAACTGCTAAAATAGCTTTTTTAGGGAACTATTATTCTCGAATTACTGATACAATCAAAAAATACCCTGAATTTTTTGATATTTTTTGTGATTACATAGTTCCTGATGAACTTGAAATTCCGACATTACCTAAGTTATTTGAACATTTAGAAGGGAAAATACCTGTTGAAGAAGTACCAAATATTCTATACAAAAAAGATAATATGGTAAAAGAAAATCAGAGTTGTCCTTCTATAAAATTAAGTGAGCGTCCTGTTTGGGATTTAAGCGATTTTGATTTATCCTTATATCCTACACCCGAGATTGTTTTGCCTCAGCTTTCCAGCAGAGGCTGCTACTGGGGTAAATGTTCTTTTTGCGACCATTATTTCGGACAAAAAACAGATATTAAACCGGTTTCTCAATTTGTTGACGAACTTGAAACCATTAATAAAAAATACGGCATTAAACATTTTGAATTGATTGATGAATGTATATCACCAAATTATTTGCTTGCAATGTCTAAAGAAATTTTGAAAAGAAATCTTGATATATATTTCTTCAATTATGCAAGACTTGAAACCGGTTTTAACGAAGAAGTTTTATCGACAGCATATAAAGCAGGCTGCAGAATGCTTTTATGGGGCTTTGAATCGGCTTCGGAAAAGGTTATGAAAGATATAAATAAAGGTATTGATCTCGATAAAAGAGAAGATATACTCCGCCTTGCAAGAAAAATAGGCATTTGGAATTTTGCATTTTTATTTTTCGGTTTTCCAACAGAAACACAGTCTGATGCTATAGAAACAATAGAATATCTAAAAAATCACAAAGATATTATATCAAGCTATGGCAGAAGTGTTTTTACACTTGGTAAACATTCATACATAATAAAAAATCCCGAAAAATTTTCAATTACAAGAATTTATTCCGATGTTGAAGAATTTTCTTCTAAATTACATTTTGAAACTTCTATCGGAATGAACGAAAAACAAATGAATGAAATATCGCAAAGATGCTTAAATGAATGCGCTGAAGCATATAATAACCCTATCTGGATGTATTTGATATATCGTGAAATTCTTTTCCTATACATTTGTAAATATGGTGCCGATAAAGTGGAAAAAATGTATGTAGAAACAAGTTCAAACAATATTAGTGATGTTGATTAAAAAGGTTAAAGTTATTTTAATGCTGAAATTTAACCTCTAATAAACCAAATCCGTTAAGGTCAATATTGGCCTCTGTTGAGTCGGGTGAAATTAATTCTGAGCGATTTTCTTCCGCATCTATACTCCAGGTACCCAAAAATAAAGGTTTATCTTTCGTATATGCATAAGCATATACAATTATCCTGTCAGGATTATTTTTATCCCAACCGACAGGATAAATATCCCACATGTAATCTTTTAGTTCAATATTCTTTTTTTGTCGGCAATAATATATTACAGCTTCTCTGACGGCAGTTAATCTTTTTATTGTCTTTGTTTTAAAATCATAAACAACAATATTTGTCACCCAGGTTTGCTCATAATTAGACCCTATTTTTTCTTTAAAAGCTATTTTATTACTGTCTTTTGAAAAATCCAAAGGAAAAAGAGTTGTAAATTTATACTTTTCCAGCCAATCCATTCCGACAGTAAATATTGCTTCCGGTGAACCTTCTATAACATTTGTATTATATAAAATATCATAAGCATCCTGAAAAGTACCTTTAACAGGAATAAAATAAGCAGCAGAAGAGGTTTGAATTTTTTGAGGATAAAAATAACTTCTGGTATATACCATTTTCTTTTTATCCGGTGATAAAACAGCCGGAGAAGCAACAGAATGTTCCGAAGCAATTTTGGTTAAATCTATATTTCTTTGTCCCGGCGGTGTATTATAACTTATAACACGGAATTGAGGTTCGGGGAAATTAAACTCGCTGTCCTGATTAAACTCGGGAGAGGGGATTTCAATATCTTTACGGAGTTTTTCCGCCGAAAGTTCATAGTAATCCTCCATTGTTAAAGGTGTTTTGGATTTATCTATATTATGATAGTAAGTAGTATGCGGGGGCGGCAAATGCAATAAAGACCTCGTTTTCTCATTTAAACTTCTTTCATCCTTAGGTTTTTTTTCTTTCTTTTTATTTTTTTCATCGTCCATATCAATTACATCTGAATTAAGATACAAAGGGTCAGGCTTTTTAGCATGAATACAAGGAGATAAGAATATAAAAAGAAGTAAAAAACAAAGAAATTTCATTAAATTAAGCCTTCTTTTAATGCGAGTCTTGAAGCTTGTGTTCTGTTTGCAACGTATAATTTTTGCAGAATACTGTGGACATGGGCTTTTGCTGTTGAAATAGTAACAATTAGTCTTTGAGCTATTTGTTCATTGCTTAAACCTTCAACTATCAAAGATAGAACTTGTAATTCCTTTTCTGTCAAACCGTATTTATTTTTTGTATTTTTTAACTGTCCTGATGAATTTTCCATTACCTCTTGAGAACTTTGTTTTTTGACAGAAGATAAAACCATTCTTGCAATGGAAGAATCAAGCCAGGCAGCCCCTTCAGCAACAGCTTTAATAGCTGATATCATTTGATTTTTTTCGGTTCCTTTCATAATATAACCGTCAGCCCCTGCCGATAAGGAATCAAAAACATCACTCTCACTTTCACGGGAAGTAAACATAAGAATTTTTATATCGGGTGCTTGTTTCTTTATTAATTCCGTAGCCTGAATACCGTCAATTTCCGGCAGTCCTATATCCATTAAAACGACATCCGGCCGGAGTTTTAATGCCAATTCAATGCCTTTTCTGCCGTTTTCTGCCTGTGCTATAAGCTCTAATCCGGCTGTATTTTCACAAACAAGAGATATTCCAAGCCTTGTCATTTCATGATCTTCTATAAGCAGAACTTTTATACTGTCCATACTTTATCCTCATCTTTTACAACTGCGGAATCAGGAAGCAGAAAGAAAAATTCACTTCCTTTATTTTTATCGCTTTCAAGCCAAATTTTACCCTTATGGGCATCTATTATTTGTTTAGAAAGATATAAACCAAGCCCTGTACTAATTGAACGTTTTGCCTGAGTTCCTTGTGAAAAGCGTTTAAATAATAACGGAATATCTTTTTTATAAATACCTTCTCCATTATCTTTTACGGAAAAACGTACATCTTTTCCTTCTATTTCAGCTTTTATTTCAATGTTTCCGTTTTCTTGCGTATATTTTACGGCATTCCCGAGTAAATTAATAATTACCCTTCTTATTTCATTTCTGTCAGCAATTACATCAGACTTATCAAGATTAACAAAAATTTTTTCAATATGCTGATTTTTAGACTCTGCAAGCGTTTTAACCTGATTAATACATTCCTCTATTAACGGTTCAAATTTAAAATATGTTTTAACAAGCTTTAAACGACCTGATTCATATTTATAAACTTCAAGCAGCGTATTTACCAGTCCCAGCATATCTTCATGACTTTTTTTCATTGTAGTTAAAAGCATAGTTTGCTTTTCGCTTAAATTTCCAAGCTTTCCGTTTAAAAAATACTCTAAAGTTTGAATTGAAGCTAATGAAGGTGTTCTAAGGTCGTGAGTAAGCGTCGCAATAAAATCTTCGCGTAATCTGTCCATTTCTTTTTGAAAACTAATATTTCTTATAACAAAAACATAATGAGCCGATTCCGTTTCATATTTTGCAGGAATAAAAGCACTATTTATTTCAACAGGTATTTTCTTTCCGTTTACAACATTTATTGCTTCAATTTCTCTTATAAGTTTTTCTTCCGTTCCGTTTAAAAGCTCATTCCAATTTATTTCCTGTGAAAGAAAAAGCTCACGTATATTTTTTGTTTTTAAAATATCCTCACTCATACCGAAAAGAGTTTCTGCCGCGGGATTAATCTCCGTTAAAGCTCCCGTTTTATCAGATACAATTATTGAATCGGCACAATTATTAATAACAGCACTCAAGCGTTCATTCATTTCCAATATATCGGCAGTTTTTTCACGCACCATATCTTCCAGATGATTAGAATAATCTCTTAACTTTTTATTTGATTTTTCAAGCCTCTCAATAAGATTAGCTCTTTCATATGCATTTTTTATATTAATTATAAGTTCATCATTATCCCAGGGTTTTTCTATATACTTATATAATCCTACATCATTTATTGCTTTTATAGCATTTTCTTTATCTGCATATCCTGTTAAAAGTATCATACTTGCATTCGGATATATTTTTTTTGCTTCTGATAAAAATTCCAGACCGTTCATTTCTTCCATCATAAAATCAGAAATAATGACATTACGCAAATTATTTTTTAAATATTCAAGAGCATTAACAGGTGAATTAAAAATTACGGCATCATTAAACCCTTCAAGATTTAACAATGATTTTAACGATGAAGTAACAAGTTTATCATCATCCAAAATTAAAATTTTGCATTCCTGCTTCATTTTGATACACTCTCCTAAAAAAATGATAGTTCAGAAAAAGCAAACAGACAACTATTTTACATAAATTTTGAATTTTCAGCAAATTTATTATAAATTTAAGGCAATTTTTCTGTTCCATTTGTTTTTATGGAAAATAAGTGTTTAAGTAATGGAGTAAGGAAGAATGATTATTAATAATTGGAATGGAAAGTTAGATACTAAATCTGCCGATAATTCTAAAAGTGTTAAAAACAATAATATTTTAAAACATCAAAATAATTATAATTGCAGCCCCGATAAAGTTTTTTCAAATTTAAGCTTCGGAGCCGCTCTATCTCAAGCAATGCTTAAAATTCAAGCACAGAATTATTCTCAAAAAAGCGAAATTGATGATATAATTTCAAATCTGCTTTTTGATATTAAAAAGGGAAATTTAAAAACAGATAAAACAGAAATAGAAGAAGCACTGAATGTACAAAATTTTATAATTGAACTTTTAAACCAATATGCAGATGAAGATGAAAAAGACAGTATTATGCTTGGTTCGGCAAATTATCTGCTTAGAGGTAAAAATATACAGCTTAATGAAAAAGATAAAAAATATTTGTCTGACTTTTTAAGTAAATATGATAAAAAAGAAGATGAAATTTCAGATAAGAAACTTATTATAAACGCATCATCTAAAACAGAAAGAATTTTAAAAAGTTATAACGACTCATTATATTCCATTAATACTTCAATGCAAAGTATAAAAAAATTTAAAAAATTATCGGATGAAGAATTTAATGAAGAAGCTATATACCAAAATTTTGAAGAAAATATAGCTCCAAAGCTTTCTTTTGATGAACTTGATATTGTTAAAGAAATTTTATCGCCCTTTAAAATCGATGATGATAAACAAACTGCAATAAAGAAAGCTAAATTTGATTATACGCTTTTACCCAAAAGAAGAATAACTTCTTTTGTAAATAAAAATAATTATAATAGATTTAATTATTATAATGAATTTTTGTTCTGCTCCGATAAAGAATTTGAAGAAAAAATAACAAAATTAAATAATAGAGCATTTTTAAAACAGACCCTTAACGATAATAATATGCCGTTTTCTTTATGGAAAAAGTTATTAGATATGAGTGATAAGGAATATAATAAGTTATCCGTTCCGTTTGAGAAAAGAGAAATTGAAGATTTTGATGCAGCTAAATACAAAAAAGAAATTCAAGCAAAAATAAAAGAACCGCTGCAATTTGATAAAAAAGAAATAGATGCATTATCAAGAGAATATTTCAATATAAGCAGTATATTTGAAGATAATGATTATAACAATAAATTCAGAAAAAGGATTGATTTTGAAAAATTAGAACAAAAGCCGGCAGCAAAAAGTATATTGCCTGATACCGATACACTTTTAAACAAACTTAATGAAAAAGGCTCGGTTCTTGTAAAAATACCTAATAGAGGCGGTGCAAATCCACTAAATAACGAAAAAGCATTAATAAAGCAAGAAGATACAGAAAATCTCGGTAAAAGGGAAAATGCAGGAATAAAAATAAAATACGGCTCAAAAATAAATTGGAGTAATGAAAAAATTTCAAGAGATATTGTACAGAATTTCTTTGATGCTAACGGATATACTCTTGAAGGTACAACTTTTCGCGTAGTAAAAAAAGCTGACGGGAAATATACAGTAAGAGTAGAAGGCGCGGCAAATTACGATTACTCACATCTGCAATCAATAGGTGATTCAACAAAAGATAATGATGCTTTATCTGCAGGTAATTACGGTGAAGGAACAAAAATCGTTGCGGTTAATTTGTTGTCTAAACTCGGAACAAGTTACGTTAAATACGGCTGCGGCGAATGGTCTATGGAATTTAACCGTTCCTCAGATGATATTAAAACTGCTGATATGACTCAGACTTTAACTAAAAATCCCAAAAAAATCTATGGAAATTACATTGAATTTGATACCGATAATGAAGAACTGGTTAAATCAATACTTGATGCTAAAGATTACTTCTATCATAGAGATAACCCGGATTTTCAAAACCTTGATTATGAAAATGAATATTTTGGTTTTAAATTTACACCCTACCAAAAGGGGAATCTTTATCTTGTTCAAAGGTATGAACATAACGGAAGAATTTCAAATTCAATGTCAAATATAAGTGTTATTTTCAAAACTAATCCGAATAGCGAGGAACTCGTGAAATTGAATAACGGAGAAAAATATAACCCAAACACGGGACGTGACAGAATTGCAATTTCCAATGAAACTTTGCATGACTTATATTCCAGATATTTAAAAACCGTAAAAGATGAAGATATAGCAAAAATTATCTGTACGCTTGAACCTGTTTTTAATACTGATACATCCCAAAATTTTGCGGGAGATGCCTTTATTCTTTTAAATTCATTGGTAAATGAGGCTGAAAGACGCGGAATAGGAATTAATTTTGATAATTATATAGCAGCAGATAAAAAAGAAGATATAGATTACGCAGAAGCACTGGGGTATAAAACAGCTATTTCGCAAATGAAAAGAGTCGGAATGAAAAGCGCGATAAAGGAAAAACAAAAAGAACCGGTAATAGAACCCGATGAAAAAATAACTTCTAAAATAAGGCTGTTAAATGAAGGAGTCAAAGTTTTTGAAGAATGCATTGATTTAAATACTATTAACCTTATACACCCCGGGGATGCAGATACACCAAAATATCCTTTTAACGATAAAGAATTTACAAGAATTAAAGCGGAAGCAATTATAGAAGAAAGAGAATATAAAGGACACTGGGTAAAATCGGCTGCTTTTATGTTTGATGATTACATAGATAATCTTGCAACATGGCTCCATGAACTCTCTCATAAATCAGGCGGTGATAATTCAGCTGAGTTTTCAGTTCAATTAATAGAAATGCAAAAATTTCTTATGAAAGTCCTTGCTAATAATCCGAATGCTTTAGAAAAAATTAAAATTTTAGCTGAATTGTACAATAATCAAAAATTGAATGACAGTAATAATTTTAATGAAAAAGAATATGAAATGTCTGTGAAAAATTCATTAAGTAAAATTCAGTCCTATGAAAAATATGTTGAAGCAGATAATGAAATTCCAATATATTCAATACCACAAAAGCCTAAAATTTATAAAAAAAGAACAAAAGAAATATCTGAAGCTCCTAAAAGTAAATTACCTTCAGCTGAAGATGTTATAAGCGAAGTTAAATTAAAAGGCAGCTCAGTACTGAAAATAAAGAATACAGGCAAAACAAATCCCGTAAATATTGAAAAAGCTTTAATTAAACAAGAAGATGAAAAGAATCTGGGAAAAATAAAAAATGCAAGAATAAAAGTAAAATACGGAGCTAAAATAAATTGGGATAACGAAAAAATTTCAAGAGATATTATGCAGAATTTTTTTGACGGAAACGGATACACTCTTGATGGTACAAAATTTAATATTACAAAAAATGATGACGGAAAATATACTATTAGGATAGAAGGCTTAGGAAATTACGACTATTCACATCTTCAATCTTTAGGTGATTCAACAAAAGATGATGAAGATTCAGCAGCGGGTAAGTTTGGAGAAGGAACAAGAATCGTTGCAGTTAATCTGTTATCTAAACTTGATACAAATTATGTAAAATACGGCTCCGGCGATTGGTCAATGGAATTTAAACGCTCCTCCGAGGATATTACAACAGCGGATATGACTCAGACTTTAACAAAAAATCCGCAGAGAATTAACGGGAACTATATAGAATTTAATACGGATAATGAAGATTTAGTCAAATCAATTCTTGAAGCTAAAGATTATTTTTACCACAGCGATAACCCGGATTTTCAAAATCTTGATTTTGAAAATGAATACTTTGGTTTTAGAGTTCAAAAAGATAACGGAAATTTATATTATATCCAGAGATTTCAAACTCCTGACGGCAGAATTAAAGGCGGCTTGAGAGGACTTAATTTAATATTTAAAAAACAAGAGGAAGCAGTAAAAAAGGCAGTAAAAAAACAGGAAAAACCGGCAATTATTCTTGAAAAACCGAAAATTGAAATTATGCCTGCGCCCAAAGCAGGAAATAAATCTATATACGAAAGAATATCAGGTTTTTTCTCCGGTATTTATAAAAAAATATTTTCTAAACCGGAATTGCCGGTCAGGGCTATTACACCTGATTTAGATTTTAGTTTTGCTAAAATTTCAAAAAAAATAGAAGATACGACAATTAAGTCAAAACGTTCCGAAATAATCAGAGATGATATTTTACTCTATAAAAGTATTAATCCGGTACATAACAGCTTAAATACAGGACGTGACAGAAATTTTCTTTCTCTTGATGATATTTATCATTTATCCTTGCAGTATGCACAAACCATGTCGGAGGATGATTTGGTTTCTGCCATAGAAAATTTTGAAGAACTGATTACAAGCGATAATCCTGATGATTTTATTTTAAATAAAAATTATGATCCAACAACTACTTTTATATCAGGTATAATTCAAGAAGCTAACAACAGACAAATTAAAATTAATTCAGAGGATGCAAAAATAGTTTGGGTTCCGGAATCCTCCTGGGGAAATAAACTTGAGCCGGAAGTAGAGTCCTATCTGAAAGCTAAAGGATATAAATTCGGACACGAACTGTATTCACGAATAGGAATAAAATCAGCTATGGAGGTATTCAACAACGAACACAAAAAACAATCCGTTGAACCAACACAAAAGGAACTTCAAAAACTGGAAATTCTAAATAAGGCATTAATGTTAATAAAAGAAAATGATATTCACAGACACCTGCCTTCATTTGATGAAAATCCACTTCGTATATATGAAAAGGGCGGTTTGAAACAAAACAGAGATTATCATTCTGTTTTAAAAGATAATAAATTGGAGTCTTTACTTATAGATAGAAAAAAACTTGAAGAAGATGACTTTTTTGAAGCTCTGGCAAATATAATTTCAGAAACCGTGAATAGAACCGGAAATATTTTATATTCACACTACAGCTACTCTTTAACCGATTTAATGCGGCTGGAGCTGGAAAGCCTTTTAACAAAAAGCGAAAATGTACAAAAACTAAAGATTTTAGAAAAATTATATAAACAAATTGATAATCAATAAAAGTTTTAATACAAAAAAGTCTTCTAAAAAATTAGAAGACTTTTTTAATATAGATAAAAAATAAATTATACTTCTTCAGTAGTTTTATCTTCAATTTCTTCTTTTAATACTTCAGAAGCAGTAACGTTAATATCTGTTACAACTTTAACTTTAGAAGTTAATTTTATGGTCATTGTAAATTTACCAAGCTTGTTAACGGGAGCATCAAGAGAAATTGTTTTTCTGTCAATTTCAACACCTGTTTTAGCTTTAATTTCTTCAGCAAGTCTTTTGGTTGTTATAGCTCCGAATAATTTACCGCTTTCACCTGCTTTTGCCGAAAATTCCAGTACACCTGCAGCTTCAATTTTCTTTGCTGTTTCAAGTGCTTCAGCATGTAATTTTTCCTGTTTTAATTTAATCCTTGTTAAATTTTTCTCTCTGTTTTCTTTTGCACCTTTAGTTGCAATCTCCGCAAAATTTTGAGGCAGCAGATAATTTCTTGCATAACCGTCTTTCACATTAACTATATCGCCTGCTTCACCAATATTTTGCACGTCTTTTTTTAATATTACTTCCATTATATATCTCCTTTTATATGATTATCTGAATAAAGCATAATAAAAACATAAATATTTGTCATGTTTTATTTCATAAAAATTATTGAGATACAGTAATTACGGCATTTAGGTCATCAACCATTTTATCAGGGTCAATACCGTGAACTTTTGCACCTGCTTCGAGATTTTCAAATCTGGCAGCAGCACAACCAAGACAGCCAAACCCGTATTTTTGAAATACTTCAACAGTTTCAGGGTGATTTTGTATAATATCTAATAAGCCCATATCTTTTGTAATTTTTGACATTTCATTTTCCTTTCATAAATTCACTATAAAATTATACAGCAAGATTAAGAAAGATGTACAATTTCAAATTATTTATCTAAATATTTTTTAAAATTTAACCCGGTATTCTAAAAGGATAGTCATCGGAAAAATCAAAATTGTCAAATGAAATAAAGCCGGAACAATACATAGGAGAGCTTGCACACTTTAAAAGCGCAGCATCCCTGCTTGTCATTGTTTTTGTGAGAAACGGTATAAAATCTCCCTGCTTTGCAAACTCAGAATCGTTATAAGGACAATAATTAAAATAAAATAAATCTTTTCCTTGAATATTGGGAGGTAAATCACCGTTTATATCAAGTATAAAAGTCATACATGAGGTTTTTTGCAAATAAAAGGAGGTTGAATCAGCAAGATAAATATGAATTTTTCCTTCTTCCTCAGTGTCTTTTTTTAAATATGTAACGTAAGGAAGAATATAATTTGAGGCAAATCTCTCGGCAGTAACAGAATCAGGTTCTACACAATAATCATCCCAATCGTTATAATCTTTTTTAGCTTTCAATTGAACTTGTTTCATTACAGACTGAAAATGCTTTATTTTTGTCGCAGCCTTTTGTTTAGTATAAGTCATATAAACAGTCTGCCAAAATAAGAGTGCAACTACAGATATAACAATTAGCATGCACAACGTTTCCGCTAATGAAAAACCTTTTAATTTCATAAACTGCACCATTTATCCTGCCATACTATAGCCCGCAAAACCTGCATATTATGAATATATCAATTTTATAATATTTTGTCAATTGTATTTGAATATTTTTCCAATAAAGCTGTCTATTTTGTCATATTAAATTCTTTAAAAACTGAGCTTGTCGTTTTTAGTGATAATTCTGATAAATATTTAGTATCAATATTTTGCAGTGAACTTGTATTAATTTCGTTATTCATTTTATTATATGCTTTATTTCGTCCGTGAAGATATTTTGTAATTAAAATATTAAGTTTAGCAATACCAAGACCGAGTACAAGACCGGAAAATAAATAACCTGCTGTTTGTGCGGCAGCAACTTTTAATACTTTTGTTTTTAATTTTCCGGAGGCATTTTTATATAATTCTGCTATTTTGAGGGGTTTTCCTTCTTTTTCATATTTTTTTGCTTTTGGCAGAAGAATTTCTTCAAATGATTTAACGGAGCTTTTCATAAGCCAGTCTTTTGCATAAGCAATTCCTTTTTTTGAACCGTCTTGAGCAATCGGATTATTTATTAATTCTTTCCCGCCTATAGCTCTTGAAACAAGTTTAGAAACAAAATCACCGAATAAAAGCCAGGTAGAAAATCCTAACGTATCTTTTATTAAACTTTCGCGAAGCTCATTACCGTCGCGTGAAGCCAGAAGTCTTGAACTTATCGTAAATCCGTACACAAATTTAAATTGGTTTAAACTTGGTATTTTTCCGTTAAATTGTATGTTCGACAGTAAATCTTTAGGTTTACAGCCTATTGTACCGATTGCAAATAAAGGAAATCCGATTCCGGCAACCGTTTTCATCGCTTTAAATTCTTTGGAATTATCGTTTTCTTTTGTATCTACCCCTACAAAACCGTCATTTCCTGTTCTTTTTTTGGTCAGCATACGATTAATAGGCTGAACTGATATGCATAAAGCAGAAGTAACAGCTAAACCAAGTAACGTTGATGCTGATTTATTTTGTCCGAGTTTTTTAACAAACGAAGGAAATTGCTCTTTTGTTTGTGTTTTGAAGGCATTTGCCAGAGAAACAGCATTATCGATTAATTCACCTAATCCGGCAGAAATTTCTTTTGCACCGCTTATTGCACTCAATTTGTATGAGGCACCTGCTCCTGTATCTTTGGTTATTTTTGCAATAAGTATTGATTTCAGATTTCTAATTTCTTTAGCAAGTTGTGATTTTTCTTTTCCCGAAGCACTGTTATATTGTTCCGTTTTATCTGCAAGATTTATAAGAGTGTTTGTTATTTCTTTTTGCAAATTTTTAGAAATACTATTCCAACAAGTTTCATTAAGACCTTTTATATTTTTAATAAAACCTTCAAAAAAGCCGGAAGTTTCTCCTTTTGCCTTTGTCCATATTTCAGCCATATTTTTAATAGTATCTCCGGAAGCGAAAATATCTTGAGCTTTTACTCCGGTTTCTCTGTTGAATTTACCTGAAATTAAAGCTGCAGCTTTATAACCGGTAAATCCCATTGTTGCGTGAATTAATAAACTTGAAATTTCTCTTATAAAAGTTTCAATACCGGATTGTTTCCCTCTGTCTTTAGCTTCTACTGCCGTTCTTGGTATTACCATTGAAACCATATCAACAGCACAAGCCCCCATTGCAGGATTATTTTTCATCCATGAAAGACCGTTTAAAAAAGCGGAAGATGAACCTTTAAAACTCGGACAACCAACATTACAGTCTTTGCCGTTTTGTATATTTATGGAATTTATTCTATTTATCATGCTGTTATTGTCTTTTCCTTCATTCTAATATCCATACATAAATTTTTTTGTCAGCAAGATACTCAAAAAAATCCTTATTTTGCAATTTTAATAAGACTTTGAGGTACTTGTAACAAATTTGTTAATTTTCTTTACAAAATACTTTAAATCATTAAAGTTTAAAAAAAATATTCCGATAAATATAACATAACCGGAGATAAATATGGATAACAATCAATTTATTAATAATAGACCATTCGGATTAAATGTAGCACTTCCGCAGACAATAATTAAAGAAGTACCGCAGGTTGTTAAACAGGAAATTGAAAACTTTATCGAAAATCCTTTTCTTAATTTGATTAATGAAAGATACAGTTTATCTCCGGAAGAAATAGCGAACGATATGAGAAAGGCTCAAAGCCAGATATATACGCTTGGTCAGGTAATGAGAGAAGGTCAGCCGGGTAATTCTTTAAGTATGAAAGCATAATAAAACTAAATTTATAAAATACTCCAAAAAATCTTTGTCAATTTTCTCCAATTTAAATTAATCTCCCTAATTCTTATACTTAACAGCATTTTATTTTGATGCTGTTTTTATTTTTTTATAAAATCAAACTAATCGCTGTTTTATCTCTTGAACAGTTTTAAAATGAAGTTTTGCAATTTCATTCAGACGTTCAAAAGAATATTTTTTTATAAACTCAATTGTTTGAGATTTTACATTTTCTGAAACACCTTTTGAAAAATTTATTTCATACCTGTTTGAAAGTTCCTGCATTCTTTTTACAAATTCGGCTCTTGCTAAAACTGAAGCTGCAGCAACTATTATATCCGATTCGGCTCTTACGCTCTGTTTTAAAACTATATTTTCGCCCTTTTTCATTAATGCATTTTTTATTAAATTATCATCACCAAATTTATCTGCTAAGGCATAATTACAAGGAAACTTTTCAAGTATGTTTTCAATAACTCTTGCATGTCCCCAGGCTAAAAGCTTATTTAAATTCTTAAATTCAGCATATAATTCATTATACTTTCTCGGAGTTATAACAACTACGGAATGTACAGAATTTGCTTTAATAACTCCCGCCATTTTTAAAATCTTACTATCGTCGAGCTTTTTACTGTCTTTTATTCCTATATCAATAAACTTCCGATAGTTAATATTATCTGATTGAACACCTGCAATTACAAGCGGTCCAAACAAATCGCCTTTTCCTGATTCGTCTGTTCCTATATATTTTTCTCCGTTTGTATCAATTAAAGACCGCTGAATATTGCTATTTTCCGGAAAAACAACATTATAATCCGACTTCAATCCGAGAATATTATCTATTTTAACAGCTATATTATCTATATCTTTTCCTTGTATAAGAAGCTTCCCGCTTTTATAATAAACCGCCTGAAAGTTTGAAGTTTTAGCCCGCCACAGCGAATATTGAACCGTATCAAATACAGCTCCCTCTTTTATAAAAAATGATTTAATATCTTTTTCTTTATTTGCAGGTATCTTTTGTGAATATGTATTCATAGAAAAAAGATATCACAAAAATTAAGTATAAAAAGTGTATTTTCTAATTCATAATATATCGGACTCACCATTATGTCATAGTTGAAATACATATTAGACTATTAAAGTTAATATACATCAGAAAATATATTATGTTGAATAATTGCATTTATCCGTGTAAAAAAAAACGAAAAAAGGAATTAAAATAAGGCGGGCATAGACGAAGTTATTGAAAAATTCTTAATGAAACAACAGAAAAAGCCCGTCTGTCTGAGCGC
>CAJOJP010000014.1 GCA_905234915.1 Candidatus Gastranaerophilales bacterium
TGTTCTATATTCAAAAATCTTTTTTAAATATTTAGGATATTCATTTTCGTGAAGATAATATATAAATTCATAATCCCACGGCGGTTCGCCTATTTCATCCTTTTTAAAAAATTTTCTTATTTTCTCTATCATGTTATAAAATACTTTCTAAAAAAGCGGGGAAACTCCCACATACTCAAACACTATTAGTATTTGAGCAATACTACGTAAATATAATCTTGATGATTTTTATACATAATAATTATAATTTATTGTTATAATTATACATTACACAAATATATTGTATATTAAATGTTTAAAAAGTCAAATAATTATACATTTAAATAGATTAAAATTGATATAAATGCTCATTAATATAAAAGAGGGGTATTTATGCAATCAACTATTAAATTATTTGGCAGACGCATTAAAGAAATAAGAAAAAAAAATAATATTACACAGGAAAAACTTGCCGAAATGCTTTGTCTGGATAATCAAACAATCAGCCGTATTGAAACCGGAAATTTTTTTACAAGTTATGAAAATTTAGAAAGAATGTCAAAAATATTAAATGTTGAAATCAAAGATTTTTTCGATTTTGAACATTTAAAAGATAAAGAAGATTTAAAAAAAGATTTAATTAAAGAAGTAGAAAAAATGGATACAAATGCACTACAGAAAACAAAAAAGTTTATTAAAGAATTCATTTAGCATTATTATTTAAAGAATAAATTTGTTCTGCCAGTATAATATCAGACGGATATGTAATTTTTATATTTTTCTCATCGCCTTCTGCCGCAAAAACAGGTGCTAAATCGTATCTCAATACAAGAGAACAGTCATCTGTAGCAATATTGTAATTTTCATTTTGCGCCAGTTCATGGGCTTCCTTTATAACAGAATATCTAAATCCTTGAGGTGTCTGACAGCGTTTAATTGAAGCTCTTAAAGGAACATTTTTTATCATATTGTTTTCATCTGTTTCAATAATTGTATCTGAAACAGGAACGGCAATATTAACAGCCGGATATTTTTCTAATGCGTTTATACAATTATCTATAATTTTAGAGCTTACAAAAGGTCTTGAAGCATCATGAATTAAAACATTATCAACCCATTTACCCCTAAGTGCGCTTATTCCGTTATATGCACTTTGCTGTCTTGTTTTTCCGCCGTTTATTACTGCTCTGACTTTTAAAAATTTAAATGAAATTTCTTTTACTAATTCGGTATAATCAGGATTTGAAACAATTATAATAGAACTTATTGCTTTATGATTTTCAAATGCCTCAATAGAATATTCCAAAAGAGTTTTGCCTCTGAGTTTATAAAACTGCTTGGGAATATCCAGTCCTGTTCTTGTTCCTGTGCCTGAAGCAAGTATTATTGCACAATTTTTCATAAGATGATTATACAATAAATATATATAGTTGTCTTAATTTTTTTTAATTAACTTCTGCTATTTTTTGCAAAAAGAAAATTTTTTAAATATAATTAACTTGCAGATAAAAAAGGTTATATTATGAACTCAGTAGTTATAGTGGGAAGAGCAGGACAAGATCCGGAAGTTAAATATTTTGAATCAGGAAAGGTTAAAACAACATTTTCAGTAGCTGTTTCAAGATGGGATTATAAATCAAAAGCAGAAACAACTGATTGGTTTAATATCGAGTTATGGGATAAAACGGCTGAAGTTGCAGGTGAATATGTAAAAAAAGGAACACAGGTTTGTATAGATGGTAAGCTTGCTGTAAGTAAATGGACTGCAGCTGACGGCGAACAAAAAGAACGTTTCTTTATTCGGGCTAATTCATTAAGACTTATGGGTAAAAAAGGTGAATAGTAAAATTTTATTATGAGTACTTCCAATTATATAGCTGTTATTGCAGATGATTTAACGGGAGCAAACGATACTGCTTTGCAGTTTTTTTTGCGAGGAGCGCAAACACAGGTTGCGTTTGGCGAAGATATTTCAATTGATGAAAATCTTCAAACCGAGGTTTTTGCAATGTCAACAGAATCAAGAAATACGGATGCAAAATCAGCAAGTGAAAAAGTTTTATATGCTGCTGAACATATTTTAAAAAAATATAATTTTGAACATATTTATAAAAAGATTGATTCTGTTATAAGAGGTAATATAGCCGCAGAAATTACAACACTTTTAAATTCTCTTAATTTTGATGCGGCAGTTATTTTTCCTGCCTTCCCGAGTGAAGGAAGAACTACAATAGGCGGATTTCAGCTTCTTAAAGGTATTCCTCTTCAAAGAACCGAAGTATCAAGAGATCCCGCTTTCCCTATTATGGAATCAAATATTCTTAATATATTAAGAAGCAGTATGGAAGAAGAGCAAATCAAGAGTGTTGATTTAATTCCGCTTGATATTATTATGAAGGGAGCAGGTCCCATACTTTTAACATTAAATGATTTAATATCAAAAGGTAAAAAATTAATTGTTGCGGATGCTGTATCTACTACGGATTTAGAACAAATAGCATTGGCTATAAGTAAATCAAACTATAAAGTTCTGCCCGCAGGCTCTGCCGGGGCAGCTCAGGCATTAAGCAATATTTGGCATCCTTCTTCAAATACCATAGATAATGAGCTTATATTGCCTAAATTGCCTAAACTCGTTATCTCGGGCAGTGCTACCGACTTAACCGCTTCACAGATTAAAAGACTACAGGAAACCGACAGCATTGAAAATACTTATTTTATTCCCATAAAACCTGAAAATATATTTTCTAACGATATTGAAGAAATATCGCAGAGAGCATTGCATAATATGGGAAAAGCAAATACGGTTGTTATACATTCCTCTGAATTAATTGAAAATAATGAAAAATTATCTGCACTTTTACTTGAAAAAGAACTATCTAAAGAAATGTTTATTTCAAGTATTTGTAATTATTTAGCCGCCCTAACAGGAAAAATATTATCTCAAACTCAAGCAATACTTATAACTATCGGTGGAGAAACTTCTTATAAATGTCTTAAAACAATCGGAACAAAAAATATTCAAATTAAAGATACGGTTGCTCCTGCAATCCCGCTTGGAATTGACCATAATGGCAGGTATATTGTTACAAAATCAGGTAATTTAGGTACACAAAATACTTTAATAGAGATAATTAAATATTTTGAGCAGGATAAATAATGAAAAGAACAGCTATAACTTTTGGCGAGCCGAATGGAATTTCTTTTGAAATAACGATAAAAGCATTGAATTTTTTGGATTTACCTGCCGATAAAATTATTTTAATTACAAATAATGATATATTGGCATATTATAAAGAAAATTTAGGACTTTCTCTTGAAAAAGATTATAAAATAATTGAAGTTCCTTTTAATATAAAATCAATAAATTGGGGAAAAGAAACGGAAGATGGCGGAGAGTTTTCTTTTCAAGCCCTGAAAACCGCATGTATTTTAGCACAGGAAGGACAAATAGATTCAATTGTCACTGCTCCTGTTTCAAAAAACGCTATGAAAATGGCAGGGCATAATTATTCAGGACAGACAGAAGTACTTGAACAATATCTTGCAAATAATAATCAAAAGGCTGAAATGATTTTTATCTGCGAAAAATTTTCCGTTATGCTTATGACCAGACATATTGCAATTAATCAGGTAAATAAATTTATTAAAAAAAATATATTGGTTGATAGAATTGAAAAACTTGTATTATCAATGAAACGGCAGTTAAATTTTTCTTCTCCGTCAATAGCTGTCTGTGCATTAAATCCGCATGCGGGTGAAAACGGCATGTTCGGAGATGAAGAAATAAAAGAGATAATTCCTGCCATAAAGGAATTACAATCAAAAGGAATTAATATATCCGGCCCGTTTCCTGCCGATGCATTATTTACAAAATGTTCTATAGACGAATGCCAATACGACTGTTATATAGCAATGTATCACGATCAGGGGTTAATTCCCGTGAAGCTGTTATCTCGTGATAACAGTGTTAATACAACTATCGGTTTGAATATTTTAAGAACTTCCCCCGCACATGGTACGGCTTATGATATAGCAGGCAAGAATATAGCTAATCCTTCAAGTATGATAGAAGCAATAAAACTTGCCATTCATTAGATTTTTAAGTATTTTTTTCTGTCCTCGCTTCGGCTAAAGCCTCGCAATGACACTATTTTTAGTTGTGGAAAGAAGTTCAGAGTGACAGTTTAAGTGTTTTTGACCTTTTTTGTATATAAGTTCCGATTATTAATTATAAACATAAATTTTGTTTAAGTTATAATAAAATATGAAATAATGAATAGAAGTGAAAAAAGAAAAGAGAAAAAACATGGTAGAATCAAAGAAAATTGAAATTCCCGTTGGTGATAAAACAGTTATCATAGAAACCGGGAAGTATGCAAAATCAGCAACCTCATCGGTAACAGTTCGCTGCGGTGATACAATGCTGTTTGTACATTGCTGCGTGAGCAGTGAACCGAGAGTAGGAATAGACTTTTTCCCGTTATTAATTGATTATGAAGAAAGAATGTCTGCAATTGGCAGAATTCCCGGCGGATATAACAGAAGCGAAGGTAAAGCAAGCGATAAAGCAATCCTTGTTTCGCGTTTAATAGATAGACCTATAAGACCTTTATTCCCGAAAGGCTATAGAAATGATATACAAATAGTAGCTCAATTATTCAGTTATGACCAGCAAAATCAACCTGATACACTTGCAATGCTGGGTGCTTCAACAGCTTTAATGCTTTCGGGGGCTCCTTTTGAAGGCCCGATTGGAGCTGTAAGAGTTTCAAAGATTGATGGCAAATTAGTTGCTAATCCTACTCACTATGAAGCTGATAATTCTGCTCTTGATATTGTTGTTGCAGGTACTGCTGATAGTGTTATTATGGTTGAAGCAGGCTGTAAATTCGTGACAGAAAACGATATTATGGAAGCTGTTGAATTTGCACAGGTTGAAATAAAAAAACAATGTGAAGCTCAAATTCAATTTGCAAAAGAATGCGGAGTAACAAAGCAGGAATTTGTTGATCCTTACGATACTACAGAATTGAAAAACATAATTCACGAAACAGCTTACGATATGATTTTTGATGCTTATCACAATTTTGACAGAGAATACAGACAGAATAAGCTGGAAGAAGCTAAAAAACTTGTAAAAGAAAAGGTTGAAGCTTTAGGTGAAGACCATTATATAAATAAAATTATGGAAGAAACAGGCATTGATTTTGTTGCTGAAGAATTTAAAGCAGCAGAAAAGAAAATTATGCGTGCAATGATTTTGGATGAAGGCGTTAGAGCAGACGGAAGAAAACCGAATGAAGTCCGCCCGATATGGTGCGAAGTAGGTGTTATCCCCCGCGCCCACGGAAGTGCCGTATTTACAAGAGGACAAACACAAATTTTATCGGTAGCAACTCTGGCAGGTCCCGGTATGAAACAGGAATTGGACGGTGTTGATCCTGAAACAGAAAAAACATATATGCATAAATATATATTCCCCGGTTTTTCGGTTGGTGAAGTTAAAGCATTAAGAGGCCCTGGCAGACGTGAAGTCGGTCACGGTCACCTTGCTGAAAGAGCTAATATCCCGGCTCTGCCTTCACAAGAAGAATTCGGATATACAATTCGCGTTACCTCTGATGTACTTGAATCAAACGGATCAACTTCAATGGGGTCAACCTGCGGTTCATCTATGGCATTAATGAATGCCGGAGTTCCCGTAAAATGTATGATAGGCGGAGTCGCAATGGGTATGATAACCGAACCCGGCAGAGAACCTGTTGTATTGACTGATATTCAGGGAATTGAAGATTTCCTCGGCGATATGGACTTTAAAGTAACAGGTAATGATGACGGAATTACCGCGCTCCAAATGGATATGAAAGCAAAAGGCATTGCTAATGACACATTAAGAAAAGCTTTAGCTCAAGCAAAAGAAGGAAGATTGCATATCTTATCAAAAATGAGAGAGGTTATTAAAGAACCGGCAAAAGATATATCTCCATTTGCTCCCAGAATATATACAATGAATATTGATATTGAAGATATCGGTTTGGTTATAGGTCCCGGAGGAAAGAATATTAAAGGTATTATTGAAGCTTCAGGAGCTGAAATTGATATTCAAGAGGACGGCAAAGTTACAATTACATCTAACGATAAAGACGGAGCGGAAATAGCAAAGAAGATGATTTCAGACATGACCTTTAAACCGGCTGAAGGTATGGTATGTAAAGGTAAAGTCGTTAAAATTGTACAATTCGGAGCTTTTATCGAACTTGCACCGGGTAAGGACGGTATGGTTCATATATCGCAAGTTTGCAAAGAAAGAATTGATACAATTGAAGGTCACCTTAATGTAGGCGATACCGTAATCGTTAAAGTTATCAAAATTGATGACAGAGGTAAAGTAAGTTTGACAATTAAAGGTGTAACGGAAGAAGAAGCTGCTAATTGTCACTAAACAGTGATTTTTGTAAACAGCCCGTTTAGGGCTGTTTACATTTTTTAAAAGAGGTAATTTTGACTTATAAGATAAAATATAATTGTGTTTTTGGCGGAGGCGGCATACGCGGGCTTTGTTATATCGGGGCAATCAGAGCATTAGAAGAATATAATATCGAGCTTAATTCTCTCGCCGGTTCTTCTGTGGGGGCTGTTTTCGCTATGCTTTACGCAATCGGATACAGCAGCGATGAAATAAAAGATTTTTTTATGAATTTTTATTTCAATATGTTCAGGGATATTAATATAAAAATTTTTGACGGCGATATTTCCATAAGTAAAGGAGAAATTTTTCTTGATTGGCTTAGAGAAAAAATAGAAAAAAAATTTTATTCTCAAAATTATATAAAAGGAAATAATCCTCCTGTCTGTTTTAAAGATTTAAAAAAAGACTTATCAATTTTAACACTTGATTTAAATACAAATACACCTTATATCTTTTCAAAAGAAAATACACCCGATGAAGAAGTTGCTCTTGCTGTAAGAATATCGGCAGCCATGCCGGGGCTTATGAAACCTGTTCAAAAATATGAAAATATACTGGTAGATGGCGATTTAATTAAAACAAGACCTGCTTTCAAAATATATGAAAATTTAAATAATGCTGATACAAGACTTTTAGAATTCAGGCTTGAAGGAACAAGAACGGGAAGTAATCTAAAAAATCCTTCGGACTATATAAACTCGGTTATAAGTACAATCTGGTACCTTTCTACCGAGCATATTTATGATTTGTACCACCAAAATGACAGATATGATTTTATAATAACCGATACCAAAGATGTTATAATGTTTGATTTTACAGTAGATAAAACCGTTCGTGAAGAATTAATAGAAAAAGGCTACAATACAACAAAATATTACTTAACAAAAACTCTTGTTGAAAAAAAGAAAATTATAGCTGAAATATATAAAGATATATTATCTAAATTAAAAAATGCGGAAAAACAAATTAACGCAAATAATGCTGATATGTTTAACTGTATTATAAATGAAATATTGGCTGATATGCATGAAAATGCAAAATATGCAGATATCTCAATATATGATGAAATCAAGAAATTAAAAAATTTAATTATAAAGAATATAAAACCAAGATTTTTATTTGCAAATAAGATAAAAAATATAACAGAAATAAAAAAGCAAACCGATTATATAAAGATATTATTATCAGAAAGAATTACTGATATAACAGACTATATAAACTCAGTAAGCGTTAATTAACTGTGTATATTTTTCGTTTCATTTACTCATCAAGTGTGTAAACTTCCTGCCCTGCTTCTTCCTTCATTGCAGTTTCTAAAAGGACATAAGTCATATAAGCTCCGAGAGCAACTGCTTTAGGGTCTAAGTCCGTATTTTGAGCAGCCTCAATTATTGCTGAATTAATTTCCGGATTTTCATCTTTTATATAATGTATCATTTTTTTTCTCCAGGAATGTACATCCTGAAAAATTTCAGCAAAACATAAAGTTGATTGTTCCTGTGTTACTATTGGAAGCATTTTTACCTTTACTCTATCTAATCTGGTGTCGTAACCTGTTGTCGCATCAATCGCACAATAGAGTTACTCACTTTTACAATGAGATTATATAAGAAATTATAGTTTTTTTCATCATATATCAGGTGTAGGATTTTTTACGGGCAATTTTTTCATTTTCAATGTTTTTATATATGTAGTAAGTGTTTTTAAGGAAGGAAAATATGGCTGTCAGACTAAATGATTTGTATTGTGAAAATTACAAAAGCAGTTTGAACGATTCAGCTTTATGCAATATTAAAAAAAATGATTTAGCATTATGTAACATTAAAAAGAATGATATAAATAATATAAATTTTAAAAAAACGATTAATAACGATAGATTTAGTTATTCAAAAGATGACGGAATAATTTCAACAAAAAACAAACTTAGAAATTTTGGCAAAGGATTAATTTCACCTATAACTGAAATGTTTTCATCACCGGAAAACTTTATAACGGGAGCAGCAATAATAACAGGCGGAGCTGTATTAACAACGGCGACAGGAGGAGCTGCTTTACCGTTTTTAGTTGCACTTGGTGTAACAACGGGAGGTATTCAATTTGTAAAAAGTGCTTATAATGCTGCAAATGCCCAAACGGATAAAGAAGCAAAAGAAGCATGGCAGGGTATAGGTCAGGGTGTTTCCTCTTTAGGTTTATCTGCATCATTTGCTAAAACCTCATTAAAAGCCTCAGGCACTGGTACTGAAGGTTTAAATACTTTAAATGCAACGATAAATGTTTTTAAAGAAGTTCCAAATTCTCTTAAAAACAGTTTAAAAGCTTTTACATCAGGTGAATTTAAATCTAATTTAGGATTTAAATCCAAGCACTATAAAGAATATACAATAATAAGAGAACTTTCTGAAGATGAACTGCCGCCTGATATTAAAGCAGAACTTATCAAAAAAGGATTATTATAATTTATTTTATAATTTCTTTTTCCTTAAGAATATTAAATACAATATTTTCAAATTCTTTTTTCGTATTTTTGTCTATTGTTAATGGTTTAACGAACATTTCTCCCTCTCCTGTCAAAAGCCAATTTATATTTACATCCAATTTCTTTATAAGCAGAATTAAAAAATCACATGGTAAATTCTTCGTTTTATATTCATAACCTTTATATGTATTTGGTTCGATTTGAAGTTTTTCAGCCATTTGAACTAAATTAAAACCTAATTTAATTCTAATTTGCTTAAGTCTGTTTTTCAATTATTACTCTACTTTCTATTTTTAAATAAAAAAACACTTGACTTTTTATCTAAAATAGATAATAATTTATCCATAAGAGATAAATTATTATTTTATTTGTCTGATGAATTATAACATTAATACGGCTAAAATGCCGTAGTTAGTGTGCTGTATTTTCAAAAATAAAAGACCATATTTACGTAGCAATTAAATCCGATTAGGATTTGAAGACCGCGGAGATTTTCTCCGCTTTTTTTAGGAAAATTCAATGAAAAAAATACTAAAGTTATTGGAATTTTTAGGTTTTAAAGACGAAATAGGCGAAAATCTTCGGGATTATAATTTTTTGATAAATTTAGATGAAAAAGAGTATCCTAAATATTTAGCAAAGTTATTTTATTTAAAAACGGGTGAAAAACTGCCGCTTTTAAAAGAGTGGAGTTTTAAGGACTGTAGGACGGGTAAAGCGTTCTTAAATCTTTTTAATAAAAGTGAAAATGAAGAAAAAGGGTACCCGCGCGGACAAGGTTTTAGAAAATATATTATAGATAAAAAAAGATGCAAAACATTTAATCAGAAAATACAATATATAAAATTGTACGGAATAACCGATTTAATGCGTGACTGTACTGATAAAGCAAAAGTACGTGATTATGTTCGTAAGAAAATTGGTAATGAATACTTAAAACCTGTACTTCAAGTAGTTAGTAGTGAGGAGAGCGGAGTTAGGAGCAATAATTTAAATTTTTCACTCTCAACTCTCAACACTCCACTCTTTGATAAAATTGACTTTGAAAAACTTCCTGAAAGCTTTGTAATCAAGTGCAGCCACGGGTGCAAATGGCATTACATTATTAAAAATAAAGAAGAATACATGAATAATAAATTATTGGTTGACTTAACACGCAAAAATATTACAGGCTGGCTGGAGCAGGATTACAGTTTTTGGTGCGGGCTTGAATTAAATTACCATGGCATAGAGCCTAAAATTTTAATTGAACAATTGTTAAGGGAAAATTTAGATACTCTCTGCCAAAATATCCATGTTTATTGCTTTAACGGATTAGCAAAATATATTGTAAAAATTTATCAAAACAATAAAATCAGCATTTATGATGAAAACTTAAATTTAACTGAGGATATCTTTGAATTTAATGAACAAAAAATTAATATAAAAGCCGATGATTTAATAAATCAATCATTTGTATTATCTGAACAATTATCAAAAGATTTCATTTTTGTAAGAGTTGACTGGATGATTTACAAAAACAAACTTTATTTTGAAGAACTTACATTTACTCCTTACAGCGGATTTCATAAATTTTGCGATAAAAAGAAAAATTTAAAGCTTGGGAAATTAATAAATTTAGAAAGGGCAGTTAAATGACAGATTATTCTGTAGTAGAGAACTTAACGGCAGATGAAATACTCAGCTTATATCAGGAAATAATAGAGCAGGATTTTAAGATATCGAGTTATTACGTTGAATGTAACGGTAAAAATTTTTATACTAATACAGAATATCTTTGTAACGGATACCAAACAGATAATGCAGCCTCAAGGTATTACCCTAAGGGAAGCAGCATATGTTTTTATAGAGGCTGTAATTTTTGTTCATTATGCGGATGTTCAAACGGTACCCGTTTTGATAATGATATTTATTGTCTGAATAATGTTGATAACCACCACGGAGATTATTGTTATAATATATACCAGACAACTATTTTATGTGAATAAAATTAATAATAGACCGAATTTGAATATACTGACAGAACTTTTAGGGCAATAGCGGATAAATTAACAGGAGTTTATAAACCTCATGAATACGGCAAAGTTATATTGCCTTTGACGGTTAAGAAAGTTTGATTGTATTTTATCCGGTACGAAAGAAGCCGTATTAAATAAATATAATGCAGGTCTATCGATATGCCGATGCTTTGGCAGTAAATACTAATTTTAATATATAAAAAATATTTACTAACTTGCATTATCTTTCATCCAGCCTTCCCATTACAGGTGTTGCAGCATATTTTTCAAAGGCTGCAACGCATGCTTTAACTATTGCCCCTAAAACAGAGCCCAGCCCCATTTCAACTCCGTACATTAAATATAATTTACCGAGTGATTTTAATATTACTGTTGCGGGTTTTTATTCGCTTTCTTTAAAAAAATAAAAAAAACCGCTTTTGTTAAAGCGGTAAATAAGTGTTCTCTTTCCCTGTAAAATTATTGTTAATTGGAAGCTTCAGAACTTTTAGCAGCAGCCTCCTGTTCAGCTTTCAATTTTGCTTGAGCCTTTTTAGAAAGTTTTTGAGTTTCTTTCTTTTTATAATTCAGTGTACCATCATCAGTACAATTATCAATTAAATATTTAACCGTACCGGTAGGTTGAGCACCTTTTTTAATCCAATCCAAAGCACTTGTTTTATCTAATTTCATTTCTTTTGTTTTAGGATTATAGAATCCCAATTGTTGAATTGGAGCTGCTTCTCTTTTTGTTGTAGAATTCAAAACAACTATTCTGAATACGGGATTTTTTTTGTAGCCAAGTCTTCTTAGTCTTATTTTAACCATTTTGGTATATATCTCCATTTAATGTGCCACTGTGTTTCTTAAACACTTCAGCCGCTGTACTAAATTTCGCCAAAAAACATTTACAAAAAGGAACGATACAGTTCTTTCACAGTTCTTGTTTTTCCGAGGATTGCGAAATGTACACAATTATGAAATCATAAACAAAAATAATAATCAAGAGCTTTTTTCTAAAATTCATAAAAAAATTTATAGTAATATAGTAATTTTTTTATGATAGGATTATTTAAGATAATTAAAATATATATTTAAAAGGAAGATTTAATGTCATTAAATTCATATTTAGGTATAGATGTCGGTTCAGTTACAACAAAAGCTGCAATAGTTGATGAAAACGGTAAGTTTATAGACGGATTTATGGTAAGAACGTCAGGAAAACCTGTTATTGCCGTTCAAACTTCACTGAGAAATTTAATAAAGCAGTCAAAGCAGGAATATAATATTCTTGGTGCGGGTACAACAGGTTCGGGAAGAAATCTTGCCGGGACATTAATAGGGGCGGATGTTATTAAAAACGAAATTACAGCTCATGCTGTTGCAGCAAGTACTTATGTTCCTGGTGTTCAGACAATTCTTGAAATAGGCGGTCAGGACAGTAAAATTATCATACTGCGTGACGGTATTGTTACGGATTTTGCAATGAATACCGTATGTGCAGCAGGTACAGGCAGTTTTTTAGATCAGCAGGCATCAAGATTAAATGTTCCTATTAAAAATTTCGGAGAACTTGCGCTAAAGTCTTCTTCTCCCGCCAGAATTGCGGGCAGATGCGGCGTATTTGCAGAAAGTGATTTAATTCATAAACAGCAGTTAGGGTATCCTGTTGAAGATTTATTGTATGGACTTTGTCAGGCTCTTGTGCGGAATTATTTAAGTAATCTTGCATTGGGTAAAGAAATTCTTCCGATTGTTACTTTCCAGGGTGGAGTTGCTTCAAATTCGGGTATGGTGAAAGCATTTGAAGAGGCTTTAAATACCAAAATCGTTGTTCCCGAAAATCACCAGACAATGGGAGCGATAGGAGCGGCATTATTGGCAATGGAAAATCATCAATTTACCGAAAAACAAACTATGTTTAAAGGCTTTAGTGTCGGAGAAATGTCATTTAATTCTTATACAAACCAATGCAATGGATGTTCCAATAATTGTGAAATTATTACAATTGTTGAAGGTGAGGTAACTTCTCATGAATTAAATAATAAATCCGATAAGATTATAGCGCGCTGGGGCGGAACCTGCGGTAAATGGGATATCGGATAATTTTTATAAATAATTCAAAATTTCAGTTAAGTCTTTATTATCAACTATAATATTTGCTTTAGCTTTTAAAACAGGTTTAGCGCAAAAAGCGGCGCGTTTATCTGCATATTGAAACATGCTTAAATCATTTGCCCCATCCCCAACGGTAAGAGTATCTTTTTCTTTTATGTTAAACAAGTTTTGTAATCTTTTTAGCATTTTTCCTTTTGAATCGGAGAACATCATTTCTCCGCCCAATGAACCTGTCATTTCACCGTTTTTAAAATGTAAAATATTGGAAAATTGTGCATCAAATCCCAAAATTTTTTGAGCAGGTATAGTTGCAGTTTCATAGCCTCCGGAAAAGCATGCTACTTTATAACCCATTTTATGGAGTTCTGTTATTGTTTCTTTTGCACCTTTTGTATATGGAAGATTTTCACAAATTTCTTTTACTTTTGCTTCTTTAGCCCCCTTTAAAAGCGCAACTCGTTTGGTAAGGCTTTCAAAAAAATCAGTTTTACCTTCCATTGCTTCTGTTGTAATTTCACGCATTAAATTTTCTATATTATATTCTCTTGCTATAAATTCAAGAGTTTCTCCCTGCATCAATGTTGAATCAAAATCAAAAACCGCAAATTTCATCTTATCCTCGCATTATAAATATTTTAAGGTAATTATATACAATTTTACACCAAAAAATATATTATTATTTTAGATAATACAGTAAATAAATTTAGACAGCCATTAAAAGTTAAACTTAATATTATTATTATAATATTATGTAAATTTTTGTAAAAATTTAATTGTTTTTTGTTATCATAAAGCAAAAATAAGGCTTGATTGTTTTCCATGATATAGAATAATATGTGTAAGGGGGCTTTTAAATTATGACAATTTCTGCAATTAATTATTCGGGGGTTAAACCGCAAACTTCTTTTAAAAGTAATGAACAAGACAGGTTTAAAGAGTTCAGAGATTATACATACTATAAGCTTCAAAATTACAATGTTAAACCTGGCGATATAAAAGAACCAATTGCCATTGCCGGAACGTTTTTGTTGGCGGCTGTAATACCTTATGCTACTACAAAGTGTATTACTACCGAACTTTTATCATCAAATGCAGCTAAGAAATTTTGTTATTCAATTGAAGCAAAAATAAAAAATAAAGCTGATAACTTTAGAGATGGTGTAAAAAGATTATCTGAAACAAATGGCGGAGGAATAATTGATAATGTAAAAAAATATACCGGGAAAGGTATAGGTTTTGTTGAAAATACAGCAAGAAATATATATAAATCAATTGCTTACGTAGGTTTGCCCGCTGATATGGAAAAAAAGGAAAAATCAGCCAAAGCTATGGCAAATATTGTTGCAGCGGGTGCAGTTGGTGCCATTCTTCCTGATATTTGCACAAAAGATTCTGATGGTGACGGAATTAAAGATATTATGCAGCATAAACATTCGCTTCTTTCAATGCTCGGACCATCTTTTTAATATTTTAGCCGTCTGTTTTTTATTTATAAATTTTTAAAATAATTTTATTTGTGACTATGACTGTTCTTGTGATATAATTTCCATTATAACAAAAGACAGACTGGGAGGCAGAATGGAATTAGAAGTAATAAGGCAGACAGACAGTGAAATTGCTGATTTAATAGAAAAAGAATTAGATAGGCAGAAAAATACAATTGAGCTTATTGCCAGTGAAAATTTTACCTCGCCTGCGGTTATGGCAGCATGCGGAAGCATTTTAACAAATAAATATGCTGAAGGTAAGCCATACAAAAGATTTTATAACGGTTGTGAAAATATTGATAAAATTGAAGAACTGGCTATAGAAAGAGCAAAAAAACTTTTCAATGCAGAACATGCTAATGTACAGCCGCATTCCGGAGCACAGGCAAATATGGCCGTATTTATGTATGCCGTGAAACCCGGTGATATGGTAATGGGTATGGATTTATCTAACGGAGGACATCTTTCCCACGGTTCACCGGTTAATTTTTCAGGACTATATTTCAACATTGTTTCTTATGGTATCAATGAGAATGGTGTTATAGATTATGATAAGGTGAGGGAACTCTCACTTAAAAATAAACCGAAACTTATTGTTTGCGGCGCAAGTAATTATTCTAAAATAATAGATTTTAAAAAGTTTAAAGAAATAGCAGATGAAACAGGAGCTTTACTGCTCGCGGATATAGCTCATATTGCCGCTTTAGTGGCAGCGGGTGAACACCCGTCTCCGTTCCCTTATGCTGATTTTGTTACAACAACAACACATAAAACACTAAGAGGTCCAAGGGGCGGTATTATAATGTGTAAAGAAAAACATGCCGCCGGTATAGATAAAGCTGTATTTCCCGGGATACAGGGCGGTCCGTTAGAACATATAATAGCCGGTAAAGCAGTGGCTTTAAAGGAAGCTTTATCTCCCGAATTTAAAAAATATGCACATCAGGTTGTTTTAAATGCTAAAGAACTTGCGCAGGCTTTAATGGAAGAAGGACTTGATATTGTCGGAAACGGAACTGATAACCACTTGATGACTTTAGACCTTAGAAAAACAGGTAATACAGGTAAAGATATTGCTAATTTACTTGAAAAAGCTGGGATTACAGCAAATAAAAATACAGTTCCAAATGATCCTCAAAGTCCTTTTATAACAAGCGGAGTAAGACTTGGTTCACCTGCAGTAACAACAAGAGGATTTAAAGAAGAAGATATGAGGGAAGTCGGTAAAATTATTGCAGAAGTAGTTAAAATTGGAAATTCTTCTAATGAAGAAAAATTAAAAGAATTAAAAGCTCGTTCATTAAAACTATGCCAAAAATATCCTTTTCTTTATTAATATTTATATTACAAATTAATACTTGACTTAATAAATTTATATCATATTATATATGGTGTAAAGGGTGTTTAGCTCAGCTGGTAGAGCGCTTCCCTTACAAGGAAGATGTCGGGAGTTCGAGCCTCTCAACACCCACCATTTAAAACACATTATGAACACAGGATTTCAGACTTGTGTTCTTTTTTGTTGTTAATGTTTTGTATCAGGGATTTTGACATAAAAGAACGCAAGTTTGACATATTTAGTCGGAAGTTATGCGTTAAAGATTATTTAACCATTTTATAATTTGTTCTTTAGTAAGGAAAATCCCGTTTTCAAACATAAATAAAGGTTTTATAATATCTTTCTCATTTGTTAAATTCTTAATTTCTTTAATTATCTTGTTTTTATCTACCCCGCCACTACATGTGAAAAAAGGAATTAACGTTTTATTTTCAAAGTTTTTATTTTTCAAAAAAGATTTCGCAGGTAAAGAGATAGAAAAATTCCAAATCGGAGAACCAACAAAAACGATATCATAACCGGAAATATCAATATCCTTTATTTCAGGCAAATATCCTTCTTTAATCTGATTTCTGACAAGTTTTGACATTTTAAAAATATTATTCGGATATTTTTCTTGTAATTGAATTTCCTTTATATCTCCACCTACGACGGAATTAAGATTTTGTGCAACTTCTTTAGTATGGCCGCCATGTGAATAATAAACCATTAGTATTTTTTTATTAGACAAAATTTGCGGTTTTTGATATTCAATATGACTTAATTCATTTACTTTAAAGATAACGGTTAAAGTCAATAAAAATAATATAACAGATATTCCAAATAATAAAAATTTCATATAAATTTTCCTTAACTAATATAAAATAATCCTGCAACCGTTCCTGTTATCAGAGTTGCAATCGTTGCAGCCAGTAAACTTTTGTAGCAAATAGAAGTTATTAATCCTGTTTTTTCGGGCGCAAGAGCGACGGAACCGCCAACCGCTATACTTAAAGATTCAATACTTGTAAATCCGCATAAAGCATAAGATGCAATAATTGCACTATGTGCAGATATAGTACCTGCTTTAATTGCTTCGCTTAATCCTACGTATGACGGCACTTCTGTCATAATAAGTCTTGTACCTAAAAATTCTCCGACCATTGATGTATCTTGCGGAGCAACACCCATCAAGAAAGCAACCGGTTTAAATATAAATCCTAAACATTTAGCAATAGTTATATCAGTGAAATAGCTTAGGCATAAATTAAAAATACCCAATATGCCTATTACCGCAACAAGCAGCACAGTAATTCCCATAATCATTTTACCGCCGTCCATTGCACCGTTAACAATACTTCCCGTAAAAGTTTTCGCAGACTCGGGAACTTCAATCTTCATTTCATTTTCTTCCGGAGTTTCTGTTTCAGGTTCCATAATCTTAGCTATCATAATTGCATTAGGGATTGACAATACAGTTGCCCCCACCAAATGTCCTGCTATTGTCGGAATTTTATCATTAAGAAGCGACACGTACAAAGCCAACATTGATGAAGCTATTGTTGACATAAAAACCGTAAAAATCATAAAAAGCTGAGAACGTGTCAGCGATTTAAAATACGGTCTTATACTTGTAAAGGACTCAATACCTACAAACATATTGCTTGCCGAACATATTGCTTCAATTGCACTTATACCAAAAAATTTCTTTACAAATTTTGCTATGGTTACAATAATAAACGGTAAAACTCTTAAATAATACAGCAGGCTGCAAAGAGAAGCAAAAATTATTATAAAAGTTAAACTTTGGAATATTAAAATAAATCCCTGTTCTGAGTTTGCTGCACCTAAAGAGCCAAAAACAAATACAACACCTTCTCTTGCTGCTTCTATAACTTTTGAAAAGAAATTGCTAAATGCTAATAGTACATCTCTACTTTTTGGTAATAGGAAAATAATTGTTCCAATAACCAATTCAAGAGAAAAAGCTGTTAAAATTGTCTTAAAATTAACTGACTTTTTATGACTACTGCAAAGCCAAGCAATAAAAAGAAAAACAAATATGCCGATTAGTCCTATAAATTGTTGCAACATAAACTCTCCTGTATTTTTATTATTTGCTAATTTGTGTCACAATGATACAAATTAAGTTGAATAACTTGAAAACATTATAACACAGAGTTAAATTGTGAATGACAATTAAATATCAGGTCAGGAGTTCGAATCTCCTAACCAATACTATAATTTAAATACATGTCCACTTTTTCGGGTACAGTTGTGGGTACAGTTCATAAAAGGTGTTTTATTAGTGTTCAAAAATTACATTCTTTCTATATACCAGTTAGACATTCCAAAATGGTTAAAATTCCACTGAAGTTCAAAATAAAAATTAAACTCAATAGAATTGTCGTCTTTAAAGTTCCAAGAGTATTTATTTAATTGCGTTTTGCGATAACTTTCAAACGCATCTTGAATTTCTTTTGCAAACTTTTTTCGGAATTCAGAATACGGAATATCTAATGTTTCTTTGGTTAATTTATTTTTCAAAATCATCTTCAAACCCTCTGATATTATCAAGTTCAATGTTGTATCTCTTGCCGGTTTTATCAACACAAGTGGCGAAGTCTACTATTTTATCGGCAAATTTGTTTTCCCATAAACAAATCAGTAGACCGATTTCTTGTGTTTTTAAGTTTAAAATCTTTGTTCCATATAGTTTATAATCTTTATCAACCATAATATGCTCCTTTCGGTCATTAACATTAATCGATTGTGCTTGAGAGAAAATCAAGTGTAATGACAAATTTTTTATCATTCCCGACACATTTATTTTGTAAACACCGATTGCCTTCTTATTTTTGAAGTAGATGTTCCGTTATTAACAAAAATATGTCTGTTTTCATCTTTTGCGCCAAGCCCCCAATTAAAAATAACTGCTATTATCTGCTGTGCAAGCCTTGCCATATATCCTGTTTCTGCTAAACCATTGTAACTATCAATTAATTCTTCGCATTTTTCTTTCGGGCTTGTCAATAGTTCAAATTTTTTATTACCTAAAATACTCTTAATTTTATTTAGTCTGTCAACATAAGCTATCCATGCTTCTTCCTCCTTATTCAGCCACTCATAAGGACATCTTCCTGCCTTTTGCTGATTATATTCTCTATAGCAAAGTACTTTATTTGATAATTCATCATTACCGCCATAAGTTCTTGGGAAAATGTGGTCAATTTCGCACAAATCAAAATCTGATATTGCGATTGGTTTACCGCTATAAATACACTTTCCGCCTTGCAATTTTAATAATTTTAATTTCAAAAAATTTTCTTTGTTTTTTGCTTCTATTTTAATAAGTTTTTATAATTTAAATTTTATCTTTTTTAGATATAATAAGATTATGAGCAAATTTTTTAAATCAGCAGTATATTTATTGATATTTTTTCTCGTATTAAATTCCGGAGTTTACGCAATTCATGAGCATGATGATGAAAGTCATAAGCTGTTTGAACCTGTTAAAATACGGGATGGGAGTGAATTATCAGTGTTTGACTGTGTTGCTGCCGCATTTCAAAACAGTCCGAAAATAAGAAGGCAAAAATATAATCTTGATATTGCAAAAAGTAATCTGGGAATGGCAAAATCGCAATATTTTCCTGTAATAACCGCAGGTATCGGCTATATAAATGAAAATAATTCCAACAGTATATATCGGGATACCCATTACCGTGAACTGCCGAATGTTGGTGCTTCCGTTAACCAATTGATTTATAATTTCGGAAAATCAACGGCATTTATTAAAATGGAAGAATTTAATAAGATAGCTGCCGAATATGAATTTATGGACAGCCTCTGTGAAGCTCTTTTTGATATAAAAGACAAGTATTACAGACTTTTAAGAGCAAAAGCACTTATGGAATCAGCAGGCGATGATGTTAAAATAAGCGAACATTTTGTTAATATTTCTTCTAAACAACCTGATAAAGAAACGGCAGAAATTAATTTAAGCGAATCAAAAATAAATTTAATTGAAGCTCAGAATAATTATAATAATGCAAAGCTTGATCTCGCTAATTCAATGTATCTTGATAAGGATTATAATTTTAAAATAAAAGATACATTAACCTTCAATTATAATGATGATTTTGATTTTTTGAAAAAAGAACCCGAATTGAGGGAATTTAAGCCTGTAGAATTTGATTTTACACAGGAAGACGCAATAAATATTGCATATAAAAACAGTCCCGATTTAAGAATTTTAGTTGCGGTAAAAAAAGCAATGGAACAATCTTTGAAATATGTAAAAAAGACATATCTTCCCGATTTAACCGGTAATATCGGCTATGGATACGGAAATATAAAAAGTAATCTTGATAAAAGAGCATCAAATAACAGTATGCAAATTGGCATAAATCTTACAAGCGAGGTAAATATAAAAGAATTGTATCATGGTATAAAAAGTGCCGATGCTCAATTAAAAACAGCAGATAATGAAATTGACCTTTTTAAACAGGATTTGTTTTTTGAATTAAAACGGGCTTTTAATAATATAGAGAAAAGCAAGAAAAGAATAAAAATAGCTCAAATGCAAGCTGAACAGGCTTTTTATAATTTAAAGCTTGTTATAGAAATATATAAAAAAGGTGAAGTTGATTATACCGCACTGCAGGATGCACGAAAGGATTTTTTAAACGGTGAAGAAGCATATATAAATGCTTTGTTTGATTATAATTTGGCATTAATTCAAGTTGAAATGGCAATGCATCTGCATATAGCCGATATTCATCATAAATCGGAGCATGCTATGCGTTATCACGCTAATGAGCTTTTGGAGCATATAAATAAAGCTCTTTCCTGTGATGAAAAAGAAGCAAAAAAAGATAGACATAAAGATTTGGAAGAAGATTTATAATGATGTTTGAGGAAAGTTTACAAAATACTGTAACTTGTATTAATGAATTAAGTGAAAAATTTTTTGCTCCATTTGATGAGATAATTGAACATCTTCCGTTTCCTGAATGGAGCACTGATGCATTAAAAGACAGCCTTCACATTCTGCCTGTTTTGTTTCTTGTATTTTTGATTATTGAAATAATAGAATTTTTCTTTGCGGAAAAAATTAATAATTTTATAAAAAAAGTCGAGAAAGCAGCAGTATTAATCGGAGCTGTTTCTGCTGTTATTCCGCAATGCGGATTTTCTGTCATAGCAAGTACTTTATATCTGAAAAAATATATAACAAAAGGAACTTTAATCGGAATATATCTTGCAACCTCGGATGAAGCAATACCTGTTTTATTAACGGAGGCTTCCGCAATAAAATACGTATTGCCCGTAATAGGAATAAAAATACTTATAGCCGTTTGTTCAGGATATTTAATCGATTTTATATTAAAAGATAAAAAATATATTTTTCATGAAACACAATGTCATCATCACGAATGCGAGCAAGAGGAAGGATGCTGCAGTCATAGTGTTTCAAACAGAAGAAAACGCGAACTTATTTATCATCCTTTAAAACATACCTTTAATATATTTTTATTTATACTTATAATAACAATGATTTTAAACTATCTGTTCAGCATATATGACCTTGCTTCGCTTTTTGGAGGAATGGGTATATTTGAGCCCTTAGTAACATCAATTATAGGACTTATACCTAATTGTGCCGTATCTATCGCTCTTGCATTAATGCTTATGAAAGGGACAATAAGTTTCGGAGCAGCGATGTCAGGATTATTGTCTAATGCGGGACTCGGAATTTTAGTATTGTTAAGACATAAACAAAATATAAAAGATACTCTTTTTATTATCGGAATATTACTTTTTGTAAGCATAATATCAGGACTTGTTATAAATATAATGTCTAATCAAAAATTTTTATAGTACAATAGAAGTAATAGAAAAAGATTGGGGTTATAATATGGCAACAGAAACAACAAACAGTTATGATGCAAGTAATATAAGAGTTTTAGAAGGCTTAGAAGCTGTACGTTTAAGACCGGGGATGTATATAGGGTCAACGTCGCAAAGAGGTTTGCATCATTGTGTTTATGAAATAGTTGATAATTCGATTGATGAATCTCTTGCAGGATACTGCAAACATATTAAGGTGACAATTAATACGGATGAAAGTGTAACCGTAGAAGATGACGGACGCGGTATTCCGGTTGATATAAAGCCTGAAACAGGTAAATCAGCGTTGGAAATTGTTCATACCGTACTGCATGCCGGCGGTAAATTCGGCGACGGCGGATATAAAGTATCAGGAGGACTTCATGGAGTAGGGGCTTCCGTTGTTAATGCACTTTCTGAAAAAATGGTGGTTGAAGTATCAAGAAACGGTTTTGTTCATCGTCAGGAATATATGAGAGGAGAACCTACAGGCCCTGTTGAAAAAATAAGACCGACAGATAAAACCGGTACTAAATCGACATTTTGGCCGGATCCTGAAATTTTTAAAGAAACTACCGTTATGGATAGAGAAGTTATTTCTAACCGTTTAAGAGAAATGGCATTTTTAAACAAAGGTTTAAAAATTACATTTATTGATGCAAAAACGGAAAAAGAAGAAGTTTTTTACTACGAAGGCGGAATAGGCAGTTATGTTGAATTTTTAAACCAGAATAAAAACGTTATGTTTGAAAAGCCTGTATATATGGAAAAAACTGTTGACGGTATTTCCGTTGAAGTGGCATTGCAATATACTGATGCATACAGTGAATCCGTTTTAAGTTTCGCCAATAACATTAATACTCATCAGGGCGGTACCCATTTAACGGGATTTCGTATCGCAATTACAAGAGTTTTAAATGATTATGCAAGAAAAAATAATTTAATAAAGGAGTCAGACCCTAATTTTACCGGCGATGATATTCGTGAAGGGTTAACTGCAATCGTAAGTGTTAAAATCGGTGAACCCCAGTTTGAAGGTCAGACAAAAGAAAAGCTTGGCAATACGGAAGCTCAAAGTGCGGTTAATGACGTAGTAAGAGAAAAGTTTCAGGAATGGCTGGAGTTTAATCCTAAAACCGCAAAATTAATTATAGAAAAAGTTATACTTGCTCAAAGAGCAAAAGAAGCAGCAAGAAAAGCAAGAGAACTTACAAGAAGAAAAACAGCATTGGAAACTTCTACGCTGCCGGGTAAACTTGCGGATTGCTCAAATCGCGAGCCTGAAAAATGCGAATTATACATAGTTGAGGGCGATAGTGCGGGCGGAAGTGCTAAACAGGGCAGGAACAGAATGTTTCAGGCAATATTGCCGTTAAGAGGAAAAATTCTTAATGTTGAACGCGCAAGACTTGATAAAATATACGGCAATAACGAAATTCAATCGTTAATACAGGCAATAGGCATAAATATAAGCAGAAACGAAGATGAAGTTAATTTTGAGAAATTACGCTATCATAAAATTATATTTATGACAGATGCTGATGTTGACGGCGCGCATATAAGAACTTTATTATTGACTTTCTTTTTCAGGTATGCAAAACCCTTGATAGATAACGGATATGTCTATATAGCCCAGCCGCCTTTATATAAGCTTACAATCGGCAAGCAGTCGGAATATCTTTACGATGACAGAGCTCTGGATAAAACTTTGCGTGAAAGAGGTACGGCCGGATTGACTTTATGTGATAATTCAAGAGATAAAGTCAGGGCAAATGATGAACTTGTTACCTTAATCGGTAATATGTCAGGCTATTATAATTCCTTTAACAGTCCTATTATAAATGCCGTTCCGTCTGTTGTAATAAGAGGTCTTGTACGTGCCGGAATAGCACCCGAAGATTTTGAAAATAAAGAACGTATGGAGGAAATTACCGCGTATTTACGGCATTACGTAAAAGACCACGCCGAAAATTACGGAATAGTTGAAGCAAAAGATTATGATGTATCATTAAAAGAACATGCCGAAAACGGTAAATATTCATTAAAAATCGAACTGGGAGAGGGTATTGACCCCGTTGCAGTAACTGCAAATATGATAAAATCCTCGGAATACAACAAAATAAAATCAACATATCCATTGATAAGAGATTTCCTTTTTGAAGAAGAAAAGTCCTTAAATTTAAATACAGGCAGTGAAGAAATGAAAATAACCTCCTTCACCGAACTGCAGCGTATTATAGAAGAAAGAGGGAAAAAAGGAGTAGGCATACAGCGTTTTAAAGGTCTTGGAGAAATGATGCCGCAGCAATTATGGGAAACAACAATGGATCCTGCAAATAGAACTCTTTTAAAGGTAACAATTGAAGATGCCGAACACGCTTCACAGTTATTTGATGTTCTTATGGGCGATAATGTCGAGCCAAGACGTGAGTTTATCGAAAGCAATGCTGTTTACGCAACTAATATTGATACATAGTTTTATAGTAAATTTAAATGATTGTATTTTTTGAATAATAATGCAATAATTTCGCTTATGGAGTGTTTTTATGGATGAGAGAGAAAAAGAAAAAATAGAACGTCAAAACAGCATTGATCCTAACTGGGAAAACCATCCGAATACAATTGAATACCGAAGATTAATGCAGGAAATAGAAGATTTAAAACAAAATATTGTAAATATAATGGAGCAAAAAGGATTTACAGAAGAAGAAAGGCAAGAAATTCTTCAAATCATTGAGTTCCATTCAATGCTGAAAGAATCATATAAAAAACCTTTATCAAGAGTCAGCGAAAATCAAAATTATGATGAAGTATCTGAAATTGTACTCGGCAACGGTAAAAAAATAGCTGATAACATGCTCAAAGTTTTAAGAATTAAAATGAAACGTATTATGGATAAAAGAAAATGAAAAAATGCCTTGTTGTATTTCCTCCGCAGTGGTCGCCGTTTTCACCTCATCTTGCACCTGTTACAATTGCTGCAAGTATTAGAAAAGCAGGGCATAAATGTGATGTTCGGGATTTGAATTTAGAGTTTTACAGAAAAGTTTTAACAAAAGATTTTCTTCAGGAGGTTGTTAATAGACAGCTTCAAAGTTTTCCTTCTTTAAAGGAGGAAGTTAAATCAATAATTATCCCTGGAAAAAAACCTGAGGATTATTCACCTGAAGATTCTGTTAAAGCTAAAAAATTACTTTTTTTAGATGATATAAAAAAGAATAAAATTGAATTTAATGAAAAAATTATAAGTGATGTTGAAACAGCTGTTAAATTATTGAATGATAAATCGCAATTTTATAATCTTAAACTTGCGGTTAACACAATTATGATTATAGATAAAGCACTTGAAATTGTTTCAATGGATGAATTTCCCCAGCAATTTTCGCTTTATAGTTTTAAAAACAGATGCGTAAAATGCGATTGGGAACATGTTTTAAAATATTGTACTTCTGATAATATTTTTAGTCGTTTTTATATGGATAAAGTTTCCGATATAATTGATAATAATTATGACTATATAGGTATTTCCCTAAGTTCTGCAAGTCAGTTTTTCTCAGCATTAACACTGGCGCAAATGCTAAAAGCACGTGTAAAAAATACCAAAATATGTATAGGCGGTAATTATATTTCAAGAATTACGCAAGCGGTAAAGAATAATCCTGACTTTTTTAAAATATTTGCAGATTATGTTTTATATGAAGAGGGCGAACTAGCGACAAGGGAGTTACTTGAATATTTAGATGAAAAACGTAATATAGAAAATGTTTCAAGTATTATTTATATTGATAAAACCGGAAATGTTACCGAAAATAAAAAGCAGGAGCCTGAAAAACTTTCAGAACTTGCAATGGCGGATTTGGAAGGTTTTAACCTTGAAGATTATTTTCTGCCTGAAATTATTATGCCCGTACAATTAAGCCGCGGATGTTACTGGAAAAAATGCACATTCTGCGACCATTATTTCGGTCAGACATATAATATAAAAAATATTGATACATTAATTTGGGAGCTTAAAACCTATAAACTTAAATACGGAATAACAAATTTTGAATTTACGGATGATTGTATATCACCTGCATTTTTAAAAGAATTTTCAAGCAAAATAATAGAAGAAGGGCTTCAAATAAATTGGTATTGTGATTTAAGGCTTGAAAATGCATTTACACAGGAAATACTGGATTTAGCATATAAAGCAGGCTTAAAAATGGTTTTATGGGGCTATGAAGCGGGTTCCAAAAGAGTAATGGAGCTTATAAATAAAGGTATTGATACTGATGCAAGATTTGATATATTAAAACGTGCAGCAAAAGCAGGTATTCATAATTTTGCATATATATTTTCGGGTTTTCCCACCGAAACTTTTGATGAAGCAATGCAAACAGTTCATGATGTATGTGATAATCCTGATATAGTCCATTCCTGGGGAACGGGAGTGTTCTCTTTAGGCAGGCATTCTTTAATAAATTTGAATCCCGAAAAATTCGGAATTACCAAAATAATTGATGAAGAAGAATTTTCCTCTGAAATTAAATTTGAGTCAAACAGCTGTTTAAAAGGTGATGAATTACAAACCATTAAAGAGCAGCTTACACAAAAGTCAATGATAAAACAAAACAGCCCCGGCTGGATGTTTTTGAGATATAGAGAATTAATGTTCCTGTATATTGTTAAATACGGCAGGGATAAATTTTTAGAAATGAAATACAAAATTAATAATGAAGTAAAATGTTAATTTTTCTTAATATTTAATTGTATTATATTAAAGTAACCTCTCATTTATGCCGATATAAAATATGTAAATGAGAGGTGTTTATTATGGATAAAGAAAAAATTTTATTACCTTTAGATATGGGCGGAAATGGTTTATCAGGCAATGGGGCTGAAATTTCTGGTACCAATATGTTATTAAGTGATAATGAATTTGAAAAATTATCAATGGAATTAGATAAGGCTATTGTTTAGGATAAAGAATAAGGAAAGGAAATAATATGGGGCTAAATGCAGTAACAAGCGGGTTAGGCGGTGTAGAACAGCCGCAATCGGTGGATGTTTCATCAGTTACCGAGAAACAAAATGCCAGATTAACCATTAATGAGCAGCGTGATATTATAACCAATGCGCAAGGATTGTTAGAAGAATATGCCGCTCAACTTGCTGATTTAGAAGCAGAAGGTAATCCTTTAAATAAAGAATACAATCAAATATATGCATTTGTGCCGACTCAAAGTATGTGTATGAGTATGGGCGAAGATGGCATGAATATGGGTGAAATGGGAACTGAAAGTGCCATGACTCTTACGGGACAAGAATTACTTGATATTTCTTCCGTAATACTTAATGAAGATATGACTCCTTCACAAAAAGCAGAACATTTAAACTCAATTAACAGCGACAAATATCAGGCATCCGGTGATGATGATAATGTAAGCATGACAGTTAAAACATCACACGGTGAAGTTACCTTCTCTGATGCTAACGGTGACGGGCAATTAAATGGTATGGATTATGATTTCTCTGAAGCTCTGCAAGCTTTTTATGAAGATTTAGAAGTATATTTAGGCATAAAAGAATCATTGGATGCAGAAGTTGATACACAGAACGGCATAGTTGACGAAGCTGAAGACTCAATTGATACGGCAGAAGGAACAATCAGAAGTATTGATGCTACTGAAAACACTCCGAAAAAGTCAGATTGGGAACCAAATGTAATGTATTTGGAACAAGCTCATACAGGCGGTGACGTAGAAACGGCCTTTAGAGATTTAATGGGCGAATTAAATACTCATGTTAGAAAAAATGATATAAGTAATGCATCAGGAGCTTTAAGCCGAATTATGGGAGCCTATGACGATGCTAAGGGTCAATGCGTAATTGCTCACGGTGAACGAGGGTATATTGATGTTCCTAATGATCAAGACTACAAAGGCGATGTTGTAAAATGGGCTCAAGCAAATGGTATAGATATAAGTAATATAGATAGTTTAGATGGTATTGAAGCAAATTCAAAATATAAAGTATTAACACAACTTAATAGTTCGGGAACGGCAACTGTCACATCAGGAACAGACGGTTCTACTGCGGTAGTAACGTCAGGAACCGGTACATTAGACGGTTCCACAGCGACAGTTACATCAGGAACCGGCGGTACATCAAATGATACAACGCAAGATACAACACAAGATACAACGCAAGATGTAACTGTTTAGAAAATAGAAAATGAAAAAAAGAAACGAAACCATAAATAATTTTGTGTAAACCTCCAAAGTACATTAATATAGAAATGGAGGTTTTCAAAATGGAAAACAAAAAATTACAAGAAGAAGAACAAA
>CAJOJP010000015.1 GCA_905234915.1 Candidatus Gastranaerophilales bacterium
TGATAGATGCAAGAGCTTGCGTTTTCACGCGTTTTGGCTGAGTTTAGATGTTTTTATATACATAGCAGCTGGCTTCGTTTTATATCCCCTGACATGCCGTTAATACATTAATTTTAAACTTTATACACCAAAATATATTTTTCGGTGTAAAATTGTATATAGCTACCTTTTTTTAAATATATAAATGATTTCTATTTAAAAAAATTGCTGAAGATTATATTTTTATTAAGTTTATATTTGAATATTACCTGAAAATGACAAATCGGCAGCACCTGACATAAATACATTATGATTTATATCGTCTTTATTTCCCTGCCATTCAATATACAATTGACCGCCCGGAAGATTTACTTTTACTTTGTTATTTAAAAGCCCGTTTGAAATTCCCGAAACAACGCTTGCACAAGCTCCCGTTCCGCAGGCAAGTGTTATTCCGCATCCTCTTTCCCATACATCAAGATTTATTTCTTCTCTCGAAAGTATTTTTATAAATTCAACATTTGTTTTTTCGGGGAATATTTTATTTGTTTCTATATCACCTCCGTATTTTAACGCAAGAGCCTTTGTATCTTCCTCGGTAATAATAACGCAATGAGGATTTCCCATGCTGATTGCATCAGCCGTAAAAGTTTTATCTTGAATAATTAGTTTGATACCAAAATTGTTTTTAGTTTTAACAGGTATTTTATCAGGTTCTGTTATGGGCATTCCCATATTTACTTTTACTAATCCATTTTCTAAAATTCGGGGAATAATAATTCCGGCTTTTGTTTTAACAGAAAATTCTTTTTTGTTAACATAACCTTTTTCATAAACATATTTAGCGAAGCATCTTATGCCGTTTCCGCACATTTGCGCCGTAGAACCGTCAGAATTGTAAAAAAACCAGCTTATATCAGCCTCTTTTATATTTGGATTTATTATAATAAGACCGTCAGCCCCTATGCCGAAATGTCTGTCACATAATTTTAATGCAAGCTTGTCAAGGGGCATACTGATTTTATTATATTCCTCGTAATCAAGAATTATAAAATCATTACCTAATCCTTGCATTTTGGTAAAGTTTACTAATGTCATTTGTTTTTTCTCTTTGCTTTCTTTTTATTATCTTTATATCTGATTTCAGGCTTATAATCTTTTTTTTCTGTTTTTACCGCCGGTTTTGTTTCTTTAGAACTTTTATCTTTTTCTTCATAACTTCTGTTATATACTCTTGTTTTCAGGGCATCGGTATATTTATCGCTCAAATGTGCATAGTCAAAAATAACAGCCCCTTTTGAGCGGTATTCTCTTGTTTTATGAATTTGAATAAGCAAATCTTCAAAAGAACCGCCCATAAAAGTAACAAATATCCCGGGATAAATTTGAGTAGAAGGACTTATATTATTTGTAATATCCTCTAAAAGCATTACTGCCGTATTTTTATCTCCCGTAAGGATTAAAGGAGTAAATCCGTCAACATAATTCTTTATTGACCATAATTTCCAATTTTGCATTTTTGTTTCAAGACACTTTTGAATATCCGGAAAAATAACTGCTGTTACATTTATATTATATGGTTTTGACATTTGTTTTACATTTTTAACAAAATCCGAAATTTTATTCTGTCTGAATAAACTCCATAACTCCCAATTGAATGTGCCATAAGTAATATCAACAGGATCAACACCGTATATTGCCCTAAATTGAGAACGAGCAGTTTCGGTATATCCCCAATTTAACAGAGCATAATTTGAATAATTAGGTTCTACGGTTATCGGATATCTTATATAATCTAAATTAATACCGTCAGGTCTGTATTTATCAATAATTTCTTTTAAAATACCGTACAAAAATGCCTGTACCTGTATATTGGCAGGATCCAAAAAGTATCCGTTATGTTCTGAACGTGAAAAAACAGGTTCTTCAGAGGTATAATTTATAAGTCTTTTATTTGACCATTCCGGATAGACGGATAATATATGGTTAGGTATTGTTTTGGGATTATCATTTCCGATATAAAAACATTCAAACCAAATATGCACTTTCATTTTACGTTTATGAGCTTCTTTAATCCAAACGGCAAGCGGGTCAAAGCCTATAAACTCTTCTCTTTGCGGTATTACTCCGTTTTTCATTAAGTAATCGCTGTGGTATATTGTTTTACCGTGATAAAAAGTTTCAAGAAAAATATCTGTAATACCGGTATTATACATACGTTCTACGGTCTTTTCGATTTTTTCGGGAGTATCTTCAACAGGGCGGACCCAAATACCTTTTAACTCCGATTTATAATAAGGAAGAGTATTTTTTATTGCTTCATCAAGCGACTTCATAGCTTCATTAATAAAAGTCTGCGTTTTTTCAGGTCTGTTCTCGGCTTTTCTTAATAAGTCTTTTGAAGTATCCAAATAATCATTGGCTTTTTTATCGTTGTACAAAATATCAAGCTGTCTGTAATATTCAACAAGAGAATTAACCTCTCTTATTTTTTCTTTGGCGGCATAAAGCAGGCTGTCGGGAGTTAAAAAACATTTTAATGTTTTATTGTAATAATCTATATAAACTTTTGTACCAACTTGAATATTTTGCATAATCCAAGTTTTAGCTTTGCCATGACCTGATATTACAAATCCTTTATAAGGAATAATAGAATCTGCCCCATTTAAACTCACAACCATATTGTTTTCAACAATTGCTTCCGTGCCATATTCATTTGTACCTGTTCTTATTCCGTATTTTGGAGTATATACAATTAATTGATTAGGACCTCTTAAGCCCGGATAAAAGTTAGTTGCATTTTCTTGTTTTTGAGGATTAATAGCATCAATTGCATGCTGATTTTCCATATAAATTATATTTTCATAAGATATAGGATTATTATTTACGGTAATTTCTTTATCTTTTTGGGGAACGGCTTCGGGAATAAGCGAGAAATTAAGGGGAGGATAAAAAGGACTCTCATCTTGAGCAGCATAAGAAACTTTGCTTCCCGATTGAAGAATAATTATTAAAATTAAAGCAATTATCCCTATAAACTTTTTCATAACTATAATTATATCATATTAATAAAAGATGAAAAAATAAAAAATATATTAAGTGTAAAAAATTAAAATAAATGGAAAGCTATCTGCTTACAGTAAATAATCTTTCAGCGACGCATGTAATAACCTTCAAATCTTCTGAACATAAGTTTCTGCTTATTTCAAATAAATTTTTTAAATCTTTATTTTCATAAATATCCTGAGCTGTTTGTCATGTATGAAAATTTGAATGCGGAAATAGCAAGAAAAGGACTGAAAAAGGCAGAAATAGCAAAATTTTTATCGATTTCGACCGATGTTTTACATTTAAAAATCAAAGGGAAAAAGCAGTTTACGGTTAATGAAGCATTTAAATTGTTTGAAATACTGGGCAGCGAGCTATCTATAGAATATTTATTTAATACTCAGGCATGTTTAATATAAAAAGGAGGATTTTGGTCTTTTTTGCAAGTGTTTTTCTCCGGAAGGAGATGTTACACAAGTGCCATGGGTAAGATGTTCTTATAATTAGAATATCTTGATTTTGTTGTTACAACTAAAAACAATTTATGCAATTAACATTAAGTATTTTTCTTACTGTTTCAACAGGTTTTGTATTTTTTCTCCGTTTATAATTTACGGCATTTGTGAAATATAACTCCTGCTTTGCTCTTGTTATACCTACATATAAAAGTCTCAGAGTTTCATTTATCTGTTCTTTTTTTAATTCCTCTGTTGATTTTCTTATTGTTTTTTCTGCCTGCACTTTTACGGATTGAAGAAAATGCGTATCTGATTTCAATTTAACATTTTCAAAAACCGTAGTATAATTATTTTCATTTAGTTCGGGGATAAATACGTAATCAAACTCATCACCTTTTGATTTATGCATTGTCATTATATTTACGGAATTATTTGTATTTTCATTATCTTCAAAAAATTGATATGCAGTCGAATTTTTTTGTGCTGCATAATTAAGCTTGTTTAAAAGTTCTTCTAAATTGTTGTAATCTGCTTCAATTCTTTTTATTAAGGTTGATATCATATATGAATTTGATTTATCAACGGCGTTTTTTGAGTAATAAAGTCCGATGTTTAAAGCAAGAAGGTCTGTTTTAACAACAGAATTATTTAAATGATAATCAATATCAAAATATAATTGCAGAAGTGCTTCAGAGTTTATTTCATCGGGATTTTGATAAATAAACGGATTTTTTAACGATTTTAATATATCAAAATCATTTTGTTTTAATTTATATATACCTTTTTGTCTGCAAATAAGAGCAAAGTCAATGATATTATTGTTATTTAGCGGATTTTGTATAATTTTAAGCATAGAAAATATAATTTTATAAACAGATTTTTGTGCGGGACAATCTGTTCTTATTGTTGTTTTTATGTCATGTGAAAGAAAAAGTTCAATATAATCATTTACCTGTGAGTTTAATCTTAAAAGAAGGGCTATTGAAGCTTTTGGATTTTCACTTCTTATTTCTTTTATCTTGTTAATTATAAAATTTTTTTCTTCACTTTCTTTGTCAAAAATTATATATTGCGGATTTTTATCGGAAACAGGGTTTTTTCCCGTTTCCTTCATTTGAATATCATAAAAAGCATCAGTTGTTTTCAGAGCTTCTTTAATAAACGCATTGGCAAGAGAATAAACAGGTTTAGAACATCTTTGCGAAGATATCATTTCTATTTTTTTATTTTGGCGTATAAAATTTTTAAAACTTTCAGGGTTAGAATTAGTAAATGTAGAGGTTATTGCCTGATTTATATCCCCGCAGCGAACGAGATTATTATATTTAGCACTTAATATTCCTATCAATTTTTGTTGAATGTCGGTTGAATCCTGAGCTTCATCTTCTATTATATATTGGCACAAATTTTGATAATATTTTCTTATATCAGAATTTTTTTCCAATATTTCAACCGCATAGCAGAGCATATCATCATAATCAATTAAATTATTCTGCTTTAAATATTTATTATATATATTAAAGAAATTGAAAAAATCCTGAATTTCTTTGTAATCGGAATGCAATTTAGTGTTTATGCAGGCTAATTTTATATCAGAAATACATTTTAAGTAATTATCATAAAGAGAATCATCAATTTTCAGTTTATAAAAAAGACCTCTTATTATATTTTCTTTTTTATTATCATCACAAATTTCAAAATTTTCATCAAGACCTATTTTATTATAATTTCCGTTTTCTTTTATTATTCTCAGTGCAAGTCCGTGAATTGTGGAAATATTCGGCGGAGCTGAAAATTCCGGCATTGCAGCCTTAATTTTTTCTTTAAAATTTTTAGCGGCAGATTCCATATAAGTTAAAACAAATATATTATTACTTTTTACTCCTTCTTTTAACATCCTGATTATTAAGGCAAGAAGAATAGTTGTTTTGCCTGCCCCCGGAACCGCCATAATACCGAGTTTTCCGTTTCTGTAGTCAAGAACGGGCTTTTGGTCTGAACGAGGAATAATTTTAAATTCAATCCGCTTTTTTTCTTCTGTTTCTATAAATTCTTCTATTCCGCCTAAATTTTCATTACCCGTATTATCATATAAACTTGAAAAAAGCCGTATGTTTTTTTCGGCGCAAAGTATTAATTTTCTTATTATCCTTGCTGTTTTATCGTTTGTAAGTGAAATATTATCTTCAAGTGAAAAGCTGTTTTTATTCCAGTCGCGGGAAAAAACCCACGCATTATATAAAGTACCTGTATCATTTTTAATCCATTCGCTTGATGAAATATCAATCCATAATTGATATTTAGTTTTATATGCAAAATCAATAATTTTTTGCGCAGTAGCCGTTATAATTTTACCCTTTTTTATTTCAATAGTATCAGAAGGATTTTCACTGATTATACTGTTTTCAATCTGTATTATAAATTCCTGCGTTATATTTGGAATTTTACCCGAAAAGGCAGTTTCAAAACTTTGAGCTTCTTTTAAAAGAAAATTATATTTTTCCGTTTCAATTTCAGTTCCAAATTCTTTGAATAAATTTTCACGTATAATTTTAATTTGCTCTGAAATTTTATTTTTCTGTTTTTTTTGTGCGTTTATAACGGAAAGAAATTTTGTATATGAATATTTACATTTTTCGTTATTAAAGTCATAATCCTTTAAAATATATTCTTTTGAATATTCTTTTAAAATATTAAAGCAAGATTTAAACGGAATTTTTAACAGTTTAATTAATATGTTTTTAAGTTCATATTCGGAAATTTTTATATTATTTATAAGTTTTAAAGTTGTAATAATGTATTTTATTGATTTATTATCCGATAATTTTTCGCTTCCCGAAAGTATTTGATAATTTATGGAGTCAGAATTAAAACATTCATACAAAATTTCATCCTGAACAGGTGTAATAACGGCAATTTCTTCTTCTTTTACACCTTCTTTTATAAGAGTTTTTATATAATTATTAACCTCCCGGAGCATATCAAGTCTTTTTACGGCAGAAAAATATGATAATTGCGAAATTTTTTTACCTTCCTGTATTGCCTGAACAAATTTTACCGTTAAATTTTGAAATAATGATTTATCTTCCGTTTTAACAATAACAGGGGAATATTTTTTTATAAAATTTTCTGCTCCCGATTTATATGCGCATAAATAACCGCATCTGGAGGAACCCTTATCATCATAGCCGACTGCGTAATCGGTTAAATCCGGCATTAGTTTTTCAAAAAACCTCCAGAATGCATAAGAAAATTCATCGGCATCATCAGCTATTAAATATTTAATATTTGTAAAATAATCGGTATTATTGTAAATTAAAGGAAAAACCGCTAATTGCCTTAAATAATCAAAACTTTTATATTGAAATGTTTTTAATTTATAGTCATCTATTGCTTTTTGAGCCTCCGGGGCAAAACTTTCCTTTAAAATTTCTGCCCGTTTTGAGATTTCTTTATCCGATAAACAATTTTGCACCGATAAAGAATAACGTCTGAACAACTGGTGTAAAAGATTTATTTTAGAAATATAATCCGAAAAATCAGCAGTTTTAATACTTTCTTTAAATATATATTGAGAAACTTCAAGTCCGCATAAATTAGGTTTTTCATTTTCACTGTCGTTGTGAGTAAATTTTGAAATAAAATCCCAGTTATCAAGAAAAGCATTATAACAAAGACCTGAAAATGTCAAAATATTGCGATTATGCGTGTTTGGAATTATATTATTTATTTTTTTTATAAAATCGGCTTTTTTACGGGAATTTAACAGCAAAACCAATATTTGATTTTCAGGTACATTATTCTTAATCAAATCCGAATAATATTTAATCAACAATTCTGTTTTATTGCTGCTGATACTTCCTTTAATTAACATACAATTTTATATTATATATAATTTTTTAAACTCATATTTATATTATTATTACGGCAGAGTTTTTTTAATTTACTCATTGCACGATTTTCAATTTGTCTTATACGTTCTCTTGAAACACCGTAATAACTGCCTATTTCTTCAAGAGTCTTTTTTTCTCCGTTATCATCAAGCCCATAGCGCATAATAAGCACATTTCTTTCTTTCTCGCTCAAATGATTAAGCATTCTTTTTATATCAAAAAACAAATTATCCTGAGTTACTTTTGTATCAGGCGAAAGTGTAGATTCATCAACTATAAAATCAGATAATTTTGTATTTTCGTCTTTTTGATTAGCAGGTGATTCAATACTGATAGTTCCCTGGGCCGATTCAATAAGGGAAGAAAGTTTTTGCACCGGCATTCCGATTTTATATGCAATTTCTTCTTTTGTAGGAGCAGTACCGTTTTCAATGGTTAAATCCATTGAAATTTTTTTAATTTTGCTCAAAGTTTCAATCATGTGAACAGGAAGTCTTATAAGTCTTGATTTATCGGCTATTGCTCTTGTAATAGCCTGTTGAATCCACCAGGTAGCATAAGTGGAAAATTTATAACCTTTTGTGTAATCAAATTTTTCTGCGGCGCGCATAAGTCCCATATTTCCCTCCTGAATTAAATCAAGAAAAGATAATCCGCGTCCGATATATTTTTTTGCTATACTTACAACAAGCCTTAAATTTGAGTTAACAAGAGTTTTTTTAGCCTGCTCCGAATTTTCGTTTTTTATTTTTTTTGCAACTTCAAGTTCTTGCTCTAAAGTTAATAGTTTTATTTTACCTATCTGCTGCAAATAAATTTTAACGGAATCATCAGCAATCGCACTATCTCTGGTTTCAGCAGTCTTTGGTTCTTCAACCGCCTTGATTATATCCTCATCATCCTGAATTTCAAATTCACTTTCGTTAAAATCATCCTCGGTATATTTATCTTGTTCGTCAGACATTAGTCCTCCTTTTTAAAATATTATACAACATCAGGGGAATTTTGCATTATCTGTTTAACAGCTTCATACATTATAATACTTGCTGCATTTGCGACATTAAGAGAATCAAAATCAACTAACATCGGTATTTTAATTCTGTAATCAGCTTTTTTTAAAACAGATGAGGATATTCCCTCCTGCTCTGACCCCATTACAAGAGCGAAATTCATATTGCAATAATCTATTTCATAATAATTATCTTTCGCATTCATATCAGCTGCAATTATCCAGAAGTTGTTATCCTTAAGTTTATCAACAATAGACACAAGACTATTAACCAAAATTAAATCAATATGATTAACTGCTCCGGCCGAAGATTTTTCAACAGTTGCATTAATAAGCGAATTTCTTCTTGAAGGAAAAATAACGGCATCAAATCCGGCACAAACTGCAGTTCTTATTATAGAACCCATATTATGAGGATCTTCAACACCATCAGTAATGATTACCTTTTTATTTTTTTTATCTCTTTTTATAAATTCATCAAAATCGGTATATTTTACGGGAGGAACAAATGCAATCACACCTTGATGCGATATATCAGAATATTTTTGGAATTTTTCTTTGGTTAAAAATTGAAAAACAATTCCTTTGTTTTTTGCCAAATCAATTATTTTATTAATTTTAGGGTTGTCATGCGGACTTTTTAGTAAAAAAATCTTGCTGACACTGCGTCTGCCATCTAAAAGCAATTCAAGTACATTATTTCTTCCGTATATAAAATTTTCCATTTTTTAAACCTATATTACAAATATTTGATTGTTTTCATTTTTAAATGCTTGTATCAAAGATTTAAAAATACCCTAATTATATAACAAAATTTTACTTTTTTATAATTTTTTCGGGAAATAATAAACTCATTTATTAAGTTTATTGCAAAAATTTGAAATATAAACTATTATATCTGTATATAATATTTGTAGTATGGAAACGGGTTAATATAAAATGAATATTCTGGAGCAAATAGGATTTAAACAAAGAAAACATGTCGGTATATCCATATCAGTCAATAACTTTATAGAGCTTGTATGTATAGATAAAGTAACCAAAGCTGTTATTAAATATTCCTCAGATAACATAAAATATAACAACTCAATAAGAGAAATTGTTGATTATGATGAATTTGCGGAAACGGTAGAACGTTTGTTTGAAGATGTGGGCTTAAATCCGAAAGAATGCAGTATTACATTAAGTCTGCCAAATGTACATTTCGGAATTACGGCACTTGATGGAACGTCTGACCCTGCGTTTATTATTGAAAATATACAAACGGATATTGAAGATTTATACATTTTTAAACGTAATGAACCGTCAATTTCATATTCAATTTTGGAAAACGGAATAATTCGCGGTCAAAAAAACATCGTTTACAGTGCAATCCAGACAAAGGTAATTGCTAAGATAATTGAAGTATTTGATAAATTAGAAGCGGAAATAGTAAGAATAGATACTGCTTATTCTTCGTTATTTAGAGCAATTAAGTTTTGCGACAGATTTAATAAATATGTTTTACCGGATGAAAAAACACTTGTTCTTTTGGTAACATCAAACAGTTGCTGTGCATTTTATTTTACGGGACCCGTTATTTCCGATGATATGGAAGAACCGCTTGCTGTTAAATCTTTTTCCTCAGAGGAAGTATATTCTGCAATTACGAGATTAGCAACAAATTCAATATTAAAAAACAGTCCTAAGTCATTACTAATAATAAGTGAAGCTGATGAAGTAGAGGCTCAGACTTTATCTCAAAAAATTGATTTTTCAGGTGAAGTTGATTGTATTAATAAAAGCATAAATAATAATCAGCAATTTATTGAGGTATATGGTCTTGGTTCTGATATTGATTCAAACATGATTTCATATATGACAATTGAAGCAGCAGGAGCTGCAGTCGCTGATTTTGATGAATATCCTCTCGCTATTAATTTTGTTCCTAAAGATAGAATTCAAAATAATATTGTTGAAATAGGAGCTTATGAAATTCCCTTCGCCAGATATATCATATTTATTATCGTTGCTTCAGTACTTATAGCAGGAATTTTAGGTCTGTTTATTAATACACTCTGTGCTATTGGTATGAATTTCAGCAGAATGTCAAATGAGTCGGCTAAGCAGGATATTAATATTTTCCAGAAATCTGTTGAACAAAATGCTAATACGTCAAAAGTTGATATATTACCCATAATGACTAAAATAGTTAATAGAAACAGAGATATTATTGATACATATACTTCTTTATCAACAGATATACCTGAAACAGTTTATATAAAAACTTTTAAAACGCAATCGAACGGCGGAATAGGTATTTTAGGCGAAGCTAAAACAAGTGAATCAGTTCAAATTTTCGTTGATAATTTAAAAGAAAAAAATAGTGATCTAATGTTAACTAAGTTATCAATAAATGCTCAATCAGACAGCATAAAGTCTAAAATTCCGGATGGTTATACATTTGAAATAAAAACTCCGGATAAAAATGTAAGCTTTGAAGAAAGTTTACCTCAGCAAACTCAATCTTCAATTCAAAGCATGATAGAAAATCTAAGAAGAGGAGTATCGGGCGTTTCGTCATATAACGGCGGCAGTGCGCTTCCACCCCCTTCACCTATAATATAATTTAAACAGAGGATACTATGAATAAGAAATATCAACAATTTGTTCCGGTTTGTCTTATAGTGGCAGCAGTATTAATAATTGTAGGCATTATTTCGATATGTCGTCCAAAAATTGAAGAATATGGTGACATGAGAGATGAACTTGAACGTAATAACGCAACAAAACAAAAACTTGAAGAACAGGTCAGAAAAGAAGAAGCTGATAAGCAAGCACAAGAAATTAAATTAAGGGCATTAAAACCGATTTATAAAACAACGGTAAACAGTACAAGTGAAAGTCTTGGTATTTTCGGCAATATGTTTGAGGATATTATAAAAACGGCTCAAAGCAACGGTCTTTTAATTCGTTCTATTGAGTATAATATGCGTCCTGTCAACGATCCTCTTTATGCTGAAAATTCAAACAATTATAATGCTTGTGAATTAAAATTTTTCTTTGTTGGTACATATAATCAAATGCATGCTTTTTTAATTGACATGAATAATAATTTTGAGTATTTGACAGCTATTTCAAGCTTAAGTATCAGTGCTTTTCAAGAAAATCCCGATTATTTATTGATTAACGAGTCAATTACTTTATATAGTGAAAAACCTGCAGCAACACTTCACAGAGGAAGAAGATAATTTTAATTAAATATACAAAATAGCGTGTTTACAATCAAAAATGTAAACACGTTATTTTGTATAAAACAATAAATTAAAATAATAAATTAAGCCAATTCAGCTTCATCTATATTCAGGGGTAAAAATACGGTAAAAATTGAACCTTCATTTTCTTTACTTTCAACTGTAATTTTACCGTTATGGTGTTTTTCAACAGTCATTTTTACAAGATGAAGTCCTAAACCTGTACCTTTTATTGTGTGAGCCGCATTTTCAACTCTGTAAAACCTGTCAAATATTTTATCTAAATGCTCTTTAGCAATCCCTATGCCTTTATCTTTTACTGAAAATTCAACAAACTGAGTATTATCTGACATTTTAACAGAAACAATAATATCTTTTCCCTCAAGAGAATATTTTATTGCATTTGAAAGTAAATTTCTTATAACTCTGTCTATACTCTCTATATTTAAAGGAACTTTAGGAATTTCACCATGCTGTATATATTTTATTTTAATATTTTTTTCATCCGCTAAAATTTGTATTGAATTAATATTTTGTTTTAAAAGTTCAGGTAAATTTGTATATTCTTTTTTTAATTTAATATTTCCCGCTTCAAGGCGAGAAAAATCCAAAATATCATTTACCATGGAATGTAGTCTTTTTGCCTCTGTATCAATTGTTTGCAGAAATTCTTTTTTTGTATCCTCATCAAAATCATCACCGTTATTATACAGTGTATCAATATATGTTCTTAAAACCGTAACAGGTGTTCTTAATTCGTGAGATACATTTGATATAAAAGTATTTTTTAATTTATTGACTTCTGTTTCGCGGGTAATATCAATTAAAACAACAATATAACCGATATACTCCTGCTGTTTTGAAAACATAGGTGATATCATTGATTTTATTGTTCTTTTTCCTGCTTCAATAGAAAACTCAACAGGTTTTTGCTCTATTATATTTAAGGGAGTATCTTTAAATTCTTCAATTTTTTCAAAAAAACATTTTTGACCATGACTATCAATATATTCTTGAATTTTAGTATTTAATAAGTGTTCTTCTTCAACATCCAGCATTTTTAATGCGGCTGAATTTGCCAGAACAACTTTATCATAATTATCACAGACAATTACTCCGTTTATTATGCTCATTAAAACAGCTTCAAGCTTGTTTCTTTCCAATGTCAACTGTTCGATATTTTGTTCATCATAAACAGAAAGCAGGTTAGACATATCGTTAAATGCATCCGCAAGCTCACTCATATTGTTTAATTCTACATTGTAGCCAAATTTACCGGAGGTAATTTGCTTTACTCCGTAGTATATTTTCTTTAATTCTTTTGAAATTAAGAAAATATTTAAAACTAAAATTGAAGCAAAAATTGCCCAGGTTAAGAAAAAAATTTCCCATAAAGATTTATTTACCGCCTTTGAAATAGGAATAATTCCGACACCTGTCATTCCTACTGTTACTGAGCCTTCAATTTTATTATTTGATATTATCGGAGAACTGACACTTAAAATAGTTTCATTTTCTTTTACCGGTATATTTCTTTTTGATGAATATATTATTTGATTTTTAGTATCAAGATATTCAATGTAAGAAACCTCTTCATTATTTGAAATAAAATTTTCAAATTTATCTGATAATAATTTTTTTTGAGTATCGGGATACAAACGGTTTAAATCAGCAGTTTCCGCCGCTATTGTTTTTGTTACAAGTCTGGCGAAATCGGCATAAGCTTTATCTGTTTTATTTTGAATATAATTAATTGAAGCACAAGCAATTATTCCTATAACAACAGAACCTATGCCAAGCTCTAAAAGTATATATTTTGATTGTCTATTCAGATAAAAATTCTTCATATTTATATAATAATTATAAATAAAAAATAAACAAATTAATTTTTTTGAGCTTTATCTTCTTCAATCCAGACATAAGTTTTTGGCAGTGTTGAAGCAAAAGGATTGTTTAAATCTTTATAATTAATCGGGTCTGATAAATATTTATTTAATAAATCTATTCTGCTTCGTAAAGTTATAAAATAATTAGTTATTTTCATAATACTATACTTCCAACCTAATTAAAGTATAAAAAATTTTTTAAAAAGAAATAATACACTTTATAATAATTTTTTTTTAAAATATTTAATACTAATGTATAATCAATTATTTTTCTTTGAATGCCTGAAGAACAATTTTAGCTGCAAATTGTCCGTCTTTTTTTATGTATATGCAACTTATAGAAATTATACAAAACACTGTAACTAAATTTAAATTATTAGGGATTATGTTATGAATCCGGCGCATGTGCTTGAAAATATTATTTCAGTGTAATAAAGTGTTTTTATGTCTGATTTAAATAATGAAATAAATAATATAGTAAAAAATACGCAGTTGAAGCATATCGCAATAATTATGGACGGAAACAGACGCTGGGCAAAAAGTAAAAATCTGCCCTCCGCAATGGGACATAAAAAAGGTGTTGATTCGCTTCGCAACATAGTTGAAACTTGTAAAAAATCAGGTATTAAGTATCTTACTTTTTATGCATTCTCTACGGAAAATTGGAATAGAGCAAAAGAAGAAGTAAATTTTTTAATGGAGCTTTTATCTGCAACTATAAAATCAGAAATACCGTTATTTATCAAAAATGATATAAAATTAACATTTATAGGCAATCGTGGAAATCTGAAACCTGAGCTTCTAAAAATTTTAGAATATGCTGAAAGAGAAACTGAACGGTGTTCATCGCTTAATCTTCAAATAGCGTTTAATTATGGAGCAAGACTTGAAATCACCGATGCCGTTAAAAAAATAGCTAAAGCTGTATATGAAAATAAACTTAATATTGAAAATATAACAGAAGAAACAATTTCAAATAATTTATATACGAAAAATATCCCTGACCCTGATTTATTAATCAGAACAGGCGGTGAAAAAAGAATAAGTAATTTTTTGCTGTGGCAGTGTGCTTATTCGGAAATTTATGTCACGGATGTTTTTTGGCCTGACTTTAATGACAATGAACTGTTAAAGGCATTGGAAAATTTTAATACAAGACAAAGAAGATACGGTAAATAAAATGATAAAAATAACTTTAGCTACCTCTAATCCTCATAAATTAGAGGAAATTAATTCAATAAATCAAAATTCCGATATAGTATTTGAAGTAATAAAAGGAGAATTTAACCCCGTGGAAAACGGGAAAACTTTTGAAGAAAATGCCGCAATAAAGGCAAAAGAAGCCGCAAAAATCGTGAAAAATTATTGTTTGGCTGATGATTCCGGATTATGCGTAGATTCTTTAGAAGGCAGACCCGGTATATATTCGTCAAGATATGCACTGACTCCGAAAGAAAGAATTGAAAAATTATTAGGTGAAATGCGAGGATTATCCTTTGATGACAGAAGCGCGCATTTTACATGTTCAATGGTGCTTGTTGATATGGAAGGTAATATTTTACATACTCAAACAGGCAGAGTTTTCGGTTTTATTGATGACAAACCAAAAGGGAAAAACGGTTTCGGATATGACCCTGTTTTTTATTTGAGTGAATTTGATAAGACTATGGCTGAATTGGATGAGGCGGAAAAAAATAAAATATCACACCGCTCTAATGCATTAAGACCAATGTTAAAATGGATAGAAGAAACCCTGTTAACACCTTAAATTTTTGTTTTTATAATTGAATATATTAATCCCAAAAGCACAAGAACAGGATAAAACATTCCTTTTAAAATTACAAATGAACTTACACCTATTGAAGCAGCAAGGCTTGATGCTATAAGAATCTGTGCTCCGTAAGGGATTAAGCCCTGTACTATACACGAGGTTGTATCTAAAAGACTGGCTGTTCTGACAGGCGGAACACCGTATTTTTCGGATAACTCTTTTGCAACGGTTCCTGATGTTATAATTGCAACCGTATTATTAGCGGTAAAAAAATTTACTGTTCCTGCTAAAAAACAAATGCCTATTTCACAGGTTTTTCTGTTTTTTATAAAACTGCCTGTTTTTTCAATAATATAATTTATACCGCCATTATATCTTACAAGCTGTAATAATCCGCCTGCAAGCATTGCAACAATTATAGTAGATGCCATAGAAGCCGTTCCCGTTCCTATGTTCTCTAATGCCTGAAAAATGTCAAATATACCAAAATAAATTCCGATTATTATGTTTATTATCGTGCCGAAAAATAATAAAAACATTACATTTATACCTAAAATACCGAGAATTAAAAGCAAAATATACGGACTTACTTTTATAAAACTATCAAAGGTTAATGTTATTTCATCAGCCGATATGCTGTTTCCGCTGAAAATCGGCATCATATATAATAAAGCGCATAAAATTGCAGGAATTATTACAACCCTAAAATTAGCAAGCATTTCATCACGCATTTTTACATTTTGAGTTCTTGAGGCTGCAATTGTTGTATCTGATATTAAAGACATATTATCGCCGAACATGGCTCCGCCGACTGCGGCACCTATTGCAAATGAAGGGTTTATTCCGAAATTTTGAGAAATAGAAACCGCTATCGGAACAATAGCTGCAATAGTTCCGCAGGAGGTTCCTATTGATAAGGAGATTAAAGCAGATACTACAAATATTCCGAATACCATAAACTGCCCGGGAATAAAATGCTGAGCTATTAAAGCAGCTGCCTGTGCGCCTCCCGAAGCATTTGCGCTTGCCGTAAATGCCCCCGCAAGAATAAATACAAGACACATTATCATTATATCTTTATTCCCCATACCGAAAGCAAAAAGCTCAATTTTTTTTGAAAGTTTTTCCTTTCTGTTTAAAATTAAAGCAGAAGCAGAAGAAACAAGAAAAGCAGCCGTCATCGGCACTCTGGAAAAATCGCCCGCCCATACGGAAAATCCGAAATAAAATATTACAAAAACAATAAAAGGTATTACTGCCTTAAAACTTGATTCTCTCCATTGTAAAATTTCTTCATTTACCAATTTTCTTTTCCTCTCTGATTGCAAACGTATAAGCAATAAATTTACGCGCTTTTTAATTATAATTCAAGGTTTTTAATTTGAAAACATTGACTTTGCATTATAATTGTAGTATCAATGATAATGATGCGATAAACTTGTTTGTGCTGAATAAGTTTCGCAAGAAGCTATCAATTAATAGTTTCCTGAATTTTCAAAAGAAATCGGCATTGCGGCGAATGGAGGCGAAGCAAAGTTAATTTCAGAAGAACATGCAGATTCTGTTAATTGAATATTAGTGGAAAATTTATTCATGTAAAAGGAGAAAACATGCCAACAATAGCACAGTTAGTACGTAAAGAACGTAAAAGAACAACTGATAAGACTAAATCGCCGGCGTTAACAAACTGTCCGCAAAGAAGAGGAGTTTGTACAAGGGTTTATACAACTACTCCCAAAAAACCTAACTCCGCTTTAAGAAAAGTAGCCAGGGTAAGATTAACGAACGGATTTGAAGTTACTTCATATATACCCGGTATAGGACATAATCTTCAAGAACACTCTGTTGTATTAATCAGAGGCGGAAGGGTTAAAGACCTTCCCGGTGTCCGTTATCACATCGTTAGAGGTACATTGGATACCGCAGGCGTCGCTAATAGAGCTAAATCCAGATCTAAATACGGCGCAAAGAGAGCTAAAAAGAAAAAATAAGAAAGGCGATTTATAATGTCAAGACGCAGTAAACCCGTAAGAAGAATACCCGCTCCAGATGCTGTTTATAATAGTGTTGATATTGCCGGATTTATTAACAGATTGATGAGACGCGGTAAAAAATCAATTGCTGAAAGAATATTCTATTCAACATTAGAAAATTTAAAAACTAAATCTAAAGATGAACCGTTAGAAATCTTTAAAAAAGCATTAGCTAATGCAACTCCGTTATTGGAAGTAAAAGCAAGACGAATAGGCGGTTCTACATATCAGGTTCCTCTTGAAGTTAAAGCAGATAGAGGTATGGTATTAGGTTCAACTTGGATTATTGAAGCTGCTAAAAAACGCAGCGGTAAATCTATGATAGAAAAGCTTACAAATGAATTAATGGATGCTTCAAATGGTATCGGGGCAGCTTGCAAAAAACGCGAAGATACTCACAAAATGGCTGAAGCAAATAAAGCTTTTGCTCATTACAGATATTAATATTTGTAAATATTAAATACGAAAAAGAGCCTTCGGGCTCTTTTTATTTATCTTCAAAAATAATATTTCCATTTTCATCAAAGAAAAATTCAATATAGTTTTCACTGTCAGGAAATATAATATTTGTTTCAGGCTTTTGTACTACAGTATCTGCAAAAGATTTATTAAAAAAAGTATAACTTATAAAAAGAACAAGCACTGTTATTATAGAAATCATAAAGCCTATTGCTATAACTGCCCGTTTATAGATATTGGGAAATAAATATTTGTCTTCTTTTTTTAATTTTTTTATTATTTTTTTGGCATAATTAATATTTGATTTATCCATAAAATTTTCAGCCGATTTTCTTATATTATTTCTCAGACTATATACATTTGATAATTCATCACGTGCCGTTTTTGATTTAAGCAGATATTTTCTGAATTTTAAGCTGTCTTCATAACATAATTCATCATCTACATAGGGTGAAATATTTTTATAAAATGATTCATATTCTTTCATATTAAAAATTTTATTTGCTTCAATTTTATCAAATTCATTAATCATTTTTTCATATTCAAAATGAAGACTGCCGATAATTTCACTCATTTCATAGAATTTTTTTCTGCAATCCATACATTCTGAAAAATGGTTTTCAACAAATGTACGTTCCTCAGGTGTTAATTTATTTTCAATATAGGCACTTAACATAGCCGTAACTTTTTTACATAATGAATTAATCAATGTTTTCTCCTTTAATTAACATAGGGTTTTAAACATTCCTGCAATTTATTTCTTGCTCTTGCAATTCTGGATTTTACCGTACCTACATTTGTTTTTGTAATATTTGCTATTTCTTCATAACTTAATCCTTGTAGTTCTCTTAAAATAATTACTATTCTAAAATTTTCAGGGAGTGTGCAAATCATTTCTTTTATTACGTCGGTAAGTTCTTTTCCCATTGTTTTTTCATCAGGTTTTAAATGGCTGTCGCAGACATTTAATGCACAATTCTCATCTTTATCATCGTTTAGCCAGTATGATTCTATTGAAACGGATACGGGAATTTTTTGTTTTTTTCGGAGCTCATCATAAAAAAGATGAGTTACTATTTGTCCTATCCATGATTTAAATAGTTTAGGATTTTTCAAATTTTTAATATTTTTCGACATACGAAAAAGTGCTTCTTGTGTCAAATCGGAAATACTCTCTTTTGAAGCTCCAAGATAACAAAAAGAAGTATAAATGCTTTTCTGCTCTCTTTTAATAAGTTCTTCTAAAGCATCATAATCAGTTTTTTGAGCTGTTACTATCAAATCGTATAAATTCATTTCTCTATATTTTTTTTTAGATAAGCCTGTCACGGCAAACCCCTGTTTTTATCTAACCAGATTTAAAATATACGAAATATTAATTTTAAACTATCGGTCAACGGGTATATACAATTTGCTAAATAATTATTTTATTTATTTTGATTTTAATGCTGTCAAATTAAAAGAAGAAAAGAAATTATCTTTTGCAAGTTTTTCTCTTTTTTTATCGGCTCTAAGTGTTGCAAATGTGGAAATATCAGGTCCGAGTAATCTGTAAAATACTGCAAAAACACTAAACTGTCTTATCTTTGAAAACCATGGTTTTGAAAGATCGGCAGCAGTTCTTGCAAATGAAGAATTATATAATTCGGCTACACTTTTACTTACCGCTTTTTTTGCTTCTTTAGATGATTTCGAGGTTTTAATAATATTTTTTACTTTTTCTTGTGCTTTAACCAATTCTTCTTTTGTAATACAGAATGATGTTCTGTCCTCCTTTTTTCCGGTAATATTTTTTAAATGATTACCCATTGTATTTGAAATATCATCTAAACCTTTTTGTAGTTCTCCACCTTTTTTATCAGCGATTGATTTTACTTTATCTAAAAGTTTATCAAGCGGAGTTTTACCGTTTTCCATCTGTTCATTTTTCCCGAAATCAGTGTAAAACTCTTTATGCTTTTCAAAATATTTTTCGGTAAATTTATTAAATGAATTTTTAAGTTTTTCATCAAGAAAGTAAGCACCTAAAGTAGAAAAAGTTAATGTTAAAGCATCGCTCATAATCATTTGAGGTTTTTGTTTTTTATCTATTTTATCGTTTTTTGCAATACAAACCATATAGCTTCCGGATAAAATAGTACTTTCTGTAACTAAGAGATGAGAAAATGATTTGTCTTTAGCACTTAAATAATTAATTCCATCTTTAAAAACTTCGCTGTTTTTTACTTTTTTATTCAAATTCACAAGACCGTTTACAACAATCTTTGGAACATAATCTTTTGCGCCGTTAAATGCAACCTTCTGTTTTGGATTATAATAACTTTGATTATTTACTTTCATACCACCTCCGATATTTCATTGAAAGGTTTAAACAGTTCTTTTGAATTTTCATCTGAAAATTTATCTAAGTTAAAAGGACTTCTGACCTCCTGTTTTATTTCTTTATTTGGCTTAATAAAACCAAAACGCTTAACAATTGGAGCTACAAGTTCAATAGTTAACACAGCTCTTATAGGCATCCAAATAGGCTGGAGCAGTTTATCTGCAACATTTTTCGCTGTTTCTTCATAATTATTAAGCGATTTTTGTTTTTCAATTGCTTTTGAAATAGATTTAAAGTTTTTAGGAGATAATTTTTTAATTTTTTTAGTAAAATTATCAAGAGTGTTTTCGCCTTTTTTATCAAAAATATTAAGATTTAATTGACGTACAGGTTCAGCGGATTTAGTGAAAGATGATATCATATCCGATAATTCAGGATTGGATTTTCTAATATTTTGAGCAATTTCATTAAGTATATCTACACCTTTATCAATTTCAGGTTGTAAAACTACAGATTCTCCATGCTTATTTACAGCTTTTTGTTTTTCAATTGCATTTGAAATAGCTTCGGTACTATCCGGATATAATTTTTTTATTTTTCCAATAAACTCATTCAGAGAATTTTTTTTATTTTTATCAAAAATATCAAGATTTAATTGCTTTTTAGGCAGAGCAGGCTTTGTTAAAGATGAAATTTGAGCAGCTAAATCAGGGTTAGAGTTTTCAATTTTTTTAGCAATAGCATTAAGATGACTTATACCGTCATCAATAAATTTTTGATTATTATTTCTAATTGCTTTAGGAATACCGAATAATCCTTTTCTTATAGCTGCTCCGGTTCCTGCCGAAACAATAGTTCCAACAATAATTGTTGATGCAAGACCAATATAGGCGGAAGCAACAGACTTTGCAGCCTGATAAGTACATTTTGCTTTTTCACTTTCGTCGCGCGCCATTGCCATAACTGAAACAGGTCTTAAAATACCTGCATAAAATGTTGCGCAAATAGCTTCGGCTGCCAAAGGATTATTATGACCATATACTGCTAAACTATGAAGCAAAGGAGCTTTAACTCCACTAAAACTCACACGAGCATCAGGATTGCTCTTGATGCTCGTGTTTATATTGTCATAATTATTTTGTTTTAGGTTTTCTCGCTCTTTCACACACTCCCTTGTTCGCTCAGGCACACTCGGAATTAGCTCTCTATGTCGATGCTGCATGCTGTTCGTAATCAAATTGACTTTCATAATTTTAATACTCTTTCATGTGTTACGATAATTTTAAAACTGCAAAAAATTAAATTTGCTAGTTTAGGTCTTAATTATATCAAAAAATTTTTTTTGACAAGTAATTTAATAAAAAAATTTTTCCATAAATAAACTTAAATTTAGGCTTTTTGGTGGATTAAAAATAAATTCATATTACTTAATATTAAAATTTGACTGCAATAACTTCTATTTCAACAAGTGCATTTTTAGGCAGTGTTTTAGCTGCAACGCATGAACGCGCAGGTTTAGAAATGAATATTTTTTCATAAAGTTTGTTAAATACTTCAAAATCGTTCATATCAGCAAGAAAACATGTTGTTTTTACAACGTTCTCAAATTTAAATTCTGCTGCTTCAAGAAGAGCTTTTATATTATTAAGTACTTGATTTGTTTGACACTTAATATCACCGCCGATAAATTCATTTGTTTCAGGATTAATTGCAATTTGTCCCGAACAATATAAAGTATTACCGCTTAAATATGCTTGTGAATACGGTCCTATGGCTTTTGGAGCTTTATCCGTACTGATTATTTTATTCATTGGCATCTATTTCTCCCAATTTATTTTGTATTGCATTTTCAACATCAGCTGAAACTGTTTCATCAGCAAAACCTGTTTGAGTATCAGTTACAACAATTTTATTTACAGCCATAACCGAGTCGTTTTCCATTAAGTTTTGAATTCTTACTCCTGTTGCAGGTCTGCCTTGACGCGAAATATCACTTGATTTTATTCTTGATACAATTCCGTTTTGAGTAACAACCATTATTTCATCAGCTTCTTCAACAACGGTTAAAGCAACAAGTCTTGAAGCAGAGGACTTAAATTTAGTTGCAATAAGTCCTATACCGCCTCTATTTTGGGCTCTGAATTCAGACATCTTACACCGTTTGCCAAATCCATCCGAAGTTATAACGAGTAAATCGGAATCAAAATTTTTAGGAATTATATCGCAGCCTATAATTGTATCATTTTCCCTTAATTTCATTGAGTTTACTCCTCTTGCACTTCTGCCTGAAGGTCTTATATCTTCAAGAGAAAATCTTATTGCCATACCGCAGCTTGTTGCAATGAATACTTCATCCGTATTGTTTGCTTGTTTTACCCAATTCAACGTATCGCCTTCTTCTAACCCGATTGCTATAATACCGTTCTTTCTTATTGAGACAAAATTATCAAGACCTATTCTTTTTATATAACCTTTTTTAGTAAGCATAATAAGATTTGAATTTGTATCAAAGTTAGAAACCGGAACAACGGCCGTAATTTGTTCATCCTGAGATAAAGGAAGGACGTTTATAATTGGCAGTCCCTTTGCCTGACGCGAGCCTTCCGGAAAATCATAAACATTTAAACTATATACTGTACCTTTATTTGAGAAGAATAAAACCTTGTCATGCATCATAGCCGTGAAAAAGTGACCGACATCATCATCTTCTTTTGTTTTTATACCGCCTTTCCCGCGTGTGGCACGATTTTGTCTTTCAAATACATCAAGTGAAATGCGTTTTATATAACCTTGACGAGTAATAAATACAGCCATTGGAAGATTTGGAGTTAAATCTTCTATTGTCATTTCATCGGCTTCCGGAAGAATTTGAGTTTTTCGCTCATCTCCGTATTTTTCTTTATCTTCTTTTAGCTCCGTCTTAATAAGCTCAAGTACTTTATTTCTATCGGATAAAAGTTCCTCATATTCTTGAATTTTTTTCAAGAGTTCATCATATTCAGATTTTATTTTATCCTGTTCCAAGCCGGTTAAACGTCTTAATTGCATTTCAAGAATAGCATTTGCCTGATCAACATCAAGACCGAAACGTGACATTAAACCGACTCTTGCCTCATCAGCCGTTTTTGATTTTTTAATGAGTTCAATAACTTCGTCAAGACTACCTAGTGCAATTAATAAACCTTCTAAGATATGTGCTCTCATTTTTGCTTTTTTTAAGAAAAACAGAGTTCTTCTTGTGATAATTTCGACTCTATGCTCAATAAATTCGTTAAGAACTTCAAGTAAATTCATTAAACGAGGCTGCTGTCCTACAAGAGCAAGCATATTTACGCCAAAAGTAGCCGTTAATTGAGTATATTTATATAAATTATTGCGTACGACATCAGGCTTTGCGTCACGTTTAAGCTCAATGACAATTCTCATACCGTCACGGTCAGACTCATCTCTAATATCGGAGATACCGTCCATTTTTTTATCTCGGACAAGTTCTGCTATTTTAGAAATTAAAACGGCTTTATTAACCTGATAGGGAATTTCGGTAACAACAATTGCCGTTCTTGACTGCCGTCCTGCGCCTGCAGATATTTCTTCAAAGCTAGAAATAGCAGACATTTTAATTGAACCCCGACCTGTTGTATAAGCCTTTCTTATTTCAGATACACCTATAATGCTTGCTCCTGTCGGGAAATCAGGGCCTTTAACATATTGCATAAGTTCGTCAATTGTTAAATTAGGATTATCTATTAAAGCTATAGTTCCGTCAACTATTTCGCAAAGATTATGAGGCGGTACATTTGTTGCCATACCTACAGCAATACCGGATACTCCGTTCAGCAAAAGCATAGGAAGTCTTACGGGTAAAACAGAAGGTTCTTCTAAAGAACCATCAAAGTTTGGAACAAAATCAACAGTTTCACAATCAATATCAGCGAGCATTGAAGTTGTAATTTTATGCATTCTTGCTTCCGTATATCTCATTGCAGCAGCTCCGTCACCATCGACACTGCCAAAATTGCCATGCCCGTCAACGGTTAAATATCTTGTTGAAAAATCTTGAGCCATACGAACTAATGCTTCATATACGGCAGTATCACCGTGAGGATGATATTTACCAAGAACTTCACCGACTATTCTTGCACACTTTTTAAAAGGTTTATCAGGTGCCATTCCAAGCTCATTCATAGCAAACAATATACGTCTGTGTACGGGTTTTAAACCGTCACGTACATCAGGTAATGCTCTACCTATAATAACTGACATTGCATAGTCTATATAACATTGCTTCATCTGTTCACGTATATTTACCGGAACAATTTTTCCATCCTCAAAAAAATTCTGCTGTACCAAGATACTGCCCCTTTATTGTCTGATAATCTGTTTTGTAAGCATATACATGCCATAAATTATTATATCATAAACATAAATGCTTAATATATTTAAACTATGGTATGACTTTACAATTATCAAAGATTAGTGTATAATGCTTAATTGTGAAATTTATTTAGGAGGGTAATGTTATGCTGAGATGTAGTTGTGTAAATGTTGTGCCGAGAACTCAATATCAGGTTAATACGAAAGCCGGTAAAACAGATGGTCAGCCTCTGAATGCCGATGATTATTTAGAATTAGGATTTATGGCAGGTCGTTTTGGTATTAATTTAAACGGAAAACCGCAGGAAATTACGGCTATGAAGAAAAATAAAGAGGGAGTTATGATTGATATAAATACCTGTGCCGCTCCAATATTTGAAAAAAAACTTAATAAAGAAGGTATTTTATTTAACAAACTTGCATAATATGAATATTTATCAGAAAAATAACAATTTACATAAAAAATTTTTTATAGGAAAATAGCATCAGGAGATGTTATGCTTTTGAAAAGTATTTTTATTATATTTGCCTCTATTTTGGCATTAATGATAAGTATTTATAAAGTATTTCTGCAAAAAAGAAAACACAGTGAAAAAATTGCGTGTTACTTATCAGGCTTAACCTGGGCTTTTTCCTTATATATTTTAAGTGCTGTTTTACTTGCCGTTTTTATTCCGGGTATTATAAATAAAATTTTTGTTCTGTTTTTTTCAAGTTCGCCTTTCATTATAGGCAGGCTTGCTGTTTATAATAAAGAGAGTTTTTATAGTATTATCCAGATAATATGCGCTGCAATAAGCGCGGTGTATGTTTATTTAGTCAAATTATGAATAGTTTTTTCACCAGATTTTTAATATTTACATTTATTTTTATTTTTTCTTTTGCATCTGTAAATGCGGAGGATAAAATAAATACTATTGCGTATATAAATCAAAATTTTTCAGTTAATAATATTCCTAAAGAAATTAAATTCAAATTAAATAAAGATATAACATTAAATAATAAGATTATTCATAAAAATTCAATAATAACAGCAGAACCTATAGAAGCCCAAGAAGCACGCAGGTGGCATAAAAGCGGTTTTATTTTATTAAATTTAAAATACTACGAATCATTACTGGGATATAAAATCAATTTAGAAGACAGCGATAAATATTTAATTGCAAGAAAATACGAAAAATTAGAATCTAAAGATGTTGCACTCAGAGGAACTGAACTTGCAGCAACAACTGCTTTTTCATTCTTTATTCCCGGAATTGATTTAGTTTATTATTTTACAAAAGGTGCAATACAAAGAGAAAAAAATCATAATTGGTTTAAAGCAGGAGTCAGCAATGCTTATGATAATTCTATATGCTGGATATGGCTGAAGGGGAAGTCTATAGAATTATCACAAAGCGAAACTGTATCACTGAAAGAAATAGATGAAAACAAAGCTATAAAATTAAAATCTAAAATTGAAAAAAGAAAAAACAAACAAAAGAAAAAAGAGTCTAATGAAAATGATACAATTGTTGTAAAATGACAGTCGGAGAAAAAGCTTAATCACAGTGCAAAACTATAGAAAAATATTGCTAATTTTCTAACTTTTCACCATCTTTTATTTCTTTTGCTATAATATTTTTGCAAACACGAGAACCTATGTAAAAAGCAGAACCGAATGCAATTACTGCACCCGCAGGCCCCATAAAGGAAAGTGCTATGGCACCTGCTAAAGCGGCTGCCATCATGCCTGCTTGATATGACATGTCTGCTTTTTCCTGCATTTTTGCTTCTTGTCTTGCTATTTCGGTATTATCAGGTTTTGCAGCTTTTATAAAGGTATCTTGAGTAAGTGTATTTTTTGAAGCAAAATAAGGATTTTGCACTGATATTTTTTGTGTTAAAGTTTTTTGCGAAAAATTATCAAGTTTTGCAATTCTGTTTTTTATTTCATATAAATCCCGCGTAAGTTTTGAGTCCATAACAACACGGTTTTGGCTTCTTCTATCCGTTCCACTTCTTCTTTCTATTGCAACGGGGATATTATTCTGCCTTCTGTCTTGAGTATAATGATACTGCGGGTATAAATTTGTTATACTATTTATCATATAAACTTACCTTCACATATATTATAAATCCAAACAAAATAATATTTGCTTAATTTTTTATCGAGTTGCGCAGTAACTAAAAGAAAAACTGCCTATCTCCGGTAATTCATCTGAATAACCGCCGTATGCAGAAGATACACAGTTATTAGAAGAGCAACTTGAATTGCAATATTCATTACAAAATTGTTCAAAATAACGATTATCATAAAAGTACCAACTGTAAAATTGTTCACTTCGGCATGTTGATGAATATTCGATTGAGGTGTCTTCACATTTGCAGTTGCTATCTGCAATATTTGTTTTACAAATACATCTCCAAGCTAAACTATCTTGTAAATTATCATATAATTGCATTATTTCTTCTTCTGTTAAATTTTCTATAACATCAAAATTCATAAACTACCTTTCTAAATTAATCTTGCTGCCTAATTTTAAATTCCATTTTTTATCAAATTTTATAAATCCCGAATACGGAGTGAAAGTAAGTTCGTTAAAATAAAGTTTATTGTGATAAATAAGCCAATCAACACGAACAAAAGAAAAATCTTTTGAAAGTCTGCTTGATAAATCAATCGTTCGATATAATATATCATCGGCTTTTTCTTTTATTATTTTATTGTTTCCGTCAGGATGAAGTAATAAATCAATAAAATTAAAGTTTTCATCGTAATAACAAATTTCTCTTTTTTGTTTATATTTAACATTTACAAATATTTTAGGCTGAGAATTAAAACAATAAACTTCTATTTCTCTCGGATTTGTATTAATTTCTTCTCTTAAAAGAGGTTCAATCAAAATTTTAGGTTCAATACCGCGGTAATTTAATTCAAACCCGCACCAGAAGCTGTAATCTTGTTCCAGCCAGCCCGTAATGTTACGGCGCGTAATATCAACCAATCGTTTGTTTTTTAGATATTTATTTTTATTTTTTATAATATAATGCCACTTGCACCCGTGGTTGCACTTGATTACAAAGCTGTCGGGAAGTTTATCAAAGTCTATTTTATCAAAGAGTGGAGAGTTAAGAGTTGAGAGTGAAAAATTTAAATTATTGCTCCTAACTCCACTCTCCTCACTCAGTACAGGTTTTAAGTATTCTGCGCCGATACAATCACGTACATAATCGCGTACTTTTACTTTATCCGTGCAATCACGCATTAAAGGTGTTATCCCGTATAATTTAATCCATTGTATTTTCTGATTAAAGGTTTTTAATTTTTTCTTGTTTATTTTACAGCTCCACTCTCCGCTCTTAAAACTCCACTCTTTTAAAAGCGGCAGTTCTTCTCCTGTTTTTATATAAAATAACTTTGCTAAATATTTTGGGTATTCTCTTTCTTCTAAAGTTGGCAAAAAGTCGTAATTCCACTGAGGTTCGCTTATTATGTCTTTTTTTATAAAATCAAATATATTTTTCATACTCACTTTCTGATTTTTCAAAAAAAGGCGGACGGCTGTCCGCCAGCTACGTATAATATAGATTTATATATTCAGTATCTTGGTCTTGTAAATAATACTTAATTTATATAGGTATTATTTGCAAGACTATATTAACACAAAATATGAAATATGGGTATTGTTATTTTCTATTATTTCAAATGTTAATTATATATAAGGTTATTTGATTATTATCTATTAGGTATTTTTATAAATGTAATAAGGAATAATAAGTATGTTTATATATGAAGATAAAATTTTTATAGGTAAAAAAATCAAACAACTGAGAATTAATGCAAATTTATCTCAATTACAATTGTCAGAACAAATAGGCATGACTGAAAAAAATTTAAGCAACATAGAAAGAGGTTTACAGATACCTGCACTTAATAATTTTCTGCGGTTATTGGATGTTCTAAATGTTTCTTTATCTGAATTTGGTGTTAATTTTAAAAATATTGAAAATAGTGATAGAGAGGAATTAATTAAGCAGATTTATTTGTCTGATAACAAGGAAATTTCAGCATATCTGACTATTATAAAAACAATAAAAAATTTAAAATAAATTTTTTGTAAATGTTTTGTAAAACTTTTTTTTATTATATCAATAATTTATATTCAGGTATGTTTAACTAAACATATAGTCATGAATATAATAAACAGTAATATAAATAAGCTCTCATCCATAAAATCGCAAATTGATACTCCCGCTAAAAAAGAGGAGGAATTTGCTTCTTTTGGTAATAATACAACATTGCCGTCTTTGTATCCTATAGGTCAATCTCTGGTAAATAAAGATTTACCCGTAACTTACAGTAAAACAGGTGAAATTTCAATTCCGGGACTAATAGATAAAGCAAGTATTTACAAACTTTCAAACGGTCAAAGAGTAATTATTGCAAGAAAAAAAGGACCTGCTTTTATAAAAACGACTTATAATGTAGGGTCGCTTAACGAGCCTGATAATTTACGAGGAATAAGTCATTTTATAGAACATAATTTGTTTAACGGAAGTAAAAATCTTGCGCCTAAAGAGTATGATTTAAAAGTTTCGGAGCTTGGCGGAGATACCAATGCTTCAACCGGTTTTGCCGCTACTGATTATTACTTGCAAATACAATTGCTAAACGATAACTCCCTTGAAGAAGCAATAAAATTAAATGCGGAACAAACTCAATTTCCTACATTTCCCAATGAGCAGCTTATTAAAGAAAAAGAACCGGTAAAATCTGAAATTGATATGTGTAATGATGATTCTAACACTGTGGCTGTTTGTAAAGTACTTAAAAATTTATTTAATATTAAATCAACAAGTGAAGATTTTGTTATAGGAACAAAAGCAAATATCAATTCTTTTACACGAGAAAATGTTCTTGATTATTTTAATACCTGGTACACACCCGATAATGCGGTTACTGTCATAACAGGCGATGTTAATCCTGATGAAACAATTAATCTTGTTTCAAAATATTTTAATAAGCAGAATGATTATTCAAATATTCATAAACGAAAATATGAAAAGCTGCAATATAATGATAAACCTGTAAGAGAAGATATTATAAAATTGAATACAACACTTCCTTCTGTTACAATGGGTTTTGCAATACCTGAAGGTACTTCAAGTGCTGATTTAGACAAACTTTCGGCATTATTTGAAATTCTTTCTTCACTAAATTCCAATATGTATAAAGAACTTAATAAAATAGGGGCATCTTTTGAATGTACAACCGAAATAATGCAAAATAAACCTTTCGGGGCAAAGGCTGCAATTCTAACTGCTTATTCACCAGAAGAAAAAATAGAAGATGTTATAAAAATAATTTATAAAGAATTAACAAAACTTGCAAATTATCCGCCTTCACAAGCTGATATTAATACAGTTAAGAAAAACATGATTGATAATATTTATGCGGAAACTGAGAGTTCTCGTTCTTTGAATTCAATACTTACAAATTCTGCTTTAAATAATGATTATAACAGTATCAATAATTCAATTGCCAATATACAAAATTTAACTCCGTATGATATTTCAGAAACAGCAAAAAAATTTTTGGATTTAAATAAAGTTTCAATGTGTGTTTCTCATGACAGATATGCAACAAATGAACAAATACAACAAAACTATCAATACAGCAGAAATAAAAATATTTCTTTTGGAGCTAAAATTTCACCTTTAGAAAATATAAAAGAAGAAACAGAAAAAATTCAGCAGCTAAGACTAACGAATAATATTGAAAGTACGATTATTCAAGGAAATCCGAATGCAAAATCATGTGTTTTGCTTGATTTTAATACTGATGAATTAAATAAAACTTCATTTCCCGCTTTAAATATATTAAGTAAAATGTTAAATCGTGGCAGCAGTTTAAGAGGAGCAGATAATTTTAATAATGCTTTAAACAATAAAAATATTTCATTAGCTTTTTCTGTTGATAATAACGGACTTGCAGTATTATCGGAATCCGGCGGAGAAAATTTAAAAGATGCGTTAATGCTTATAAAAGAAACACTTAAATATCCTAATTTTACCCAAGAAGAATTTGAAACAGCAAAAAATATTATAAAAGAAAATATAAAAACAGAAAAAATTTCACCATATAATAAATTAAATCAGGCACTTCATCCCGAATTAAAAAAATATGAAGATAAAGAAGTACGTCTGCAAGAACTTGATAAATTAACCCTGCAAGATATAAACGACTTATATTATAAAATTTTATCAACATCTCAGGTGCAGGCAATTATGAATGCGCCTGTTGATATTAATCCTGATTACATAAATATGTTTAATACCGAAATGGTTTATGATATGCCTGTTTTTAAGCCTTTTTCACTTGAAAAAAACAATGGTTATCACATATATACACCTAATAAAGAAGAAAAAATTATAAAAATTTCACGAGAGCAGGCTCAAGCTGATATTCTGCAGGGATATAAATTTAAAGAGTCTAATAATATTGATGATATTGCTAAAATAGAAATTTTAAACATGATTTTAGGTGCCGGCGGTATGTCCTCAAGACTTTTTCTTGATTTGAGAGAAAATAAAAAACTTGCTTATTCTGTGGGCTCCAATCTCAGCAAAGAAAAAGATACTCAGGTTTTGTGCTTAAGGATAGGAACAACAACAGAAAGTCCTGATCCAAAGGAAGGCTCGCCTGAAAATATTAAAAAAGCTCTTGAAGGTTTTAAAAGAAATGTAACTCTTTTAAAAACACAAAATGTTTCCGATAAAGAATTAGAAAATGCAAAAACAATCTATAAAACAAGAATACTCGACATGTATGAAACAAATATGTCAAAAACAATAATTTCTGATAATGCAAATTGTTCATACTACGGGAAAAATTATTACGAAAAACTCTTTGAAGCTGTTGATAAAATTACACCTGATGATATAAAAGCTGCAGCAAATTATGTTTTTAAAAATCCGCCTGTTACATCAATAGCAGCAAGCAGAAGAAGCCTTAATGCTTTATAAATTGAACCTTGTAATTATTTAACAAAATAAAAGCCCGCTATCAGCGGGCTTTTATTTTGACTTATATCTAATCTGAATATCTATTCTTTTGTATATTCAGCATCAATTACATCATCATCTTTGTTAGCAGAGGCATTTTCCTGCGATGATGCACTTTCAGAGCTTGTACTTTGAGCACCTTCATTTTGTACTTGAGCATAAGCTGCTTGAGATATAGCAAACATTGTCTGCTGCAGGTCTTCAGATAATTTTTTAATTTCATCAGCTGATTTATTTGATTTTACTGCTTCATCAAGAGCTTTTCTTTGTTCTTCAAGCTTTGTTTTATCGCTGTCGGAAATTTTGCCTTCAAAATCTTTAACAATTCTTTCGGCAGAACTTATCAAGCTGTTTGCATTATTTTTAATTTCAGCTTCTTCTTTATGTTTTTTATCGGCTTCTGCATTTGCTTCAGCTTCTTTAACCATTCTGTCAATATCAGATTCCGATAAATTAGAAGAATTTGTAATTGTAATTTTTTGCTCTTTATTTGTAGCTTTATCTTTAGCAGAAACATTAACTATACCGTTAGCATCTATATCGAAGGTAACTTCAATTTGAGGAATACCTCTCATAGCAGGGGCAATACCTTCTAATCTAAACATACCTAAAGATTTATTATCTCTAGCCATTGGTCTTTCACCTTGGAGAACATGTACATCTACAGCTGTCTGGCTGTTTTCAGCAGTAGAGAATACCTGAGATTTTGAAACCGGTATTGTAGTATTTCTTGGAACTAAAGGAGTCATAACACCACCGAGAGTTTCAATACCTAGTGTTAACGGAGTTACATCCAATAAAACTATATCTTTAACTTCACCTGCAAGTACACCTGCCTGAACAGCGGCACCAACCGCAACTACTTCATCCGGATTTACGGATTGATTTGGTTCTTTACCCGTATATTCTTTAACTAAAGCTTGAACGGCAGGAATACGTGTTGAACCTCCTACTAATACAACTTCGTTAATTTCACCTTTCGATAATCCTGCTTCTTTGAGAGCATCAGCTACAGGTTTTTTACATCTTTCAAGCAAATCATGGCTTAATTCTTCAAATTTTGCTCTTGTTAAGCTCATATCAAGATGTTTAGGACCATTTGCATCAGCTGTAATAAACGGAAGATTAATTGTTGTTTCAACAACAGATGAAAGCTCGCATTTAGCTTTTTCAGCAGCTTCTTTTAATCTTTGCATAGCCTGTTTATCACTTCTTAAGTCTATACCTTCTTGTTTTTTGAACTCCTCAACAAGCCAATCCATAATTTTTTGGTCGAAATCATCACCGCCTAAGTGGGTATCACCTGATGTTGAAAGAACTTCGTGAACACCGTCGCCTATTTCAAGAACGGATACATCAAAAGTACCGCCGCCTAAGTCAAATACCAATACTTTTTCGCTTTTTTCTTTTTCAAGTCCGTAAGCTAAAGCAGCGGCTGTAGGTTCGTTAACTATACGAAGAACATCAAGTCCTGCAATTTTACCTGCATCTTTTGTTGCCTGTCTTTGAGCATCATTAAAGTATGCAGGAACTGTTATAACAGCGGATGTAACCTTTTCACCCAAATAATTGGAAGCATCATCAGCCAATTTTCTCAAAATCATTGCCGAAATTTCCTGAGGTGTATAATTTTTTCCGTCTATATTTTTTTTGTAATCTTCACCCATGTGACGTTTAATTGATATGATTGTTTTATCGGGGTTTAAAATAGCCTGACGTTTAGCTAACTGTCCGACTAATCTTTCACCTGTTTTTGAAAATCCTACAATTGAAGGGGTTGTTCTTGAACCTTCCGCATTAGCTATAACAGTAGGTTTACCGCCTTCCATGACTGCGACAACTGAATTTGTTGTACCTAAGTCAATACCGATTGTTTTTGCCATAATTTTATCTCCGTTTCTTTTATTTTTTTCTCACCTATAGAATTTATATCACTATTTTTTTAAATATCTAAAAAAATAAACAAAAAATTAATATTTCATTTTTTATTCAGTTAATTAATTAAACTTTTATAAATTGCCGTTGTGCAATTTTATTTTCCGAAAAATTTATTTCAGTAAATAAAATTGCAGGTTTTCCCTTATAAGACATCAAAATTTCACCGTTATTTAAAACGGTGCTTTCTGCTAAATTGCAATTTATTTTAAAATCACTTCCTGTTTGATTGCATATCAATATAGGAATATTTTTCAGTGAAGATGAAAAATCACTCCATATTTTTCCCGGAGTAATACCGTATCCTGCTGCCCATGCCGCAGGTACAATGATAACCTCAGGCTTAAGTTCTTTCATAAGAATAATATTTTCTTTATAAAAGATATCACTGCATAATAAAATTCCTGTTTTTATTCTGCCGCATTCAAATAATTCACTTGTTTTTCCTGCACAAAACCGAGTTTCTGCCCTGCCATGGATAAATCTTTTATCACACCTGCCTTTTATTATTCCTTCAGTATCAATTACAAGGCAGCTGTTATGCAGAGTTCCTTTTTTATTATCTTTTACGGCACAGCCAAGAAAAATATATACTCTGTATTTTTTTGCAGCTTGTAAAATCGGCGATATTACTTCTTCTAAGTTATCATATATTTCGTTAATTCTGCCGAACAGACTAAAATGGTACCCCTGCAAAGCCAATTCGGGAGTTAAAATCCAATCTGCCCCGTTTTCGGCTGCAATGCAAATTCCTTCCGTCAGTTGTTTTAAATTTTCAACTGTATTTTTCGATATGCAATCATAATGCAAAAAAGCTATTTTTACGGCAGTCATAACAGGCTATTTCCGATTTTCGTTTTTCCCGTATTATATTTAACTGCTAAAGCCAGTAAATATTCAATTTCTTTCATATCTTCGATATTTTTTGAAACCTCAAACTCTGTATTTAATTCTAATTTTCGGGCTAAACTATTTATAAGTTCCAGTGCAGTTTGTTTTGTTTCTTCAAAACTGATAAGCTTCCATAAATATTCATCAACAAGATGAATATACAAAATCCCGTAAGTAAATATATCCGGCAGCGAAGTTATTTTTAACAGGTTTTCATTGAATAAGCTTTCATCTGCCGAATTTTGAGAATTTAGCTCTTTATATTTGTTAAATACTGTTTTCTCTGATATTCCAAAACGATTAAGACGACGCATAAGATTGTGTTCTGTTTCATAAGTCCGGTTACTTTGCTTTGATATAGCTTCTTTTACGGCAGTAATAACGGTTTTTCCTATAAGTTCCCCGATTTTTTGGTGTTTACCGGCACTTCCAAAATAAAGCGAAGAATCGGGATTTGCAACAATTATTGTTTGGTCTGTTCCTGTACCGGTTGCAAGTCCTTTTGAATATTTACTTCCGACCATAAGTTCTTGTAAGGCGGCTGTTTTTGCTTCGGTACAGGTAACTAAAGCTCTTGTTATTGCGCCTTTTGACATATCCGCATTTATAATTAATATTATGTTTATTGTACCGGATAGCGTTTGTTTTTTCTCTGTCAGGAAATATTTTGCGAAATCACCTGCTCTGCCTGCATTTGTTTCAACACCTCCTGTTACAACTGCTGTTACGTTCAATTGTTCATAATCCATAGAAACAACAGCTGCATTCCGCATTTGGGCTGTTGTTCCCATTGCACTTACTTTTTCTGGATTCAGACCTATAATAAGCGACATGTTTTGCATATATTCATTATAATTTTCGGCAGTTAAATTACATTGTTGTGTCTTATTTAAAGATAAATCGTGATTATATACTGCCTGCAAATCCTCGCTGTAACCTCCATTATAACCTGAAGTGCTTAAAACTTTCCTTTTTCCTTTAAATAAAAGTACAATACTGTCATTATAATAAAGCAGTTCATCTCCTGTTTTTAATATTTGAGATTTCATTTTCTGTTTTCACTTTCTTATCGGTAATAATTATCAATAATTTTATTATTTTATTTAATGATTTACAATATTTTGCAGAGTTTTATAATATATCAGATGAAACATGCCGACAGATTTTTATTTATGCTAAAATAAATTTGATTACGGATAGAGAGCATGTTACGGTATTCGATTATAAAATTAGAGGAAGTTGAATCTACAAACGCTTATGCGCTTGAGTTTATGCCTTCTTTTGATGATAAAACCGTTATTTTTACCGAAAAACAAACTTGCGGCAGAGGGAGATATAATCGTAAATGGATTGGTGATGATTCCTCTAATTTATATATGACTATTGTTTTAAAACCCGAAAATAAAAAAACTTATCCTTTTTCTAATTTAACACAGTATTTATCTGTTATTCTTTGTAAAGTATTGGAGGAAGATTATAATATAATTCCTTCAATAAAATGGCCGAATGATATTCTTGCAGAGGGCTGTAAAATATCGGGAATTCTGGCTGAAACTTATGTAAAAAATACTCAAATTGAAGGTATTGCTCTGGGCTTAGGCTTAAACGTTAATTTGAAAAAAGAAACTCTTGAAAAAATAGATCAAAAAGCAATATCAATGTCAGTACTAAAAGATAAAAACTTTGAACCCTCTGACATTTTAAATAAAATTTGTAATTCTTTTTTTGAAAATTATAATGAATTTATACAAAAAGGATTTGAATTTATTAAAAATGATTACATAAAAAGATGCGGTTTTTTAGGCACAAATATTACCATTCGTGAGGAAAATAAGCAGTATTATGCGAAATCAATTGATAACAACGGTTTATTGATTGTAAAAGACGGTTTAGGAAATGAAAGTAAAATAATAACAGGAGATATATTATGTTAAATTTAAATGAAGGTTTAACAGCAATGGCAGCAGGAATGGGCTCGGTTTTTTCCTTTCTTGTAATATTGTGGTTAGCTGTTTTTGTAATGGGATGTATTGTAAGAAAATTAAATGAAATCTTCCCTGAACCGGTTAAAGAAGTTAAAACTGCGGTTAAAAAAGCCGGTGATGATGTAGAAATCGCAATAGCTGTAGCAATGACAAAACTAAATAAACAGTAAGATTAATGAGGATATATAAAAATGACAAAAAAACAAATTAAAGTTATGGATACGTCATTTCGTGACGGTTTTCAATCAATTTACGGAGCAAAAGTTCTTGTGGAAGATTTTATTCCCGCACTTCAAGCAGCTGTTTCCGCCGGAATTAAACATTTTGAAACAGCAGGCGGGGCAAGGTTTCAGGCACCTATTTTTTTCTGCAATGAAAATGCATTTGAAACAATGGATAAAATAAGAGATGCGGTAGGCCCTGATGTTAAGCTTCAATCTCTTGCACGCGGAGTTAATGTAGTCGGTTTAAATTCTCAACCGCGTGATGTTATTGATTTACACGCTAAAATGTTTGCAAAACACGGTGTTAATGTTATCAGAAATTTTGATGCATTAAACGATGTAAATAATTTGATAGATTCTGCTAACAGTATAAAAAAACACGGGTTGCAACACGAAGTTACAATTACAATGATGGAACTGCCTTATGGGTGTGAAGGTGCGCATGATGTTGCCTTCTATGAAAGGGTATTAAGAAATATATTAAACAGCGGGCTTCCTTTTGACAGTCTTGCTTTTAAAGATGCTTCAGGTACGTCAAATCCTACAAAAGTTTATAAAACAGTAAAAATGGCACGTACATTATTAGGTGAAAAAGCTCATATTCGTTTTCATTCGCATGAAACGGCAGGAACGGGTTTATCAGCATATTTAGCTGCTCTCAACGGTGGAGCTGACGGTATTGACCTTGCTATGAAACCTGTTTCAGGCGGAACAGGACAGCCTGATATTATTTCAATGTGGCATGCTTTAAAAGGTACGGAATACGATTTAGGCTTAGATATTAAAAAAGTTATGGAAACGGAAGAAATCTTTAAAGAATGTATGAAAGATTATCCGATTTCGCCTATTTCTTTAGCAGTAAATCCTATTTTAATTCAGGCTCCCCTGCCGGGCGGTGCAACAGCCACAACTGTAAACCAGTTAAAAGATATGGGAATGCTTGATAAATTCCCGAAATTGATAGCAAATATGAAAGAAGTTGTTGAAAGAGGCGGTTTTGCTACTTCTGTTACTCCTGTTTCTCAGTTCTATGCACAACAATCTTTCTTAAATGCAATAACAGAACACCCCTGGGAACAGGCAAACCCCGGATATGCAAAAATGCTGCTCGGATATTTCGGAAAAACACCGTGTGAACCGGATCCTGAACTCGTAAAATGGGCTGAAGAAAAATTAAATATGAAACCTACAACTGAACATGTTGTTGATTTAAATGAAAAAGACCCCGAAAAAGGATTAAAAGCTGCTGAAGCAAGATTAAAAGCGGCAGGTCTGCCAGTTACCGATGAAAATTTGTTTATTGCAGCAGCCTGCAAAGACGGAAATGTTGATAAAGGTATAGATTTCTTACTCGGTAAAGGTGTTGTTTCCGTTGACAAATCCGCTGGAAAACAGAAAGCAGCTTCCGGTTCAAAATCATCATCAGATAGTTGTACCGTTACAGTTAACGGAAAAAAATACGGTGTTAAGCTTCAAAACGGTAAAGCGATTGTTAACGGTAAAGAATATACGGTTGATATTAAAGACGGCATAGAAGAAACTTCTTCTTCTGCTTCCTCAACAGGTGAAGGTGTTGAAGTAAAAGCTCCTATGCCAGGTGCTGTATTAAGAGTAGAAAAATCTCAAGGCGACAGTGTTGAAGAAAATGAAGTTATCCTTGTAATTGAAGCAATGAAAATGGAAACTCCGATTAAATCTCCTAAAGCAGGTACAGTTACTTCAATAACAGTATCTCAAGGTGATAAAATCGCAACCGGTCAAGTTATGGCGACAGTAGGTTAGGAGGCTTGAAATGCAATTATCAGAAGGATTAAATCAACTCTGGCAATCTACAGGAATTTATAATTTTATACAAACGGCGCAAAAAACTGTTGAAGGTAGTTGTGTTGAACAATTTTTAACACATTTTGGCCAGCCGATAATGATTCTTGTATGCTGCTTTCTTTTGTGGCTTGGTATAAAAAAACAGTTTGAGCCGTTATTACTTGTTCCTATTGCATTCGGAGGAATTTTATCAAATATTCCGATGCCTGTTAATGAAGCATTAGGTATAAATGAAATGATAGCCGGACCAAACGGATTTTTAGGTATCATATTCGCTGCCGGTATCGAAAAAGGATTATTCCCGTTAATAATATTTATGGGTGTAGGTGCTATGACAGATTTTGGACCGTTAATAGCAAATCCCAAAACATTGTTACTGGGCGGAGCTGCTCAATTTGGTATATTTGGCGCGTTGCTTTTAGCACTCGTATTAGGTTTTGATATGCAGGCAGCAGGCTCAATCGGTATAATAGGCGGAGCAGACGGCCCTACATCGATTTATGTTACAACAAAATTAAAGCAGGAATTATTAGGCTCAATTGCAGTTGCGGCTTATTCATATATGGCATTAGTACCTGTTATACAGCCTCCTATTATGAGATTGTTGACAACGAAAGAAGAACGCAAAATTCAAATGACACAATTAAGAGAAGTTTCCAAACGAGAAAAAATTGTTTTCCCGATTTTAGTGCTTGTTCTATGTTTAATATTTCTGCCGTCGGCATGTCCTTTAGTCGGAGCTTTAACGTTCGGAAACCTTTGCAAAGAATGCGGTGTAACGGATAGATTATCAGATACAATGCAGAATGCATTAATTAATATTGTAACAATATTTTTAGGTTTAACCGTAGGGTCAAAATTACAGGCAGACCACTTTTTAACGCTGGAAACCTTAAAAATATTATTGCTTGGTATTATTGCATTTTCGCTTGCTACTGCAGCCGGTGTAATAATGGCAAAGATAATGAATTTGTTCTTAAAGGAAAAAATCAATCCTTTAATAGGTTCAGCCGGAGTATCAGCAGTACCTATGGCTGCACGTGTATCAAATAAAGTCGGAATGGAAGAAAATCCTCAAAACTTCTTGCTTATGCACGCAATGGGACCTAATGTCGCAGGTGTAATAGGAAGTGCCGTTGCAGCAGGTGTGTTATTATCATTGATTGCACACTAACTATGAATTAAATATTAAAGAATCTGAAATAATCATTTTTCATATTTCAGATTCTTTTTTTATTGGTTTAATATTAAAAGCTAAAGAAGAACACCGCCTAGCTGTACATATAATTTCATAACATCATCATCTAATTTAATGCCGTCGCACATTTTAGAATAGCATTCCGCTACAAATTCCAAAGGTGAAGTTTTTGCATATTCTGAAACTTTACCTGCTGTATCTTTTGAATTATCAAAAACTTTTTGCATTTCTTCTGCTTCTTTTTCAACAAACAGTTTACGGAAAATTTTTATATTTTTTAATTTACTATCAGCTAAAAATACTAAAGAGCCGAATAAATCTTCTATATTCGCAAAATGCTGCAGATGTCCCATTTCGTGGGATATATCGGCAAAGACGCTCATATAAGATGGTGAGAATGCTTCCATTAAATGCCCTGCTAATCTTTTTGCTTCTTTGCAGTTTAAATTTTCACCGAAAATATCTGCCACAAGCTTTTTCTCTGCTATAACTTCTTTTTTATTAATAATAAAAGAATTAAAACCGCCTATAGCAGCACTTAACGAGTTATCCAGTTCTTTATATTCAATTTCGTTTGGTACCGAAATATTTCCTTTTGCAGCATTATTAACGTGAACAAGTCCTTCATTAACCCAGTTTATAACATCTAAATCTTCTTTTTCAAAACCTTTATATTTTTTTATACCAAAAGTCTGCCTGCCAAACTCAATTGCTTCATCAAAAGTTTTAGCTTCTTCAAATCTTATATGTTGCGAAAATTTATTTTTTTTAGGGAATAATCCTATAAATTTATAAAATGAAGCTGCTGCTCTATCAAAAATATTACGGGATTTTTTTCTTAAATTATTTTTTGTTGAAAATTCTATCGAATCGGCTTTGAGCTGATTGTTATTAATTTTGCTTGAATTATTTACCGAATTATAAACATTATTATTAACATTAATAATTTGACTGTTTGTATTTATTCTGTCTATATTCATTAAATGCAACCTTACTTTTCCAATAACAAATAAAACAAAAGGACTGAAAAAATTGCTGTTTTAAAGTAACAGCATTTTTATGTTATTCTTAATAAAAACAGGTATTAAAACATGAACTACAGATTAATTGATTTTAATATAATGGGTGATTCGCGCGGTAAGTTAATTGCAGCAGAGGAATTATCCGAGTTTGTGCCTTTTGAAATAAAAAGAGTTTATTGGATTTTTGATACGCTTCCCGATGAAGAAAGAGGAAAGCATGCACATAAAGAGCTTGAGCAGATTATAGTTGCAATGGATGGAGCATGCCAGTTTGTTCTTGATGACGGTAAAAAACGTGAAACAGTCTGGCTTAACAGACCCGATAAAGGTCTTTATATCGGTAAAAATATGTGGAGAGAAATGCGGCATTTTTCATACGGCTGTAAATTGATGATTATAGCAAGTACAAAATATGACCCTAAAGAATATATAAGAAGCTATGATGAATTTTTAAAAACAATTAAAGGTTAACAATATGAAATATAATAAATATTATCCTTTAATAGAAAAGGCAAATAAAAAATTTTTATCATACCTTGAAAAAATAAAGGATATAAAAGATTTTGACAAAAAAAACAATGCATTAAAATCCCTACTGGAGTTTTCAGTGTATCATAATGCAGGAATTTGGGCGTCAGCTTTTGTAGAAAAATTTTATACCGATTGGGCAAAATCAATTGATATAGATAATTATGATATTGCATTTAAAAAAAACAGTTTTTTACACGTAATGACTACAGGTTATTCTACAGGCGGGCATACAAGGGTTGTTGAACGCTGGATTAGCAATGCTCCCGAAATTCAAAACCACAGTGTTGTTATATTATCGCCAAATGATGCTAAAATGTCCGTTCTTGAAAATAATGTAAAATTTAAAAAAGGTAAGTGTTTTTATTTTGATAATTCTTTATCCGAAAAAGATAAAGCTTTAAAATTAAGAAAGTTAGCTCTAAATTATGAATATATTATCCTCCATACTCACATGGAGGATGTAATACCCTTAATTGCATTCGGAACAGAAAAATTTACAAGACCCGTATTATTATATAATCATGCCAGTTTGATGTTTTGGATTGGAAAAAGTATATCGGATTTAGTATTGGATATTGTAAATGAAGATGAAATTACCAAAAGTAAACGAAATATAAAGAATACATTTTTTCTCGGTGTTCCTTCTAAAGAAATTGTTTATTCAACTCCGGATAAAAAAGAGTTAAGAAAAAAACTCGGTATTCCTGTTGATAAGAAAATAATAATAAGTTCAGGTTCAATTCAAAAATACTGTATAATAAATAATGACAGCTACGCCGATATAATAAAAAAACTAATTGATGAAAATACGTATTGCTATATAATAGGCATACCAAAAGATGATAAATATTGGAAAAAAATTGAGCAGGAAACAATGGGACATATTGTTCCTTTAGGCTATGTTGATTTTAACAACGGATATCTTGATTACCTTTCCTGTGCAGATTTATACATTGATTCATACCCGATGACAGGCGGTACTACAATGATTGATGTTATATCAAGAGGAGTTGCCGCTATATCGCTTAAAACAGTTGATATTCAGCTTGATTATTTTTCATCCTCCTCTGCTTATTGCAATGATAAAAGCGAATTTATTTTAAAAGGAAAGAAAATTTTAAATGATAAAAAATATGCTAAAAAAATAATTGACGAACTCCAACAGTCATTGGAAAAATATCAATCTGTTATAGAGTGGAATAAACGAATTTATAAAATGCTTGAAAAAGTACCTAAAACTCACAGCATTAAAACTTTTTCCTTTGAAAAAGAAATTTCGGTAATTGATGATTTGTCTGTTTTACTTAATATAATGACGGATAAAAATGCATTTAACCGTAAATCCGTATTGAAACAAATTTTAAGACAAAGTTTTAATGATTTTATTAAATTTGGAGTAAATTATCGTTCAAAAGGAATTCCTTTTATTTTTGAAATACTTTCATTTAAAAAAGGAAATAAAAAAAGCAGAGTTATCAAAATTTTAGGAATAAATGTTTTTGTATATTAGCATTGCAGAAGTAAGTCACCGGTTCAAGCTAATATACAAAATTAGATTAATCACCAAATATAACAAACGGAATATTTTTTTCAAGTGCATATTCGCGTAAAAATTCTGTCCTTTCATTTACTGATTTTGATTCATATTTTTGTTTTTGAGTCCTGTTTAAAAAGTCTAAAGGATTATTTATTTTTTCATGATAATTCTCAGCATAAGCAAATACAGCCATAGGCGGTTTTGGGTTTGATATATACATTTCATTGTATTCTCGTTTCCCTTTTCTTATATTTGAATTTATTTCGGAGAATGCTTTTATTAGTTTTGCTCTTGTTTCTTCCGGTTCTATTTCACTCAACGGAACATTTTTATATTTTTCAACAAATTTATTTAAAGCGGTTTTTATTAAGTCAGATATATATTTTCTGTCGGTTTCTCTATATCCGCCAAAGATATAATCTCTTTTGAAGTCTTTTACAAATTTTCCTGTTCCGCTTCCACTATCCGTTTCACCGCCACCGTGGACATATTTTGTATCACAATCAAGCAAAATTCCTTGAGGTCTAAAAAATCTATATTTACTTTCTGGTCTTTCAGCGTAACTTACGGATAACAATACCTCCGAATTTATTAAATTAAATGCATCAAATTTAGCAAGTTGATATGGTTCATCAAATCCGTGTGCAAAAAACTTGACGTTTCCTGTATTAACACTCTCACCCGCGCTTGTTTTTGCTTCTATTCCTTTTGTTGTACTGAGACACGAGAAACCTATTTTTTCCAAATCTTCATTTTGAAGTTCATTGTATTTTATAACTATAAGTCCGTCCTTATCTTTGTAAATACCTTTAATATTTGTACTTCCGTCTTCATTAACTTCTGTTATTGATTTTTCTATTTCACTTGCTTTGGGTATAGGAGTTACAGGTAACAGGGGCTGAGAGGGTTTTAATTTTTCAATATATTTTTTTATTGATTTAGCGTGAAAATCTGCTGCTTCTCCGAAACTTCTTATTTTGCCTTTAAAATCAGTCCTGCCTTTACCTTCTTTGGTATCATGGAAATAATCATTTACACCTTTTAAATCGGCATGAGTAAATATTAATGACATATCAAACAAATTATCGTGTCTTAAATCATAAGCAACACTTTGTTGTCTTTTTTTCAGCTCATTTTTGTCAGAGGCATTATTTACATCATTATTCCACTCATGATTTTTTATTAATGTAAACAGTTTAATTTCTTCTTCTTGAGTCAATTTGAATTTTTTAACAATAAAAGAAGCGTCAAAACTTGAGAAAAACCTTCTTTTTTAGCTATATCATGTAATAGTGAAGCAAACAGCATTATTTTTTTATCAGAGTCATTTAATTTTTGATATTTGGAATCTTTAACAATCCCTTGCATTACTTTTAATGAATGTGTAAATACATCATAATCGTGTCCGAAATTTTCACCGTTCCCGCGCTGTTTTAAACCTATTGTTGACCTTAATTCGGGTAGTGATTTAATTATGTTATTAATGTTATTTTCAAGCTCTTTATTTTTGCAGATGATTTTGTTGTTTTGCGTAAACTTTATAACATTTTCTCTTAAATTTTCAATAACTGCTTTTGTTTGAGAATTTTCTATTTGCGCTAACTTTTCGCCGTTATTCAAATTCATTGGATAACCCGTTATTGTAAAGCCTGTATTTGCTTTCTTGTTATGATGAAGTTCAAAACCGAAGTAGTCATATACTTTTTGTCTTTCTCCGCGCGGTAAATCTTTTACTTTATCTAAAGTATCTTTAATAAAGTCATCTCTTGAATATTCCTGCTTTATATCAAGAGTTTTAAAATCTTCATCTGTTATTTTAGAAAGAGTATCACCTAAATTTTGTAATTTATTATCAAAACGTTTATCAAGAACAACATTTGTGTCAAAACCTAAAGAACGTACAACAGAAGGTATCAATTTACTATACTCCTTTTGATTGACAGGAATTAGCGGAAACATTTGTTTCATGTCATCAGAAATATTAAATAAACCTTTATCAGCAGCAACAAGTTCTTTTAAAAACTTCTTTTTACCTTCACGAGATATTTCATTTATATTTTGTTTTTTATATGTATCAATGAATTTTATTGCAAATTTTGTATCTTCTTTTGATAAATTATTTGCTCGTTCTTTTCCGATTGTTTTATTTAATTTTAATATATCTTTATAGCTTATATTATTTTTATTATCAAGGCATAAAATTATTTGTTTAGGTTCTAATTCAGATGTAAGATTTTTTATAAAACCTTGTTGTTTTTCTGAATCTAACGGTTCTATCAGCTTCATAAGCTCAGGTAAATCATCATTAATTAAATCTTCATCACTTAATAATTTGGTTATTAAACATTGTTTTTCTTTTGTATCAGCTGTTTTAATTATAGATAACATATTATCCATACAATCATGTGTTTGTAATAATTTCTTATTATCAAACAATTGTCTTATAAAATCTTGTTTTTCATCGGTATCTGCCTGTTTTATTATGTCGGCTATAAATCCTTTCGATAAATATTTAATGTTTAATAATTTTTCATCGGCTAAAAGTTCTTTGGCAAAATCCTGTTTTTTAGGTGTATTTGCAGCATCAATAATACATCCTACACTTCCGTTAGAGAAATAATATTTTTCATACATTTCATCATTATTAAACAGTTCTCTTGCAAAATTTCTTTGGTCTTCGCTATTTGCATACCTTACGAAACTTGAAATAACCTCTAAATTGTGATTATAATGAGATTTAGGCGGATTTTTTGTTTGACGTATAAATTCTTTTGCTAAATCCAGTTTTTCTTTAGTATCTACAGCTGAAATTATAGAAACTAATTCACTGGGCGAAAAACGCAATATGTCTTTATTTTCTTCATCATTTATTAATTCTTCCGCAAATCTTTTTTGTTCATCAGTTTTTACAAATCCTATTATTTCTTTTGCACATTTCATAAAAGTATAATTTTTATATATCTTTTCATCAGAAAGAAATTTATAAGCCAATTCTGATTGTTCCTTATTTTTGACAGCACTTATTGTATCTGCTGCACCATCTAAAATACTTCGCTCCTCACAATACCCATTAAAATAGGAATAAGCTTTAATATTGGGAAGCAGTTTATTTACCAAGTCATATTGTTCTTTATTTTGAACAACTTTTATTATACGCTCCAAATTAATCCTTTTTTCACTGTCATTATAATGGTATTCATGAGAAAGAACTTCATTAACTAATTGAATTTGTTCCTTTGTTTCGGCAATGCTTATTATTGGGCCTGCAAACATATTATAAAATCTGTTATTATATATATGTTCATCAGAAAGAACTTTATTCGCAAGTTCAGCTTGCTCTTTTGTTTTTGCGGCTTCTATCAGTTTGCCTACGTGCCCCCATTCCATAAGCTCTGTATTTGAATAATATTTTTTATCGGAAAAAATTTTATTTGCCAGTTCAATTTGTTCTTTTGTTTTTGCTGCATCTGTTATTTCCCCTGCTTGTTTTATTGCCGTTTCATTATTGTATAAATTTTTATCGGAACAAATTTTATTTACCAATTCAACTTGTTCTTTTGTTTTTGCAGCTTCTATTATTTCACCGGCATAATGTATAAATGTTTTATTATTGTATAAATTTTTATCGGAAAGAATTTTATTTGCCAGTTCAACTTGTTCTTTTGTCTTTGCGGCATCTATGATTTTTCCGGCATTACATATAACAGACCCATTTTTATATAAATTTTTATCGGAAAGGATTTTATTTGCAAGTTCAACTTGTTCTTTTGTTTTGGCTGCATCTATGATTTTTCCGGCATTACGTTTAACAGGCTCATTAAAATATAAATTATCCTCGGAAAGAATTTTATCAGCCAATTCAGCTTGTTCTTTTGTTTTTACGGCATCAATCAGCTGCCCCGCATGATTCCATGACATTAAAATAGTATTTTCATAATATTGTTTATCGGAAAGTATTCTATTTGCAAGTTTAGCCTGTTCGCTTGATTGTACAGCTTCTACAATATTGTGTGCTTCACAAATAAGATTATGAGCTTTATCTTTTTGTAATATTGTATATAAAGAAAAAACTTTTGAAGCTAATTCTGATTGTTCTTTTGTTTTTACGGCTTTTACTATACCTGTTGCTATTCTAATAGTATTATTATCACAACAAAATTTCCTATCTGAAAGAATTTGATTTACAAGATTTATATTATATTTGTTTAATTTTCCGAATTTAGCTTCTTTTTTTATTTTAGGCGGTAATTTTTTTATTTTTTCATCTGTTTCTTTTTTTAATTTTCCAAATTCCTCATCACTCATTACATCATCTTCTATACTGCCTTTAAATGATAAATTTACTTTGGGAATTGTGTAAGTTGCTAAAGCCATTTGAGCATTTACCATTTGTTTTTGAGTTATAACAGGGCTGTTCAAATTGAAACTTTGTTTATTAACACTATTATTTTGATTTATTGCATTATTTTTGCACGCAAAAATATTTACGGGAGTAAGAGTTAAATTCATATCCAAACCTTTCTTCTTTACATCAGCAATAAAAAACGGTAAAAAATTTTTTTGCTAATTTTTTGTAAAGTATTTACATTTATGTGTAGAATAAAATATTTTATTTCATATAATATTAATGTATAAGCATGAGAGGTAAAAGAATTGAATACAGTTGAATTAGTCGCTAAAACGGCATCGGAACAAAGAAAAGCTTTATTAAATAAAGAAATAACTGCTGTTGAATTAACTGAGGCAGTATATAAAAATATAGAAGCTCGTGATGAGAAAATCGGAGCATATAACTCTTTAACAAAAGAATTAGCTCTTGATACCGCAAAAAAAGTTGATGAAAAAATTATGAAGGGAGAAGAACTTCCTCCGTTAGCAGGTATTCCTCTAGCTCTTAAAGATAATATAAACTTGAAAAATTCTTATACTACTGCTGCAAGCAAGATTTTATCAAATTTTGTTTCTCCTTATGATGCAACTGTTTCAAAAAAATTAAAAGAAAATTTAATACCTGTAATAGGTAAAGCAAATATGGATGAATTTGCAATGGGGTCAAGTACCGAAAACTCGGCTGTAAAAATAACAAGAAACCCCTGGAATTTAAAGAAAGTACCGGGCGGAAGCTCCGGCGGCAGTGCAGCTGCCGTTGCAGCCGGCGAAGCAACAATTTCACTCGGAAGTGAAACAGGCGGCAGTGTTAGACTGCCGGCAAGTTTTTGCGGTCTTGTCGGATTAAAGCCTACTTACGGCAGAGTTTCCAGATACGGACTTATTGCTTTCGCTTCTTCTTTAGACCAAATAGGTCCTATGGGAAGAAATGTTGAAGATACTGCTTTACTGCTTCAGGCTATAGCAGGACACGACCCTAATGATTCAACTTCTTTACCTGCTCCGGTTGATGATTATACAAAAAATTTAAAAAAGGATTTAAAAGGTATTAAAATCGGATATATTAAGGAATTATGCTCTGACGGATTACAGGAAGAAGTATCAAGAGAAGTCCAAAAAGCAATACAAACATATAAAGAACTTGGCGCGGAAGTTATTGAAATTTCTTTACCACTCGTAAAATATGCCGTTAGTGTATATTATGTGGTTGCAACAGCTGAAGCAAGCTCTAATTTGGCTCGTTTTGACGGTGTAAAATACGGATTCAGAGCAAAAGATGCCGATAATTTATATGATATGTATGTTAAAACCAGAGCGCAGGGCTTTGGCGATGAAGTAAAAAGAAGAATAATGCTTGGTACTTATGCTCTAAGTTCAGGCTATTATGATGCATATTATAAAAAAGCTCAGCAGGTAAGAAGATTGATAAAAAATGATTTCGATAATGCCTTTAAAAAAGTTGATGTATTGTTATCCCCAACCTGCCCTTATACCGCTTTTGATTTAGGCTCAAAAATCGATGATCCACTAAGTATGTATTTAACCGATATTGCAACTATTACTGCAAATTTGGCAGGTATTCCCGCAATGAATATTCCCGTAGGACTCGATAAATCCGGTATGCCTATAGGTATCCAGCTTCAAGCTGATTGCCTTCAGGAATCAAAAATGTTTAATGTTGCCTTCAAGCTGGAAGAAATAGTACAATTTGATTATAGTACTCCTTCAAAGATTTTAGTGTAATGAAAAAGAATTTATTTTTATTATCGATAATATTATTTCAAATGATTTTTGCGGGTAATTTGCCCGCTCTTTGTGATGATAGCGATTATTATGATTATGGATATACAGAAGATGTATTTAACGAAAATATGCAAATGGCAGAAAAGGCATATCGGCAAGGTGTTGATATGGTTAATTCGCATGCTTATGATACGGCAATTGATTGTTTTAATAAAGCAATTTCATATAATCCCGAATTGACCGATGCTTATTATAACATTGCTGCTATATATATTGAACAGAAAAAATATGATGAAGCTTATAATATTTATTTAAAAATAATAAAAATAAACCCTTATGATTATGATTCAATTTTACAGGCAGCTAAAATTTCGTATAACAGAAAAAATTATTCGCTGGTTCTCCGATATTTAAAACATATTCCTGATGATTATTATAACTATGAACTTGCAATGCAGTTAAAAGCAGATGCACAGGAAATGTTTAATAAACAAAAAGGAATTATTGAACGCTCTAAAGCAACAACAGCTTCTGAAAATAAAAAAGTATTAATAGATAAATTCAGTTCCCCAGCAGGCATGGCTGTTGATTCGGACGGGAATATGTATGTTGCTTGCTATGCTGATAATTCAATTGTAAAAATTGATAAAAATAAGAAAAGAACAAATTTTGTCAGCGGATATCTTATAGAAGGTCCTGTCGGTATTGCAATGGATGCTTATGATAATTTATATGTTGCTAATTTCGATGCCAATAATATTTTAAAAATCACCAAAGGCGGTAATGTCAGCGTATTTATGGATAAAATCTCCCAACCTTATTTTCTTTATATAAAAGATGATATTTTATACGTTTCAGAACAGGGAAACGATGTTGTTTTGACTTATGATTTGTCTAAGTATAACAGATAGATATAACATACTATAAAAGTAGAAAGCTAATTGTATAAAGTATTGCCAAAATATTAATTATAAGTATAATTGTTTTTGTAATAATATAGGAGGATTCCATGAATAAAGAAGAATTAGTAAAAGAAATTGCAAAAAAAGCAAAAGTTTCACAAAAAGCTGCATCTGATGTATTATCTGCAACTATTGATACGGTACAAAAAACGGTTTCAAAGGGTAAAAAAGTTACATTAGTTGGTTTCGGAACTTTTGAAGCACGCAAAAGACAAGCCAGAACCGGTCGTAATCCGCAGACAGGTGCTGCAATAAAAATTGCAGCAAAAACAGTTCCTGCTTTTTCTGCCGGTAAAAAATTTAAAGAAGCTGTAAACTAGTTTTTTTCCACAAAGAGGCTGTTCAAAAGAACAGCCTCTTTTTTGGGAATGAAATGAAAATAAACCACCTGCTATGCAGGTGAGTTCCCAGTCGCTTTAGCTCCAAGTAATTTTACTCAAGAAAAAATCTTCAAATCGGATTCT
>CAJOJP010000016.1 GCA_905234915.1 Candidatus Gastranaerophilales bacterium
TGCTGTTTCATTAACAATTTTTAAATAACCTCGTCAATGGTCTTTCAATTTATATACTTTTATTTTAATTAGCTTAGTTATTTAGAAAACGTTATACTAATCCAGTATATCACCTGTTACAATATTTATCCGCATAGGTTTGTAGAGTCTTACATATAAAATTTGACTGTCTTTTGCGATAAAATTTTTACCTTTTACTATAGATGCAGCCGTTCTTGTAATTTTATTCGACTCTGTAACAGGCGGAATACAGTCGGCAAGCCCCTGAATACGGGTAAAATTACCGTCTTTATTTGCTGATGAAAGTTCAAAGAAAATACTTCCGTTTTTTATAAAAGGAAGTGAACGCTCTGAACTAAGCACTTTTCCTATTAATATAATATTTTTTGAAAGCAAAAGATGATTTTCTTCATCGACTATATTATCTGCAAACTTTGCCTGAAACATTGTACCGGGTTTTGTCTGTCCCGATTTAAGCTGACCTGAAATAATTACCGGTAAAACGGTTTTAACCGGCAAAGTAACTATATCATCTTTTCTTATAGTATTTTCTATAATAATTCCGCCTTCTTCAACAATCTTAGGACTTATTTCTTCAATATATTTTTCTTTGATATAACCTTCCGTTATTTCTTTTAATCTATCCAAAAAATAAGCAAACTGAGCTCTTGTAACATAAGCATCATAATCAAGATAGTTTTCTCTCGGCGGTTCTTTTGCTATTACACCTAAAACTTCAGCTTTACCTGCCGTTACTTTAAACCAATCGGGAATATCGTCATAGTCGGCATAATTATTTTGAAGCGCAACTAATGCTTCTTTTTTTGTTATATGTTCCGATTTTAATATATTCACAAGGAAAGTCAGCATTTCCGTTCTTGTAATAAAATCATTCGGATAAAAAAATCTGTCTGCGGGTTTTAAAATATCCAAATCTAAAGCTCTTATAATGTATTGCCAAGCGGGATGACTGTTATTAATATCATCAAAAGCATAGGCATTTTGAACCTGTATATTTTCCTGTTTTATTGTTTTTATAATTGAAACAGCATATTCTGCTCTTGTAATATAACGTTTCGGCATAAAATAGTCATTTGAAATTCCCTCCATTATGCCTGAATTTGTAATTCTGTCTATTTCCTGAATATCCCAAAAACCAGCGGGAACATCTTTAAAGTGTTTTGCCTCTACACTTAAAGCAGAGCAAAACAGTAAAAATATAATAAATAATATATTCTTTTTTATAATTATTTTATTCTCCTTTTTAATTTTCCAAAACTTCACCGTTCAAATATTTTTGTATGCAGGCAAAACCGGTTCCCGATTTTGAACAATCCGAATTAATTTGACTTTGAGTGGCTTCATAAAATGCGGGAACTATGCCTTGAGTCGGTAAAAATACAGCTGCAAAAATATCTTTACCTATTGTATTTGGACCTTTGTCTCCGTTTATATCAAATGCAATTGTCATCCCGGGGTCAGTTGACTCCTTTGTAACACCAAAAAACTGTTTAAATTCGTCTGCTCCGCCATAAGCATCAAGATGTATAAATGTTCCGTCATTTAAAACAAAAGCCATAGTACCTTCACCTATACTGATTCCGGGATGATTATATCTAAAATTACTGCCACTCATTGTTTTTGTATTATTTCTGTTCCAGCATCCTGCCGTCTGATTTTCACATACTTTCATAACATGTAGATAATTTTTTAAAAATTTATCATAAAAGTCTTTCATACCTGCGCTATCATTAACAACTGTATAATAGGTATAATCATTTTCCCCGACCGAAGCTGAACTTTCAAGCGCATTAACAAGCATGGAATAGATTTTATTTACTTTAGTATATCTTTCTTTTTCATCATAATTTGCAACAATAGAAGGAATAGTAATTGAAGCAATAACACCGATTATAACAACAGTTATTATAATTTCGGATAAACTAAAACCGAATAACAATTTATTTTTCATTTAATTACTCCTCTTATAACAAAATTAATCTTTTAATGAATTAATTAAATCAATTATTGTTTTTTCCTGAATATTTATTTCATCTATTCTTGCTTTTGTTTGTTCTAAAACTTCCTTAGGCGCGTTAGATACAAATCTTTCGTTATTAACTCTGTTTTCAAGACTTCTTTTTTCATTAACGAGCTTATCAAGTTTTTTATTTTGTCTTTTTATTTCTTCATTAATATCAATTAGTCCTTTAAGCGGAATTATTATTTTAGAATTGCTTACAACAGCCGCTGCAGATTGTTTTACGGTTTTGTGATTTTCATCAACATATTTAATGTTTTCAACCCTTGCCAAACGATGAATATATGCTTCTACTTTTTTAAATACAGCTTCTTCATCATTTCCCGCTAAAATTTCAGCATTTATTTTTGTTGAAACGGGTATATTAAAACTCTGTCTTACGTTTCTTAGCGACTTAATAGTTTCAAATACCAGCTCCATTTGAGTATTTTCTTCTTTAAATGATAGTTTTTTATTGAAAATCGGGAAATCGCTCAACATAATTGCTTTAGGAGTTTCATCGGTTTTTTTAGGTAAAATCTGCCAGATTTTCTCTGTTATATGAGGCATAACGGGATGTAATAATCTTAAAGTCATATCTAATACATATCTTAAAACTCTTTGAGTATTAAGTTTCAAATTTTCATTCTGCAATTGAATTTTAGCTATTTCGACATACCAGTCGCAATAAAAATTCCAGAAGAAATCATAAAGAGTATGCGCCATTTCGCCTATTCTGTAGTTTTTAATATTTTCATTTGTTTCTTTTACGGTTTCATTTAATTTATTTAAAATCCATTTATCGGCGATAGTAAGATTATTAAAATCAATATCTTTGTTATCAACTCCTTCCAGATTCATAAGAACAAACCTTGAAGCATTCCAAATTTTATTAGCAAAATTTCTGCCGTATTCAAATTTTTCGTCGCTGATTTTAATATCCTGACCGCCGTAGGTGCATAAAGAAGTTAAAGTAAATCTTAAAGCATCGCAGCCGTATTTATCTATTATTCCGACAGGGTCAATAGTATTTCCTTTTGATTTAGACATTTTCTGTCCGTGTTCATCTCTTATAAGCCCGTGAATATAGACAGTAGAGAAGGGGGCTTTTTTTGTAAATTCTTCACCCATAGTAATCATTCTTGCGACCCAGAAGAAGATAATATCAAAACCTGTCACAAGAGTTGAAGTCGGATAGAATTTTTTAAAATCCTCAGCATTTGTATCGGGCCAGCCCATTGTTGAAAAAGGCCATAATCCCGATGAAAACCATGTATCAAGTACATCCGACTCTTGAGTGTATTCAGAGGAATTTGGATTTTCCTTTGCGACAATCATTTCACCCGTTTTATTATTATAATAAGCGGGAATTTGATGTCCCCACCACAATTGGCGCGAAATACACCAATCACGGATATTTGTCATCCAGCCCAAATAATTTTTTGTCCAGCGTTCGGGTACAAATTTAATATCGCCGTTTTCAACAGCTGCAATAGCAGCTTTAGCAAGAGGTTCCATTCTGACAAACCATTGTTCCGACAATAACGGTTCTATTGTTGTATTACATCTCTGGCATTTGCCTACGTTGTGTTCAATAGGTTTAATTCTTACAAGACTGTTATTATATTGCAGCAGTTCAACAGTTTTTTGACGTGCTTCTTCACGGGTAAGACCTTGAATATCGGCATGAACTTCACTGCAATGTTTCATTCTGCCCTGTTCGTCAATTACCCATATCGGCTTTAATCCGTGCCTTTTTGCTACCTCATAGTCATTGGGGTCATGTGCGGGAGTAATTTTTAATGCTCCGGTTCCGTAATGTTTATCAACATATTCATCGGCAATAATAGGAATTTCTCTGCCCGTAAGAGGTATCATTACGGTTTTACCTATTAAATCTTTATATTTGTAATCGGTAGGATTAACAGCAACAGCAACGTCACCGTATATTGTTTCGGGTCTTGTTGTAGCTACAACAATTGCTCCTTGTTCATTTTTTAAAGAATAGCTTATTTCCCATAAATTGCTGTTTTCCGTTTCATAATCGGTTTCGACATCGGAAATTGCGCTCTGACAGCGAGGACACCAGTTAACAATGTATTTTCCTTTATAAATTAAATCTTTTTCGTATAATTTAACAAAAACTTCTTTTACGGCTTCACTGCATCCTTTATCAAGCGTAAAGCGCGCTCTTGACATATCAAAAGAAGCCCCCAGACGCTTACACTGTTCCAAAATAGCATTTTTATGCTTATTTGCCCAATCCCATGTAACTTCTAAAAACTTTTCTCTGCCAAGGTCAAAGCGAGTTTTACCCTCTGTTCTTAATTTTTTTTCAACAACATTTTGTGTTGCAATACCTGCGTGGTCGGTTCCGGGCATCCATAAAGTTTCAAATCCGGACATTCTGTGGTATCTGACTAAAATATCCTGCAGAGTTTCATCAAGAGCATGCCCCATGTGTAATACACCCGTAACATTAGGAGGCGGAATTACTATTGAATAAGGCGGTTTTTTACTTTTTGCATCCGCCTTAAAACATTTATTATCTTCCCAAAATTTATATATCTCCTCCTCCGTTGTTTTTGCGTCATATACGGTAGGTAAATCTTCTGTTTTTATCTCTGCCATTTTAGTATCCTTTAATATTCACTAATATTATCATACAACAAAATTATAAACACATAAGCAAATTTTAGCAGATATTAATTAACCAAAAATATAATTTTTGTGTTAAAATTATCGCAAAATGTGTTTGAGGAGATATTTATTATGACAATGAAATTTGTTGTTGAAAAAGACGGAAAATATGATTTAATGACAGTTGAGCCTTCTTATGGCAATAATTATAAAAAAGGATATATTGGTTTTTGTTATACTCCTTCATCTTTTTTTTCAAAAACAATAGCAAAAGTTACTAAATATTGTAATTATTCGGGAATACAGGTAAGTCATGTTTTGGTTGTTACAGGCGAAAATACATGTATAGAAGCAGATGCACAATCAAACAAAGTAATAGAATCTCCGCTTACAAAATATTTTAATGATAATGAAAGAATTATATCTTTTAGAAAACCACGTAATCTTACGGAAAATGCAGCAATCGAAATTGCAGCACTTGCAAAATCAAAGCTTGGCTGTGGCTATGAGTATGCTCAAATAGTCGGTCATCTGGGCAAAGCTTTACCCGGAATAAAGCAATTTAATAAACTCACACATAATTTTTTCGTTGATATTATTTCATGTATTATTGACAATAAAGATAAATTTATTTGCAGCGAACTTGCTGCTTATTCCTTAAAACATGCTCAAAGCTGGGAATACAGAAATAAAGGTATTTTATCAAGAATAACAACAAGAGTAAACCCGCAGGAACTTTTTGAGGATAGAGTAATATTCAGTGATTGGACTGTAAGCAAGGTTTCAAACGACATTTCCGATGAAACTTTGATATCAAAAAACTAAAACGTGAAGGTTATGAATTTAATTGACAAAATAAAACAAAAAACTGAAAAACAAAAATATATAAATCAAATCAATAAAAGAATAAAAAATGCTAAATATATACATTTAATGTTTAATGATAAATTCATAAAACCTTTTGTAGAATTAATAAATAAAAATTTTAATCCGCAGGAACATTTGTTTTTGTGTAAAAAAATTTATGATGAATTTCCTTTTCCTATTGGCGAAAATGTAGTTGAATTAAAGTATTTAGCCCGTTTGAATTTTAATAATGCCGAAAAACTAATCTGTCATTCACTTTTTGACAGAGAAGTTGTTGATTATTTTTATAAGCATCAGAGTATATTAAAAGAAAAGGCTTATTGGATAATCTATGGCGGTGATTTATATGATGCTCCCATTGACGAAAAAAACGATTTTGTGAGAAGTAATTTTAAGGGATATCTCAATAAAATTGATGAAAATTATGCACGCAGCAAATATAAAATTTCAGAAAAACAAAAGTTTTATGATATTTTTTATATTTTCCCGATAACAAAACAGATGCTGGATAATTCAAAGCATGCCATACGAAATTATACCAAAATTCAAATTAATAATTCTTGTGATAAATCAACGCTTGAAATGCTTGATATTTTATCAAAATTTAAAAATAATAATATAAAAATTACAACAGTTTTATCTTATGGTGAAATGGAATACAAAGAAAAAATAATAACAAAAGGACAAGAATTATTCGGTAATAAATTTGAATATTTAGATAAGTTTATTTCACCTGAAAAATATGTTGAAAAAATAGCTCAAAATGATATTTTAATTTTTAATCAAAACAGGCAGCAGGGAATAGGAAATATTATTGCTGCTTTATATCTGGGCAGCAAAATTTATATTAAAAAAGATATTTCTGCAAATGATTATTTTAATAAAAATAATATAAAAATTTATAATACAGAGGATATTATAAATACTGATTTTAAAAATTTTATAAAAAATGAATTAAAAGAAATATCTAAAAAAAATTCCGAAAAATATTTTGATGAAAAATTTCTTGTTTCTCAAATGACTGAAATATTTTAGTCTTCATAATAAAGATAGCCTGCAAGATTTAAATCAATACTTCCGTACATAAGCCTTATTCTGCCGCCCGATATAATTTCGGCATTACAAAATTGTATTGTTTCCTGTTCTAAATCCTGCTGAGTTTGTTTTGCTTGAACGGTAAGTATTCTTTTTGTACCCTGGGAAAGGTCTAAAACATAATTGTTTTTTGAAATTCTACGGCAGGAAAGCTTATAATATCCGGGTTGAATACATTTCCCTTCCTCATTAAATGCTTTGACCGGAATCATTACGGTAAGAGTCTGGCTTAATTCATTATCAGGGTCTTGTGATTGGGTGAAATGCTTAAGATGTTCTTCATCAATAGCCGGTGAAATCGGCTGAACCTGCGCTCTTATTTTTTTTTGCTTTTTTGTCAGTGAACGTTCTTTCATCTGTTTTACCGTTTTTTTGAATTCTGAATCCGTAATTTGTTTTTGATTGCTAAATCCCTGATTAAAAACGGAAGAATTTTCGTTCTGCAATGAATCATCCGCAGCGGATATATTTGTAAAATAGATAAAGAGTGTGAAAAAAAATATAAAATTTAAAAAGAATTTCATATTTATATAATACTGTTTTTTGGTAATAAGTAAAGATTAACGATTTATTTTATAAAAAAGTCCGTTTATTTACAGAACGTAGTACCGGCTGCAGTAACTTCGCAATGCTTTTCAGATTTTTGAACAATGATTTATAAAAAACTCATAGTTTGTTTTATGTTCTCCATTTCTGTACCAGCTATAGAAATCCTCCTCATCACAGTTTGCATCAGGCGGTATTTTGCAATTTTGGTACCACCAAGCTCCATTTGTATCAACAAGCGCTCCTGCATTTCCATAAATGCGAAAATATGAAGGGTCAACACCGATACCGTACAGACCGCCCTGCCCCCAAGCATACCAATAATTATAATTCTCAAATAAGTTATCTTTAAAAGTGTCTAAATCTCCATTTGCTTCAAATTCTTTGCATTTAGCGAAACACCCTTGATGACCGCTGTTTGACGGATCTTCACAATAACCTTCAAAATGAATATATTTTCCGCTTGGATGTGCACTATTCACTATGTTTCCATCATCTTTCATAACTCTCGTATGCAGTTCGCAAGAGCAGAATGAAATTTTAAAACCATTTTCCACAGTATCTTGATATAACGCATTAACATCTTCTTCTTTAAGCTGTTCCAATAATTCAAAATCCAAAATTTTCTCATTTTTTTATTTCTGTTAAAAATTATATGCATTTAAAATGCATGTGTCAATAAGATATACAATATTTTATGCACTTAAATAGCATTTAAACTTTAATTTTGCAAATTATAATTTAAAAGTAGAGATTATCGGTAATAAGGCTGTAGATTAATGAATGACATTATAAAGAAGAAATTTGGAGAGAGAATGAAGCTTATTCGTAAATCCAAAGGATATACACAGGAACAATTAGCCGAACATATACTGATTAACACCAGACAAATGGCAAGAATAGAAGCGGGAGAAAGTTTTGTTACTTCTGAAACTATTTATAAAATTTGCGTATTTTTTAAAATTTCCCCCAAAAGTTTATTTGATTTTGATATAGATGACATTAAAGTGCAGAATGATGCATTGGAAAATATAACGGAAAAGCTGTTTGCAATTTCATCAGATTCAAAAAAAATTGATTTTGTTAACATTGCAATTGATGCACTGACGGATAAATCAGTGCTTGAACAATTAAAATTTATAATTAAAGGAATTGAATTAACTATGTAATTTATTCTGCGGTTACAAATTATCCAAATAATTTTCGGCTGCTGTTTTTGATGTCATTTTTTCTGCTGTTTCCATTGCCTTCAATCGTATTTTTTTTATTTCCGCTTCTTTTAAATTTATGATTTTTTTTAAACATACTTCAAGTTCTTCATTTGTCGGATTTATTAAAAAAGCATTTTGTCCGTCTTTTAGTATGCCGTCTATGCCGTCATTTTTTTTCGCGATTATAATATTACCCGCTGCCATTGCTTCAAGATAGACCAAACCAAAAGTTTCATTATCACTTAAAAGAATAAAAATATCATTATTTTGCATAGCTTCATAAACTTTATCCCGAGGCAGCCTTCCTAAAAACTGCACTTTATTTTCTATACCGAGTTTTTTTGCTGATTTTTTTAATTTTATTTGTTCAGTTCCTTCTCCGATTATTGAAAAAATAAAATTACAATTAAGATTAGCTAGTGCTTTTATAATTATATCAATATTTTTACGTTTTATTAATGATGAAGCGGTACATATTTTAAGTGTTTTATAATTGAAAGAAACTTCATTATCAATATCTTTAGGGGGTTTATTAATACCTGAATATGCAACAAATGTTTTATCTTGAATTTCAGGGATTGTTTGTTCTATCTTTTGCTGCAAAACAGGGCTTCTTGCTGCAATTTTATATGCTTTTTTATACGCCTGTTTTAGTTTCTGGCTGAAATAAACAGAATATTTTATATTTTTTAAAACTACTATGTCAGAAGCATGAACTGCACAAATATATTTTATGTTTTCTTTTTCTAAAAGTCTTAAAGCCATTAATGCCCCCGATGGCATGTGTGAAATCATAACATCATAGTTATTTAACGAAAAATCAGAAGGTAATTTTTTTCTTACATTAAACCAAAAGGGAGTTATAAAATTTATATTATAAATTTTAGTTCCGTATTCTTGATAAATCTTTTCTTTTATTATTTTTCTGCCGCGGATTTTAGTATTAAAAATAAAATTCGGACGTATAACCTCAACTTCATGTCCCTGATTTTGCCATTCCCGGACAAAATAAAACAAGACTCGCGAAATATCTTCTTCATTAATCGGATATAAATCGGTAACAAGTAATATTTTCATTCTTTTATTTTCTTTTTATATAAAATACTTAAACCTATAAGCGCGATAACTATAAAAATAACAGAGGCAATATGCGCAATGTGTATTCCGTATATATTTAAAACACTGTCTGTTCTTATTGTTTCAACCAAAATTCTTGCTATTGAATACAAAATAATATAAATATAAAATATAAAACCGTTTTTTCTGTTACTATATTTCGTCAAAATCAAATATAAAATCAAAAAAATAAAAATACTTAAAATTGATTCATATAAAAAAGCCGGATGAAAAAATTCATAATTTTTAAATTGAACGGGTCTGTTCGCATAAGGAATAAAAAGCTTCCAGGGAAGATTTGTCGGAATTCCAAAGGCTTCCGAATTAAAAAAATTTCCCCACCTGCCTAAAATTTGACCTGCTACAAGACCAAATACAAATAAATCAGCATATCTGAAAAAATTTATATTATGTTTTTTCACATAAAAAATGCCGGCAAGAATACCAAATAAAATTGCACCTTGAATTGAAATACCGCCATGCCAGAGAGCAGGAATTTCATAAGGAAATTTTAAAAAATACCTATAATCCAAAAGTACATAGTAAAATCTTGCCCCGATTATACCTGAAATAATCAGCAAAAAAGAAATATCAAAAATTCTGTCGGAGGAGATTTCAGGAAAAAATTTTTTTCGTAAAACCAGAATAACAAAAATTCCGGACAAAATAGCCAGAGCCATTATTATACCGTAATAATATACATCAATAAAACCTATTGAAAACGCTATTTCTCCCGGTGATTTAAACATCATTTCAAATCTTCGTAATCGAGTTGTTCCGAAGCTTTATAGCTGATTAATTTTTTTTTTAAATCGCTGTTATTTATAGCTTTATCCTGTATTTCGGTTAATTCTTTAATTTTTCTATTTAATTCCGTAATTTTCTCGTTAATTTTATCGGAATCAGCGGCATTAGGAACTTTTACAAGATATTTATTGTAAATATCAATAGATTCCTGAGCTTTGGAATTAAATTCGGAAATAGCATCAACCGAAGGTTCGGTATTTGAATCCGTATTATCCAATAATTTATATGCAAGAGCTTCTTTAGCAATCGCAATAATATAATAAGCATCAGACATTTCCGGTTTTAATTCCAAAACCTTATTTGCTTCTTCGATTGCTCCCTCATAATTACCTGTAGCATTATATGCAACAGCAAGATTATAATGTGTCTGGTAAATTTCATTATCTAAATCAAGACTTGATTTCAAACGGCATATAGCAGTCTGTGTATCGCCGTTATTTAAATATAATTCCGCCTTATTATTCAATTCTTTTATTGCAAGATTATTAATGCAAGCGGTAGTTATAACCGAAATCATTAAAACTGTACATAAAAGTAATATTTTTTTCATTAATCCCCCTAAAATAAAATCTTATATAAGATTTAATATAAACGTTATTTCAAAATTTTGCAATATTTTAAAATTATTATACAATATATGGAGGATAGAATATTTGAGAGATAATTATGAGCGATTCGGAAAAAATAGTTTCATTAAAAAGTGCAAGAAAAAAAGTAAAAGAAAATAAGGCAGTGCGCCAGGAACGTGAAAATGAAGCTGATGAAATTGTATATTGCAGTTTCTGCGGCAGACCCAATACTCAGGTAGCAAAGATGGTGCAAGGTCCCGGTGTAAATATTTGTTCGGAATGTACTATGATTGCTGTTCAGTATCTTATTCTTGAGGATAAATTACCCTCGAACGAAGCACAAAAGATACTTGATATTTTTTGGAGCAAAATAAAATAATGCCCGAACTTTCTAAATTGCAAATAAGAGCAAAAGTTTTATCTGTTATTTCAGAAATAAAACTGCTTCAATACAGAAATGAAGAAGCAATGATTGCATTATGCGAAAAACTTCAAGAAATAGAAGATAAAAAGTCAATGTTCGATATATTTATAAAAGAATATATTAAACTTGAAGAAGAGGACTATATTTTTTGCTCATGCATATTAAAGAATTTAATTCCAGCTGATTATATAACGGAAAAATCAATGGAAATTTTAAAATCCTCGCTGTCGGATGAATACAAATATAAAATAGTGCAGCTGTTGAGAATTACCGGTGGCAACTATAATTATTCCGATTTACCTTCATATTTTGATAATCCTCAGGAGGTTATGGATTTAGAGACTAAACGTCTATTGGATTCTGCCGTCTTTAACCCCGAATCCATGCTTGATTTTTTAGATTTCGTTTCTGCTGTTTCTATGCGGGATAAAAGTCTTTTATTGAAATCACTGAGTATTGATTACAAGGGTGATGTACTTGCAAACATAGTATATCCGATACTTTATTCTGATTTTGAAGACGAATTTAAATTACAGGCAATTGAAATATTAAGCGATTCAAAATCTTCACTTGCAATTGCACCATTTGAATATTTACTTGAAATAAGCAGTAATAAAGAAATAATTAATGCCTGTAATAAAGGTTTAAAAATGTTAAAACTTGCAGGTGCATCAAAAGAAAAGGCTGACAGATATTTTAAAAATATTGTAAAAACCTCTGCTCCTGCTCAATTTTTTGTTACTATTCCCGATGGCAGCGGGAAACAGGCTCTTTTGACAACACGTAAGCATGAAAACGGTAAATATTCTTTAGCTGCTGTTGTTATTAGCGATTTAATCGGTATTCTGGATTGCTTCGGATTTTTTAATATATCACCCGAGGAGGTTATTAAAATAATTAAAAAATTTTATAATTCCGAAGGTCAATATGCTGTACCGGCAGAATACGTTAAGTCCAGACTTGAATTTATGCAAAAGGTTAATATAAATAATAAAATTCCCTATCCTTATGAATATATCTGCTGGAAACCAATGATATATGACCTGAAAGACTTAGGAACTTCTTTTGAAGATTATGCAGGCTTAAACTGCAAATTACAGCAGTTTTCAATAGAATATACGGTAAATTTAATGGCTGCCGAATACACTTTCAGATGGTTTATAACACCTAATGATAATAAAGTAATCAAAAAAATTACAGAAGATATTTATTTGTGTAAAAATCTTGATATCTCTATTGTGAACAACATGATTAAAGATAATATTGATAATGTTTTTACAGATGAAGTAATTAAAATCTGGCAGGAGCGTATATACAATTTAATTTATATATTACGTCAAAATCAAAAATTGAAAGAAGCCGATAATTTTTATACAATTATTAAGGATGAGAATGCGTTCAAATTATTCAAATATATAATTTTACAAAGAAGTATTTTTAATTATTTTGTAGCACTCAGAGAAAATACGAAAGAGTCTTTTTTTACTCAGAATATATTTAAAAAACGCAATGCAGATGAAAATAAATATGATATAAAAAAAATCAGCGAAATAATAATATTATTGAAAGAGGATTGGATTGACAGGTAAAATTATAGGACTTGATATAGGGAAAAAAAGAATCGGAATAGCAATGAGCGATATAATGTGTATGATTGCTCATCCTGTGGAAACAATATCACGGGAACCCGAAAAATCTTCCGTTGATAAAATTACAAAGTTAGCTGAAGAAAACAATGTAAAAGTAATAGTTGCAGGGCTTCCTAAAAATATGAACGGCACAATAGGACCTCAGGCTCAGGATTGTATTGATTTTGCAAATAATTTTAAAGACAAATATGAAGTAGTATTTGAAGATGAAAGACTTACTTCAAGACAGGCGGAAATTATTTTGGCTCAGACAGGCAGAAAATATACAAAGAATAAACAGCTTGTTGATTTGAAAAGTGCCTGTATAATTTTACAGCAGTATCTGGATAGAAAGAGAGAATAAAATGACTGAAAATAGAGATGATATAATTGAAATTACCGATGAAGACGGAGAAAAATTTGAAGTTGAATTAATTGATATGGTCACCGTGGATGATATTGAATATGCGGTATTACTGCCTTTAGAAGAACATAATTGCACTCATGAAGACTGTGAATGCGAAGGAGAATATGTTTTAATGCGAGTAAAACGAGACGGTGAAGAATATTCTTTTGAAACAATTGAAGATAATGACGAATTTGAAAGAGTAGCAGCATATATAGATGAACTTGCCGATGAAATAAATGACTAAATAGTTTTTTTAAGATAAAATTTATTTGTTTGGAGTAATTCAGGAGAAATCATGTACAACGTAGCAATTGTAGGCGGCGGACCTGCCGGAATTTTTGCGGCACTGGAAATAATGAAGTTAAAACCCGATTGGAAAGTTATTCTTGTAGAAAAAGGTGTTCAAATCGAAAAAAGAAAGTGTCTTTTAAGAGAAGGGTATGAAAAGTGTCCTTCCTGTAAAAAATGCGGGCTTTTATGTGGCTGGGGCGGAGCAGGTGCTTTTTCCGACGGGAAATTAACCCTTACTCCTGATGTCGGCGGTCATTTAACAGATTATATGTCCCGTAAATCAGTCGAGGAACTTATTAAATATACCGATGATATTTATTTGAATTTTGGAGCTACGGATGAAGTTTTTGGTACAAATAGAGAAGCTTTTGCCGATTTGGAAAGGCAGGCGGTTTTAGCTGAATTAAAACTTGTTCATTCTCCCGTAAGACATTTGGGAACGGAAAGAAGTCTTAATGTCCTAAAAAATATGCAGGATTATTTAGATAAAAAAATTACAATTCTTTATGATACTATTGCCGATTGTTTAATTGTAGAAAACGGCAGTGTTAAAGGTTTTATTACAAAAAATAATCAAAAAATAGAAGCTGAACATATAATAATAGCTCCGGGACGTGAAGGAGCAGACTGGTTAACTCATGAATTTGCAAAAAACAAAATAGGTATGGTGAATAATGCCGTAGATGTCGGTGTAAGAGTTGAGCTTCCCGCTCCTGTTTTTGAACCGATTACAACAAAATTATACGAATCGAAACTTATATACCATTCTCCTACTTTTGGTGACGAAGTTAGAACATTTTGTATGAACCCTTACGGTGAAGTCGTAACGGAAAATTATTCGGGGATTTCAACCGTAAACGGACACAGTTATGCTAATTACAGAACTGCAAATACAAACTTTGCACTTTTGGTGTCGGAAAAATTTACAGAACCTTTTAAAGAACCTATTGCTTATGGTCAGCACGTGGCAAGGCTTGCAAATATGCTGGCAGGAGGTGTACTCGTTCAGCGTTTCGGAGATTTACTTGACGGTCGCCGTTCTACTCCGGAAAGAATTAAAAACAGTACAATAACACCAACTCTTTCCTGTGCTACTCCGGGCGATTTGAGCCTTGTTCTTCCTTACAGACAAATGACTGCAATTATTGAAATGCTTCATGCTCTTGATAAAATTGCCCCCGGTACTGCTTCAAGATATACCCTGTTATACGGGGTAGAAGTAAAATTCTATTCCGCAAGAGTAAAGCTTACTAATGACCTTGAAACAGAAGGAGTTAAAAATTTATATGCAATAGGCGACGGAGCAGGTGTTACAAGAGGTTTAATTCAGGCATCGGCTTCAGGCATTCACGCTGCAAGAATAATTTGTTCAAAGTAGGTGTCAAATGCCTCAAAATGAAATTCTTTGCGCTAAATCTCATGAATTTGTATATAAAAAAGATAATGTTTTTTATATAGGCGTAACAGATATTCTCATAAATAAATTAGGGAAAATACTGGCTGTTGAAATGCCTGAAACAGGAGAAATATATACTAAGGGTGAAATTTTCGGATTTTTAGAATCGCAAGAAGCGGCTTGTGAACTTTTTATGCCGGTAACAGGAAAAATAGAGGCCGTAAATACTTCAATTATTGAAGCTCCTTCCAAAATGAATACAAATTCAATTGAAGAAAATTGGCTTATTATAATTTCAACCGATTATTTTAATGAGGACAAAAAGGATTTAATCTGTTACAATAGATACAAGAGTGAGAATTTAATAAGTAATTAGACAGGAAATATAAAACTTGGAAGTTTTTTATAAATATTTGAATAAATTAATAAATGATAAAAACTTAATATGTGTTTTAACCCTGATTGCAATTTGCATTTTAGTTTTTCTTATTAATATTTCCGGATATAGTTTTGTTGATAACTGCGAAACAAAATTTGTAACCATCGCAAAAGATATGCTCAATAATAATAACTGGGGACATATTAAACTTGGAAACGAAACTTTTTTTGACCTTTCTCCTTTATATTTTTGGATTATAAATTTTTCATGCGTATTATTCGGTAAAATAAGTCAGGAAACAGTCAGACTGCCTATAGCTTTAGCTGTCTCCTGCATTATCTTAAGTTTATATTTTACAATAAAACCGATATTATCCCGAATACACGCTTTAATAATATCCGTAATGTTTGCAACCAGTTTTGGAATTATGATTTATTCAAGACTGTCAACGGAGGATATGTTTTTTGTTGTATTTACAATGGCATCTTTGTTGTTTGGTTTTTCCTCAATTTTTACAAAAAAAAATAAGGCTAAAATGTTCTTTGGCTTTTATTTATTCAGTGCTATATCCGTCTTATCGGGCGGATTATTCGGTTTAATACCATTAATTTCAATTATCTGTATGTATATTTTTATAGGTGAATTAAAAGAATTAATTAAACCGCAAAATATTATTCCCGGGATTATTTGCTTTTTATTGATAGTACTTCCCCGATATATTTTTATGTTTTATGAATACGGATTTTTGTTTTATTTAAAAAAATATTTAGCAGCATATAATATTTTTAAATATTCAAGTATTAAACAAATTGTTGAAATGTTATCATATTTTATTTTGGGATTTTCTCCGTGGATTTTCTCTTTTTTATGGGTTCTGGGTTACAGAAGCAAAAATATTTATCATTCAATAGTTTCTTATTTTAAAGATAATTCGCAGGAGAAACTTAAATCAAAATGGAATAAATTAAAAAGAACGGATAAATTTATTTCTTTAAGTACAATAGTATTTTTCATAAGTTTTATACCGGCACTATTTTTTGGAGCTGAATATAAATTTCTTGTTTTATTTATGATATTTCCTGCTGCTTGTATATCGGGACATTATTGGTATGAATATATCATAATGGTAAAACATCGTAAAAGTATTTTCTTTTCAACTATTATACCTAATCTCATAATGATTATATTTTCTTTAACAGGCTTATTTGGTCATAATATGCTTAACAGGCTGGTATTTCAAGGATTAAATCACCTTCTTATTCCTTTAATAATTATTTTCTTTGCAATACCCGTAATTGGAATATTTTCTGTAATAGTGGAAGGAAAAAAAGTTCCGTTTGCAGCAAATGTAATATTAATGATAAGTTTATCTTTCGTAATAACTCCGGGGATTTTTAATTTTATGAGTATTAACGGCGGGGAAAATGACCTGATATCTTTTGCTTCTATTGCAAATAAAGATGATGCTCAGCTTACTGCATATATTTCAGAAAAAAAATACAGTTTAGAATATTATTATGATAAGCCGGTTAAATTTATAGAAAAACAAGGAATTGAAAAATTAAAAGAAATATTGGAATCAAACCCCGAAACTTATGTTGTTGTTGAAATAAAAGATATGTTCAAAGTTGAAGAACAGGAAATAAAACATAAACTTTTAGAATCGGGAAAAGTATATTGTTTAATAAAATATGCACCTATCAAAAAAGATAATCAAGAAAATGCTTAAAAAAATATTTGTAAAATTAATAAATTTATATCAATTTTTTTCAAAATTTAAACCGCCTGTATGCAGATTTTATCCGACGTGCAGTGAATATACAAAGCAGGCAATAATTAAATACGGAATAATAAAAGGGATTTGGCTCGGCATAAAGAGAATTTGCAGATGTCATCCTTTAAATCCGGGCGGATATGACCCTGTTCCTTAGTTTAAAAACCAAAAGGATTTGATTTATCTTTTTCTTTATTTTTATCTTCTTCTCCAACCGAATTTAAGGCATTAGTAATGACTTCTTCTTTTATTGAATTAATTTCGGATTGTGCAACACCTGAGTTTTGAGCAGAAACACCGGCTTTTATACCGGATGATATATTATTTGAGCTGATTGCAGGTGAATTATCCTCAGGATTAGTTGAAAATAATTTTGAAATAAAATTTTTAAATTTATCTCCAATAGAACCGTTATTTGATTTTGAACTATCTTCAATTCCGTACTTTTGGCTTAAAAAGTCATTATCATCTAAAGTATTACGACCTGTAACTTTTTTGTCTTTACTTATATTAACATCAAAAGTACCGAGTAATTGTTGATTAGCAATGCCGTCACCGTCGTGGTCAGCGGAATCAACATCATATTTTCCGTTTTTGTCATAAGATTTCAAATCAACAGAAAAATCTTTACCGAACAATTTTTCTATATCGCCGACTTCGCCTTTAGAGTTAACAAGTTTTATGTTGCCTGATTGAAGTTCTTTAATATCAACGGTTCCGTCGCCATTAGTATCTAATTTTTCCATAGCAGTCCATTGGTCTTTGTAGCCTAAGAAATCAGAGGTTTCATCAAAAGCTCCGTCATCAACTATAAACTCGTACATTTCTCCATCTACTTCAAATCCTATAGGGTCGCCGGTTCCTGCACTGTTAGAACCGTTTTGTCCACCGGAACTTTGATTTTGCGCATTTTGCAGTTCTGTTTGTAATTCACCGAGTCTTACATCTATTGCTTTATTTTCTTCTTCAAGGTCTTGAATTTCCTTTTCGTCAAGTTTAATTTGTCCATCTATTTCTGAATTTCTTACTTTTAAGTTTGCTATTTCAATTTCCAGACTATCAGCTTCAGCATCTAAATCAGAAGCAGTACCGGAAGCGGTTTGTGCTGATTCTATACCGGAAACTTGAGGAAGTGCAGCGGCAATATTTGCGCTAAGCTCCTCTTTTGTCATACCGTCGCCGTTTTTATTAGCCTGTTCATATTTTTCAATTTCAGTCTGCGCTACCTGTTCAGACTGTTGTTTATAATTATTTTTTGTATTTTCCTGCTGTCTTTGGGCTTCTTCTTGCTGTCTTGCTGCTTGCTGTCTTTTTTGGATTACTTCCTGTTCTTTTTGTTTAATTAAAGCATCATTTTCATCGCGTTCACGTTCTAACTCCGTTATTTCCGCTTTAATTTTATCAATTTGTAATGTATTATCTTCTTTTTGTTTTGTTAATTCATCAATTTCCGCTTGAATTTGTTCTCTTGTTCTGGAATTACCTGTGGTAAAATCTGTTCTGTCACCTACACCGCCTGTTGCACCGCCAAAATCTATAGGATTACTTTTAGTTTGAACTCCTGTTGTTCCTCTATTTGCTTGAGTTTGTTCTACACCTGAAGCAGCGGAAGCATTTCTTAATTTTAAATATTCACCCAAAGTAGTCATATAAAATCCCCAATGATGTTATATTTTATATATATAAAGTATATAATCAAACAAAAATTGCGTTTTTTGTTGAATTTACCCCTTTTTTATGTTAATAAAAATTAATATTTCTATGCGGCAATTTACATTTTTCATGCAATAATGTTGGCATGAGTGACAAAATAATTATAAGAAAAGCAAATCAACATAATTTAAAGAATATAAGTCTTGAACTGCCAAAAAATGAACTTATTGTATTTACCGGTATTTCAGGCTCAGGGAAAAGTTCACTGGCATTTGATACTATTTTCGCAGAAGGTCAAAGACGTTATGTAGAAAGTCTTTCAAACTATGCAAGACAGTTTCTGGGGCAGCTTGATAAACCTGATGTGGAAAGTATAGAAGGGCTTTCTCCATCTATAGCAATAGATCAGAAATCAACAAGCAATAATCCCCGTTCTACAGTCGGAACGGTCACCGAAATTTATGATTATTTAAGGCTGTTATTTGCACGTGTAGGTACTCCCCATTGTCCTCAATGCGGATGTGAGATAGCTCCTCAATCAATTGATGAAATTGTTGATAAAATTTATAAACTTAAAGAGGGTACGAAAATTCAGCTTATAGCCCCTGTTATAAGAGGTAAAAAAGGGGAATTTAATAATTTAATTGAAGAATTTAAACAGGAAGGTTTTATTCGCGTTAGAATAGACGGTAAAATATATAATCTTGACGAAGATGAAGTTAAACTTGCAAAAACGGTAAAACATACCATAGAAGTTGTTGTTGACAGACTTGTAATAAAAGAAAGCGCGAAATCAAGGCTTACGGATAGTGCTCAAATCGCACTACAAAAAGCAGACGGGCTTTTAATTGTTAACGTTATTGACGGCGATGAAATGATGTTTTCGGAAAAACTTGCCTGCCCTAATTGCAACTTAAGTTTTGAGGAATTGGCTCCAAGAATATTCAGTTTTAATAATCCTTACGGTGCATGTCCTTCTTGCAGCGGTTTAGGCGCGCATTATGAACCTGATGAAAATTTGTTAATTCCAGATAAAACAAAATCTTTAAAAGACGGGGCAATTTATCCGTGGGCAAAAACAGGAAATCCTTATTATCTTGATGTTTTGACTTCAGTAGCCAATCATTTCAATATAGATATGTCTTCTCCATTTGAAAAGTTACCCGAAGAACATCAGAAGATTATTTTATACGGTTCCGGACGCGAACCTGTTATAATGCATTATAAGGAATTTGGCGGCACAAGGTATGTAAACCATACTATGCCGTTTATGGGTGTAATTCCTTATTTTATGCATAAATACGAAGATTCCAACTCAGATGAAGTAAGAGAACAAATACAGGATTATATGTCGCAAATTCCCTGCAGCGAATGCAAAGGCGCAAGATTAAAGCCTTTTCCTTTAGCTGTAACGATTGGTGGTAAAAATATTTATGAAGTTTGCAAATTATCAATAAAAGAGGCTTATGCATTTTTTTCCAATTTATCATTGGAACTTGATGATTATAAACTTGCCATAGCAAAACAAATTTTAGAGGAAATTCGTTCAAGATTGAAGTTTATGCTTGATGTAGGTTTAAGTTATCTTGATTTAGCAAGAAGTTCAGGTACATTATCAGGCGGTGAAGCGCAGAGAATAAGACTGGCTACTCAAATAGGCAGCGGATTATCAGGTGTTTTATATGTTCTTGATGAACCTTCAATCGGACTGCATCAATATAATAATGATATGCTGATAAAAACTCTTGTCAGATTAAGAAATCTCGGGAATACGCTTATAGTTGTAGAACATGATGAAGATACGATAAGAAGTGCTGACCATATTGTAGATATAGGACTTTATGCAGGAGTTAACGGCGGCAATATTATTGCTCAAGGAAGTTTAGAGGATATCATAAAATGCAAAAAATCACTTACGGGGCAGTATTTAAGCGGTGAAAAATCAATCCCAATACCTGAAAAACGACGTGAAGGCAATGGAAATTATCTGGAAATTATTAATGCTCATAAAAATAATTTAAAAAATATAAATGTAAAAATTCCGCTCGGAAAAATTGTCGCAATAACAGGTATCTCAGGAAGCGGAAAATCAACGCTTATGAATGATATACTCTATGAGTATTCAATACATAAATTATTTAAAAACAAACCAAAACCGCAGGGAATAGAGCGAATTGACGGATTTGAAAATATAGATAAAGTTATTTGTATAGACCAATCGCCTATCGGAAGGACGCCAAGGTCAAATCCTGCAACATATACTGATGTATTTACTCATATACGGGAATTATTTGCAAAAACGAATGAAGCTAAAATGCGCGGTTATCAAGCAGGCAGATTCAGTTTTAACGTAAAAGGCGGAAGATGTGAAGCATGTAAAGGCGACGGAGAAACCCGTATAGAAATGAATTTCCTTTCCGACGTTTACGTGAAATGCAATGTTTGTAAAGGTCAAAGGTATAACAGGGAAACTCTTGAAGTAAAATATAAAGGCAAAAGTATTTCAGAAGTACTTGAAATGAGTATAGCAGAAGCTCTTGAATTTTTTGAAAATATTCCTAAAATAAAATCAAGATTAGAAACGCTAAATGATGTAGGACTCGGTTATATGAAACTCGGACAAAGTTCTACGACTCTTTCGGGCGGGGAAGCACAAAGAATAAAACTTGCTTCGGAATTAAATAAAAGAGCAACAGGAAAAACATTATATCTTCTCGACGAACCGACAGTAGGACTTCACTGGTATGACCTTGATAAGCTTATTAAAATAATCAATAAATTAGCTGACGCCGGAAATACTCTGCTTATAATAGAACATAATTTAGATCTTATAAAAACGGTTGACCATATAATTGATTTAGGGCCTTTTGGCGGAGATGAAGGCGGTACAATAATAGCAGAAGGCACTCCGGAAGATATCGTAAAATGTAAAAACTCATTTACGGGTCAATATTTAAAAAAACTCCTGAATTAATACCTAAAATTTTTTTAGCTGTGAAAATGCCGCATCAAGTGCCTTTTGCCCTGATTTTCCAAAATCTGCTATTATCATAACCGAAGAAGAAATCTCTTTAACTTCAAGAACTTTACCTATACCGAATTTTGAATGAAATACTCTGTCACCGGCTTTAAAATCAGTAGGAGTCGAAATATCAGCAGTTTTATTTGTCTTTTGTTCGGTCTGTTCAGCTTCTTTTTGTTTTTTTTCAAGCAGCAATTTTTTTATAGGGTTATCCTCAAGTAAATTTTTTATTTCCGCTTCATTTTTTTTAATTCGTTCTTCTTTATTTGTTTCGTGATTTTTGCTTTTAATTACAAAAGTAGTATTGTGTTGAATTTTTTTCTGCGGGGCAACAAAATTTTTACCAAAGGAAGAAACACTTTTTATGCTGCCATCGGAATTTTCATCTCTGTGTCTTATTTTTATATTTTCTATAGCTTTTTTAAATGTATATGACGGCTGTGTAGTTGTGTATGAAACGGAAGCTGCTTCATTATAATCTAAGAGTTCCGGAGGAATTTCGCTTATAAAACGGCTCGGATTGTAATATTTATATTCTCCCCACATTTTACGACGTTTTGCATTAGAAAGATATAAATTTTTCTTTGCACGGGTAATTCCCACATACATCAAGCGGCGTTCTTCTTCCATTTCAGCGGGATTATCCAATGAACGGCTATGAGGGAAAATACCTTCTTCTAGTCCGCATAAAAATACGGTATCAAATTCAAGACCTTTTGCGCTGTGAAGAGTCATAAGTGTTATTGACTTTGATTCTTCTACGTAGGTATCAATGTCGCTGACTAATGAAACCTGAGATAAAAATTCCCCGAGTATATCTGCCTCCTGAGAAATAAACTCTTTTGCTACGGAAATAAACTCTTGCAGGTTATCAATGCGCGCTTCTGCTGTTGCTTCATCTTCTGTATCTTTTATATCCTGTAAATATCCGGATTTTTCAATTATATAACCTATAAAAGCAGCTAAATCCATTTTATTAAAGGCAGCTTGAAAATCGGAAATAAGATTGAAAAAGGCAGATAATTTAGTTCTGACTCCTGCTGAAAATTCATCGAAATTATTAATATTTTGTAATATGTCAACAAACTTTTCACCTGTTGAAGCTGAAATTTCAAGAAGTTTATCAACGGTCGAAGCACCTATTCCTCGTTTAGGAACGTTTATTATTCTTTTTAAACTCTGCGAGTCCTGAGGATTATATATTAATTTTAAATAAGCAACAATATCTTTTATTTCTTTTCTGTCATAAAACTTTAATCCGCCGACTACTTTATAAGGAATATTATTTGCCATACAGGCTTCTTCTATTGCACGTGACTGCGAGTTAGTTCTGTATAAAACTGCAATATCATTCAATGATTTATTTACGGAAAGTTTTTTTATTTCACGAACAATGTTTAAAGCTTCCTCCGACTCATCATTAGCTGAATACAGGTTTAATTTGTCACCCCTGCCCAGATTTGAATATAAATTTTTGCTTATACGCTGTTTATTATTGCAAATTACGGCATTTGCAGCTTCAAGAATTGTTTGCGCGCTTCTATAGTTCTGCTCAAGTTTTATTAAATGAGTTTTTTTAAAAGCTGCCTGCAAATTTAAAATAATACGATAATCAGCTCCGCGCCAGCTGTATATTGACTGGTCAACATCACCCACTACACAAAGACTCTTATCAGTTGGAATTTCATCTTCTTCCTTATTGTTTGTATAAATTGCATTTACCATTTTATACTGGCAAATGTTTGTATCCTGAAATTCATCCACAAGAATATGTTTAAATCTGTTAAAATATTTTTCTCTTACGGTTTGAGATTTTTCTAAAAGTTTAACCGCAAGAACAAGCATATCATCAAAATCAAGCGCATTATTATCGTGCAGTAATTTCTGGTATTCCATAAAAATTCTGGAATATTGCTCGCTTCTGTAATCACGCGCATGGCTTGCATAAGTATAAGCATCATACATTTTATTTTTAGCATTGGAAATTATTGTTTTTAATAATTTAGGCTGATAAATTTTTTCATCAAGATTACAATTTTTTAACGCGGTTTTAAGTATTGCATTTGAATCGGCATCATCATAAATTACAAATTTATTATCATAAGTATTGCCGTTTTCATCTTTATACTCTTCAATATCAGTTCTTAATATTCTGCCTGATATGCTGTGAAATGTGCCAATCCACATTTTTTTCGCTTTTTCTTCACCAACCATTTTAGAAAGACGCTCTACCATTTCTTTTGCGGCTTTATTCGTAAAAGTAACGGCAAGAATTTCATAGGGCGAAACACCGTTATTAACAAGATTTGCTATTCTTGTAGTCAAAACTTTAGTTTTCCCGCATCCTGCTCCTGCTAAAATAAGAACCGTTCCTCTGTCTTGAAGAACCGCTTCTTTCTGTTCCCTGTTTAATCCCTCTAATAAATCAGCCATAATATGAGCATAATATAACAGAAAAAATTAAATTACAAATATTATAATTTCGGTAGTTTTAATTTTCGTAATTTATTTTAGGATAATAACCTTTAGCCGTTAATTTTTCTGCCAATGCACCCGCTCTTGAGCTGTCGGAGAAAGAACCGAGCTGAACTATATAATGTCCTTTGACTGATTTTACAAACGGAGATAACTCCGGTTCTATTGCACTTATTTTATTTTGTACAGCCACTGCTTCTTCAAGCGAGACATAGTTGCCCAGATATACTTTTGTTATAACCGGTTTTGGAATTGGGATAACTTCTTTTGCCGGAATTTTTTTGAATTCGTTTTTTGTTATGCTTTTTATTTCGGCTATATCAGGCATTGGCAGTTTTATATCCAATTCTTCTTTTATTTTTTTACGCGTATCTTTAATATCATTTTCTTTTATTATAATTTCTTTATCATTTTTATCCTGTTTTATTTGTCTTTTTTCTTTTTCTTTTTCTGCTTTATCTGCCGTTCTTACCGATACGGAAGGTAAATCATCCTCCATTTGAATCCATTTCAAGCGTTCATCTATTGTTCTTATTTCCATATCTATATCCGAATCATTAAGCGTAAACGCTTCATTATTTCCGATTGTAACATCTATTTCAGGAGAATAAGATTTTATAATATAAGACAAGCCCCATAATGCCCCGAGAAAAACAAAGGCAAATAAATATAAATATGAAAAAAAATCAGACTTCCTTTTTTTATTTTTTCCGTTTTTCTTTTTCTTTGTTTTTTTTGCTGTTTTTATATTGGAATTTTTTCCGTATAATTCCTCATAATTTACAGTAGTCATTATTTATATAACTCCTCTGACTTTAGAAGTGGCAAACTTAATATCTTGAATTTCTTCTTTATATGTGTTTAAAAGTTCAAGTGCAAATTCTTTTATATTTTTAACACCGACATCAACGGTTAAATCGGCGGCATTAACAGGAGCTCCCGCAGCATCTATATTTAATCCGAAATGTATCAGTGTAGAGGTTATTGATTTTGTTGCAATTGATACCGAAAGTTTTTTATCATTTACAAACAAATCATCACCGCTTCTTTTTATTTTAACCGCGGGATAATTTTTTTCTATTAACTCACCGGTTATAGTAACAAGCAGTCTTTGTTTATAAACTGTTTCAATTAAAGTCGAGTCAAAATTTTCTTCGATGATGTTAAGCATCTTTTTACTGTAAATCGGTTCATTATTAATTACATCTTCAATATCTACCATGTGATTTAAATTAACTTCACATTCCCCGACAAAAGCGGCTATTACATTACCCGGTATTTTAAAATTTTTATATATCCAATGAGGTGCAAGTTCCGCTCCGGTATATTTTATTTCTTTATCAATAAATATTGTCTGCATATTTCCCTCTTATTCAAATATATTTTTTATTATATCAATTTTTGAACAATTTTTTAATGCTTTTTTTAATCTCAGGCATGACTCGCATTGCCCGCAATGCTTATTTGTTCCTCTATAACAGCTGTATATATATTCAAACGGAATATTAAGCTCTATTCCTTTTTTAACTATATCATTTTTGGTCATATTTATTAACGGAGCTTTAACTTCAATTTTAAAATTAACGGAATATTTCAAAGAATTATTTATTGAATTTATAAATTCTATTGAATTATCAATAAAAGTTTCACCTTCCTCCTTATTTGCCCCGATTATTATATCGTTATATTTAAAAGCTTCTGCAAAGCTTGCGGCAACATTTATAAATAAAGCATTTCTGTTTGGCACCCAGACTGCTTCCGAACTATTTATTGCAATTAATTTATCGTCTAATTCTTTTTCCGTTAATAAAGGGATTTCCTCTGAACTGTTAAGAACGGACTTTGAAATATTTCCGAGCCAATCTAATTTTATAATTTGATGTTCAATATTGTAAAATTTTGAAATTTGTTTTGCCGAATTTATTTCGGATAAAACTGATTTTTGAGAATAATCAAAAGTTAATGCGAGCATTTTTTTGTAGTTATCTTTTAAATAAGCAAGGCTTACAACGGAATCCAAGCCTCCCGATAAAAGAATTACAGCTTTATTCATCATTATTTTCTTCTCCGTTATTTTTTATATATTCTTTTAAATTAAGTGCAGCTGTTTTTGCCTTATCCGTCATATCGGGATTATTAATAATTTCTTCTAAGATATCTTCATCAAAAAGATTATATAAGGCAGTTACGGCATTTTTAACTACCTCGTAATTAATATCAAAAAGCATATTTTTTATTAAGGAAACAGCTCTTGAATCATTGGAATTCATTAAAACTTCTATTGCGTTTATTCTTATTTGAGGCGATTCATCATTTAAAGATTTTTTTAGTGCATTAAAAACTCTATCTCCTCTAAATTTTAATTTGTTTAGAGCTTCTAAAGCACGTTCTTTTAAAAAAGTAAATTTGTCAATAAATCCTTTTTTACTTTCAATAATTGAAACCAGTGAATCAACTGCTTTTTCATCACCTATCATCCCGAGAGCCGATACTGCCGATTCTTTTACATAAATTGATTGTTCCGATTCATCCTCAACAATATTCATTAAAGGAAGTACGGCATATCTGTCGCCTATTTTACCAAGAGCATCAGCACAGGAGAGTTTTACTTTATAATTTTCATCTTTGTTGTTAAGACAATACAAAAGAGGATACACTGCCTGCGAATTTTTTGTATTAGCAAGTGTTTTTGCTATATTAACCCGTATTCTTGTAATATTGTCGCTGTCATGTATTCTCTGCGACATTTTTTCTTTCATTAAAAGCGAATCAATGAGAATTGTTATACTTGATTTATCTTTATATTTATCTATTTTCTTAAGTAAGAACATCAAAACATCATAATTATTTGAATGTTCAAAAAAATAATTATAAATAAGAATAAGCTTTTCGTTGGGATATTTACCGCTCAAAGCAAGTATAGACTCTATAACCGCTTTGGAATTTTGCGGATTAATTATATTACAATCAAGTGCAAGTTTTTCAAACGGTATATTATAATTATCTTCCATATCCCGATGCATTCCAACTGTATATACAGAATATCCGAAATAAAAAACTATATCAAGTATAACATAGGTAGTATTGTCATAGTTCAAAGACATATTTGACTATTAAAGTTAATATACAACTTAAAGTATATTCTGTTGCATAAGTCTAAAAATTATTTATAATAAAGCATTAACGGCATGTCAGGTGATATAAAACGAAGCCAACTGCTATGTATATAAAAACATCTAAACTCAGCCAAAACGCGTGAAAACGCAAGCTCTTGCATCTATCAAAGACTTATTTTA
>CAJOJP010000017.1 GCA_905234915.1 Candidatus Gastranaerophilales bacterium
GGGTGAATTTATCTGTAAGGCAAACCGCATAACGGAAACTCATCCGCTTGCTTATCAAATGGGTGATATTAAAGATATTGAGGACTACAAACAAAAGATAGAAAAACAACAAAAGCTTCGAAGAAAAACGATTAAAGCGGTTCGGGAGCATTTCAATTTAGAGGATATGGATTATCTAGAAAAAGAATTAATGCAAAATATTCGCTTGCCTGAGCCCAAGCCGATTAAAGAAATAACCGTGCAGCCTGAACAAAAAACAGAACCAAAGGCGAAACAGGATTTTGAACCAAAAGTTAAAACCTCAATCGTTGCAAGACCGATATTTAAATCTTCTTATGAACGCTACGAATGGCATATGCAAAACGGCTGCATCTGTCCTGAAGATAGAGCTTGGCTTGCAAACTACATAAAATCAGACGAATACAAAGAAATATACGGAAAGGAGCAGTAATGAAAAAGGTCTTCGTGAAAACAAACAATGTAAAGCGGTTTATCACAATGATGAACAACTTGCAAAATCGAGCGGAAGGGGTTCCGGGGATGGGATTGGTTTATGGTGAACCTGGGTTAGGCAAAACTCAGGCTATAAAATGGTGGGCATTTAAAAACGATGCGATTCTTATCCGCTGTAATCAGATGATGTCCGCAAGATGGCTTTTGAAAGAAATTCTTGATTATATGTCAGAAATCAAGCCTTATTCCATATCAGATTCTTTTGATGAGGTTATACGGAATCTTATTCTAACACCTCGGGTTCTTATAGTAGATGAAGTTGATTATCTGACGATGGATAAAAATAAATCAATAGAAATCTTAAGGGATATTCACGACAAAACTAACATTCCTGTTGTTTTGGTTGGTATGACAAATGCTCATTCAAGACTCAAAAAGTTCAGTCACCTTTATGACAGATTATCAGAAATAGTTAAATTTGAAAGATTTTCAAAAGCGGATATTAAAACTATCGTAAAAGAGCTTTCAGAAATTGAATTGACAGATTGTGCGATTAAGTACATTTATTCAAATCTCAACAGATTCAGACAAATTGTAAAAGTTATAAACAAAGCTGAAACCATTGCAAAAACAAACGAATTGAGTTCAATAGACGAAATATTAATAAAGGAGGCAATACAAAATGAAACAGAAAATTCTCAAGCTGATAAAGATTCTGAATAAGTTTACTATAGATGATATTTTATCTATGGATGATTTTGAGGAAAAAGAAGTTTCAGAAATATTGTCAGAATTAGAAAATTCAGAAGTAATAAGTAAAATTTCAGCAGAAGAATACCTTTATTTCCCAAATGGAAAAGCAAAACCGCAGACCTCAAACAGATTGCATAATTTGAACATAGAAAAAAGAAAAGATTTAACTGATATTAAAACATTGTTTCCCAAAGACGAAGAGCAGGAAGTCTATGAAAACGCATCACCAAATGCAAAACGCAGAATTGTTAAATATTATACTATCCTAAAAATTGCAAGCCAGTTTGATAATCGGTGTATTGGGGCATTTTTAAAACAATTTTCAAAAGAACACCCTGAGTACAAAATATCGCCATCTACTTTTTATAGAATCAGACTAAAATATGCTCAATACGGTATAAGAGGACTTATCCCAAACTATGCGCCGGGAGCACAAAGTGCGGTACCACCTGAAATGTACGATGAATTTAAGAATATGTATCTTAAACCCAATGCCCCATCTGTAAAAGAATGTGTAAGGCAACTCGCAAATACTTACGATAAAATGTCCGTACCAACACCGCAATGCTTTAGACGGTTGCTGAATAAGGAGTTTACCCCGGAGCTTGTTGCACAAATGAGAGAAAAATCGTATCGGCTGCCGGATTTGAATTTTTCGCAAGAAGAAAAACTCAAAATTGATGAAATATCAAATAAATCTTATGAAAATTTTATAGACGGCGCAAAAGCATATTTAGAATATCTTGCAAAACTCAGACGAACTCAAGATATTCAGGTAAAAATAAATGCAGTAAGGCTTCATATTATCCCGTTTTTTAAGAATTACAAGTTTTCTGAAATCACACAGGATGTCGTTTTTAGTTTTCAAAATAAAAAAATTTCGAAAGGGTATTCAAGAAAATATTTAATAATTTATTCAAAAGAACTTGAAATTATTATTAAAAAATATTCTGATAAAAATAAATTCAACTTAAATTTTTCAACCCCGCAGAAATATAAGGAACATAAGATTTTAACAAAAGATGAAATTAATAAAATAACCGAAAAATATTCGCAGCAAATTTGGGTTTTGTGTTTAGGGATAACACCTATGGAGCTGTATAATCTTAATTTTAGCGATATAAACTATAATGAACAAACAGTTCTAATTCGCAGTTCAAAATATACAATTTATAACCATTGCCACAAAGAAAATCTGGACAGAACACTTTATATTCCGGATATTATGTTTAATAAAATTCCAAAACATCAAAAGGGACAAGTGTTTTTAAAGGTTAATGTGCCAAACTATGATACGCTTATAAATACGCATGTTTATTTATCGGTAAAACACAATATCCCTCTAAATGTTATATGCAAAAATATCGGATATACTTGTTTTGACGATTTTTTAAACAGATTCGATTTTGCACTATCACATGATTTTATTCATAAAATAAATATTTTTGATGGTATTTAAAATTGTTTCCTGTAAAAAAATGTAATTTTGCCTCAAACTTTCCTGTAAAAAAGTGTAAAAACTTATTGATTTTTCCTGTAAAAAAGTGTAAAATTAAAACAAAAGAGGTGTTGTCATGCAAAGAACAGCCATTGAAAAACTAAAAAAATGGAAAGATAAAAAAGGTCATAAACCGCTAATTATTGAAGGGGCAAGGCAGGTTGGAAAAACTTGGCTTATGAAAGAGTTTGGGAAACAATATTATGAGCAAGTTGTATATTTGCACTTTGATAATAACCCGGAACTTGCTACGGTTTTTGAAAATGATTACAAGATACCGCGCTTAATTGAATCTTTTGAAATTTTATCAGGTATAAAAATCAATCCTGACAACACTTTAATAATTTTTGACGAGGTTCAAGAATGTCCGAGAGCATTGACATCACTCAAATATTTTAATGAAAATGCACCCGAATATGATATTATTGCGGCAGGAAGTTTACTCGGACTTATACACCATGAAGGAACAGGCTTCCCTGTCGGGAAAGTTTCATTCTTAAACCTTTATCCGATGGACTTTTTTGAATTTGCAAGAGCTCTGGGCGAAGAAAGATTTATTGAATTAATTGAGAAAAAAGACTTCCAAATGATAAGCATATTTAAAAACGAGTTTGAAAAACTTGTTAAAATGTACTGTTATATTGGCGGTATGCCGGAAGTTGTTCAGGATTTTATAAATAATCGTGATTATAAGAAAGTCCGAGAAATCCAAAAAACGATTCTGTCATCTTATGAAAATGATTTTTCAAAACACGTTCCAGCAAATACAGTTGAAAAAATAAGGATGTTGTGGCAAACAATTCCATCACAGCTTGCAAAAGAGAATAAAAAGTTTATTTATAGTGCAATAAAAACAGGGGCAAGAGCAAAAGAATACGAACTAGCCCTGCTTTGGCTAAAAGATGCAGGATTAGTATATCAGGTTAACCGAATTAAAAAGCCGGATTTGCCACTAATTGCCTATCAGGATTTTGAAGCATTTAAGCTGTTTGTTGTGGATGTCGGTCTGTTATCTGCTTTAACCAATTTGGATGTAAAAACCATTTTGGAAAAAACTCAAATTTTTGAAGAGTTTAAAGGTGCAATTGCGGAACAGTATGTTTATCAGCAATTAAAAAGTGCTGAGGATGATTTGCCAATTTATTATTGGTCAAACGATTCAAGCCGCAGCGAAGTTGATTTTGTGGTTCAATTGGACGGATATGTTATTCCGGTTGAAGTAAAAGCAGAAAAGAACTTAAAAGCAAAGAGTTTAAAGAACTTTATTCAAGATTATAGAGCCGTAAAATCTGTCAGAACCTCGCTTGCTGATTATAAGCTGAACGATAATAATTTATATGATATCCCGCTTTATGCTATAGGAAATATTGAAGCTATCGTTGAATAGTTTATAAAGGAATTATAAATGTCAGAAATAGAAAAAAATACAATAGAAATTAAAAGCGTAAAAAATTTACTTGAATTGAATTTATCTATTCCTGAATATCAGCGTCTGTATAAATGGTCGATCAAGAATATCGAAGATTTATTAAATGATATTTCTAATAGTATAAAAGAAGCTGAAAAATATAGTAATTTTAAATACAGAATCGGAACGATTATTCTCCATAAAGATAATAATGAAAATAAAATTGTAGATGGGCAACAAAGAGTTATTTCTCTGATACTATTGAAAAAAGCTCTTGATGAAAATTTTGAAATCAATAAAATTGATTTTAAAAAAAACCTTAAAAACAAAACATCTCAAAAAAATATACATGATAATTATACCTATATAAAAGAATGGTTTTCTCTAAAAGAAACTGAAAAAGAAAAATTTGAAAAGCATTAGAGAATATTCTCGAAGTAGTTGTTATTACCGTCAACAATGTGAATGAAGCCTTTCAATTGTTTGATTCTCAAAATACAAGAGGTAAGGCATTGGATCCGCATGCATTATTAAAAGCATATCATTTAAGAGAGATGAAAGATACCCATTATGAAATGGTTCGCGCTGTCGAAAAGTGGGAAGCTAAAGAACCGAAGGAACTTCGTGAATTATTTAATTTATACTTGTACCCTATTTGGAATTGGGAAAGAAAAATAAAAAGCAAACCTTTTACAGATAAAGATATTGATGTGTATAAAGGCATTACAGAAAACTCATTATATACATACGCAAAACGGGCAGGGAAAGCGATGCCCTATTTTCAGATAACAGAGTCTTTTATTGCAGGAAACGATTTCTTTGAAATGGTCTCACATTACTTGTCTTTACTTAATGATATAAAACGAGAAATTAAGGAAAACACCGCCTTTGAAAAGCTCAACAGGATTATAAAAAAAGGAACCAAAAAGGGAGATGAAGAAGATAATGAAAAAAGTGAAGAAAGAGGTGTTTACAGGGGCTCCGGCTTTACTTATGCAATAAATCTTTTCTATTGTGCATTACTTTATTATTATGACAAATTTCATAATTTTGATAAAATGGCTGTAAAAAAATTATTTCTTTGGGCTTTTATGATACGTTTGGATATGGAACATCTTGGTTTTGACACAATAAATAAATACTCAATCGGAGAAGAAAATTCATCTTATACAAACAATATTGCAATGTTTTCCAAAATTAGTCTTGCCCGATTGCATAATGAAATCTCCGGTATTCAAATAAAATTTTCTGAAAAAGAATGGAATAATTTACATAATGAACTTAATGAAATAATATCAGGGGAAAATAATGATAAATGATTCGGTCACTAAACTTAATGTAATAAATGAAAACGAAAATATTTTCGACTCAGGGAAATATATAATTCCTCTATACCAAAGAGAATTCGCATGGGAAGAAAAACAGCTACAACAATTAATAGAAGATATTGACGACATAGGTGAAAACGAAAATTATTATCTGGGTTCTTTAATTGTATATAAAAATAAAGATAAATATGAAGTTATTGATGGACAGCAAAGATTGACAGCATTATTTTTATTGTTTAATTGTCTTGGCTTTAAAGTAGAAAATAATCTTGAATTTTCCTGCAGAAAAAAATCTAATTATACTCTGAATAATATAAAAGCTCTGATAAATGACAAAAATGATTTAGATAATGATTTAATAGAAATCGGTATTAAAAGTGGAATTAAATTATTAATAGAATTGATAGAAAAACTTGATAATAAAGACAAGTTTATTGAAAACCTAAAAAAAGTAATCTTATACAGAATAGAAGTACCTGAACACACAGATTTAAACCATTATTTTGAGATAATGAATACTCGTGGAGAACAGCTTGAACAACAGGATATTCTGAAAGCTGAACTTATGAGTTATTTATCAGATGATAATGATAGAGAAGTTTTTGCAACGATTTGGGATGCGTGCAGTGATATGACCGGATATGTACAAATGCATTTTGTTCGCAAAAATAACCGGATTCGGAATAACCTTTTTGGATGCTACTGGAATGAACTCCCTTCAAAGAATTATGAAGACATACCTTTCAATAATTATGAAGATATAAAAAATATAATAATTTCAAAGGATGATGAAGAAAATACAGAAAAAACAAATATCATTAAAAATAACTTTACGATGCAAGAAATAATTAGTCCAAATTTCAAAATAAAAGAAGACAAAATTATTGATAATGAAAATGAAGATACAAGAATACGTTTTGAAAGTATTATAGATTTTCCATATTTTTTACTTCATACACTTAAGGTTTTTATTATGGGAGATAAACCGAAATACAATATTCAAAAATTACTTGATGATAAAAAACTTTGTAAAACATTTGAAGATTTGATTAAAAATGAATATAAGGATAATAAAGAAAATTTTTCAAAAGAATTTATAACTTGTCTTTTAAAAACAAGATTTTTATTTGATAAATATATAATTAAAAGAGAATTTTTAAAAGATGATTCTGAAGGTGTATGGAGTTTAAAAAGTATAAGCACATCAGGACAAAAATCAAAGAAAAAGGCATATGCTAAAAATACATATGACTATAAAAATCCTATAACCAATATGACAAATATTATGATACAATCTGCACTCAGAGTTTCTTATACATCACCCAAAAATATGCATTGGATTACTGAATTATTAGGTGGACTTTATTATAAATACAATGAATATATTTATAATTACGCTACAAAAGCAGAAGAAATTGCAAAAGAAGATATTAGAGTTTTTTTGAATAATAAAAGGAATTATTCAATAGGTGTAAAAACGCCGCATATTGTTCTGAATTTTCTGGATTATATAATAAAACCTAAAGAATACAATTTCTTAAATTACGATGATTTTGTTTTTGAATTTAGAAACTCTATTGAGCATTGGTATCCAAGGAATCCATCCGATGGAACTATTCCCATATGGGAAGAAGATGAAGATGGTAGTGTTGATAGATTTGGCAATCTTTGCCTTGTTCAAAGAACTATCAATTCAAAATTCTCTAATATGCCACCGGAAGCAAAAAGCAAAGCTTTTGAAAAGATGATTGCCAAAGGAAGTCTAAAGCTTAGAATAATGAGTGAAATAACAGGAAATGCACAAGACTGGAAAATCACAACCTGTGAAAAACATGAAAAAGAAATGCTAGGATTGCTCGAAAAAGAAGTTTTATAGAATTTATAAATTTGAGTGCAAGTATGCAGTAACTTGCACCAATTTGTGTATTTTTATGATAAATTTATAAAAAAGGAGTGGAGTATGACAGTACCAAGTTATCAAGATTTTATGTTACCAACACTTAAACTTATTGCAGACAATTGTGAACACAAAAGTAGAGATATTGTTGAGCAGGCTGCTGATATGCTTGGTTTGTCAGAAGAAGATAAACAAGAAAAGTTGCCAAGTCAAACACAAGCAACTTATTATAATCGTGCAATGTGGGCAAGAACATATCTTAAAAAGGCATGTTTGCTTGATTATCCAGCACGAGGTGTAATAAAAATTACTCAGCGAGGTATTGATTTACTAAAAACAAATCCAGAAAAAATAACAAAAAACTTCTTGCTTCAGTATGATGAATTTAGAGATTTTCAAAATACTGTTAATACTGAACAAAGTGAAACAATTTCTTATGAATTAGTTGAAGAACAAAAAACTCCGGATGAGTTAATTGCAGAAGCAAGAGCGATATTGACTTCTCATTTAGAAGCGGATCTATTATCCAAAATCGCAGAAAATTCTCCAACATTTTTTGAAGAACTTGTTGCAAAATTATTATTGGCAATGGGGTATGGTGGTTCAGAAAAAGACATCTTGCAAAATCGTGGCAAATCCGGTGATGAAGGAATTGATGGCATTATAAAACAAGATGTATTAGGTCTGGATAAAATATATATTCAAGCAAAAAGGTGGTCAGGTAATGTTTCCCGTCCTGAAGTTCAGAAATTTGTTGGTGCTGTACACGGACAAAATGCAAATCGTGGGGTATTTATTACAACTTCATCATTTACCAATGAGGCTAGAGAATATGCTAATAATATAAATTCAAACATTATTTTAGTTGATGGCAAAAAACTTGCTAAATTGATGATTGAGTATAATGTTGGAGTTCAGGTAAAAGATACTATTCAAATAAAGAAAATTGATGAAGATTTCTTTGTTGATGAAGGTTGATTACATTTTTTCTATATACCAGTTACTATTTCCAAAATGATTGAAATTCCAATGGAGTTCAAAATAAAAATTAAACTCCAAAGAATTGTCATCTTTGAAGTTCCAAGAATATTTATTTAATTGTGTTTTGCGGTAACTTTCAAACGCATCTTGAATTTCTTTTGCAAACTTTTTCCTGAAATCAGAATACGGAATGTCCAATGTTTCTTTAGTTAATTTATTTTTCAAAATCATCTTCAAATCCTCTGATATTATCCAGTTCAATGTTGTATTGCTTAACGTTTTTATCCACACAGGTTGCAAAATCTACAGTTTTATCGGCGTATTTGTTTTCCCATAAGCAAATCAGTAGTCCGATTTCTTGTGTTTTAAGATTTAAAATCTTTGTCCCATATAATTTATAATCTTTTTCAGTCATTATTTTCCTTTCTTACTTCGATTTTTGAATATATTTCATCCGGCTTTTCTGGATCAAATAAAAATTCTTTTAAAAATACATACAATTCGCCGCTTGGACTTTCGCATAAAACTGTATCTTCACTATAAAAACCAATGACCGTATATTCTCTGTTGTCATTGATTTCCCATCCGCGGATTTTTTTTAATTTGTATCTACCGTATTGTTTAATCATATTTATTCCTTTTGTTACACAATACATCACTCTTTTTAGATAAAATATCAACTTGGATTCCTGAAATCGTATCATTTGGACACATTTGGGACTTGATGTTTCTGCGAAACAGAGTTATCCTGTGTGTACGCCAAAATCTTTTACCCCGAGGTTAATTATGAAAAAACAAACATTGGCACAAGATGCCTTCAAACTTTATGCTGAAAAATTTATGTCGTTAGAAGATATTGCAAGGCAACTTCATTTGAACGAAAGAACACTCCGCCGATGGAAAAAGTCTGATGATTGGGAAACCAAAAGAGCTGAATATATTCGGACTAAAACGACCTTGCATTCTGATTTATATGATTTTACCCGCAGTTTGATAAATTCTATCGAAAAGGATATGGAGAATAACGGTAAAGTCGAGCCTGCAAGGTATTATGCTGTTACTAAAATGCTGAAATTAATTGGGCCGGTTAAATCTTATGAGGATGAGGTGATAAGTGAAAAACAAAAGCTCCAAGAAGAAAAGCCGAAAGGTTTAACGCCGGATATTATACGAGAAATTGAGGAACAAATTCTCGGCATAACTCATGAAGAATTTTGTGAACACGATTTGAACACCGATTAAACACCTTTTAAACGGCATTTAAATTTCGACATCTTTTTCATGGTCTATAAAGAATGCATTTAACACATCCGCGTCGTTGCGCAAGTGCTTAACTACCGGCGCAAGATTATAGCATTCTTCAATCTCCGGCTGATTTGTAACAAAATAATCTATAACAACAGCTGTATTATAAATGTTTTCCGACCATTTGCTTAACTGTTTAAACTCTTTTGGAGTGATATTAAATCCGACTTTTTCCATACGACCTCCTTTATTGTGTCGTATTCATCACTCAAAGTCATAATTAAATCAAGATTAAATCTTAGTTGCAGAACATAAAATTTGAGAGTATCCATCTTTTTGAAATTTATCTATAACTTTGACTTCAAATTGTTCATTATACAAATCTATTTGAATTGAAAGCTTTTTAGATTGTAATTTAGGAACATATCCTAATATTTCCTCTTTGTAACTAAGCATTAAAGCAAACTGATCATATTCATTTTCATAATCACGATTTATTTCAATAATATCACCAATTGAAACTTCTTTCGAAAGATTTTTCCTTTGTTCAGAATATTTAATTCCCGTAATATAAAATTCTTGTTCTGTATTTTCAGTATTAAGAAAGATACTTTTATCTGGTATTATATTTTGTGAAATTTTTAATATGTCACTTTTTTCATAATTATTCAAAAAATCAAAATTGTTAATTTCTTCAAAAGTAACATTTGCAAACCACATAAGAATTTTTGCAAAATTAGTATTTAAACCTATAGAAGAAAAATAATTATTTAATTTGTTTGTAGTAGCCCTTGATTGAATTCCAAGACTACGCAGCCATACTAATTTTTCTGTGTTAACACCATACTTAAGTAATGTGGGTAATATTTTCAAAAAATTTATAGTTTTTTTATTCCCGATTTTAAGAATATATATAATTAAATCAACAAAAACACTTATCCCCCAAGGATATTTATAATTAAAAACATTTTCTAAAAATAAGTTAAAACTTTCAGTACCAATGTCAGGATGATATTTAAACCATATTTGCCTTAAATTTTCAATTGTATTGCATTCAATCCAATCTTTTAAGAAATATGGGAAAAAGTTGTTTTCTTTTACTATTTCTGAAATTTCCTTCTTTGCAATAGCCATTTCGGGTATATTAACTAAATGAAAACATATAAATAATATTAAATTTAAGTAATCATTATTTGATACAAACTGTTTAATAATTTCAACGTGTTCCTCTATTATTTTTTTTATAATTAAACAACTAGAAAAACTAAATCCTGTTTTAGAAAATAATTTTCTGAGATTTTTATCAGGCACTTGTGTATAAAAATTGTTTCTTATTATTTTAATTTTCTGTTTAATTGAACTTGTATCAATAGATTCTTGTTGTGCTTGTATATAGAATAATGTCTTGCTAATAAGATTATTAATCAACTCTTCATCACTTGTTTCAACAGATTCTTCTGCTAACATATCTAATATAGAAGCATTAAATATATAATCAAGATTATCCGCAAAAATATTTTCAGTTAGTTTTCCAGAAATCCTTGCTTTTAATATTTTAAAGATAATACTGTATATATCATCTGTTTTTTTTGATAAACAATATTTCCCATACAAATACTCATCCGCACTAGTTAATACAGGATATAAGATTAAGCCCTCAGCTTCTTTCCCTGGCCTACCGGCTCTACCTATTATATTTAAGAAATCTCTTTGAGGAATTGTTTTCATACCTTGTTCTTTGCTATAAGATATTATTAAAGAATGAACAATTATAGTTTTTATTGGGAAGTTAACACCTTGAGCAATTGTACTATTGGCAATAAGCACTCTCAGGTTTCTATTACGGAAATCTTTCTCTACAGCTTTCCTGACCGCTTCTGGCATATCTCCATAATGAATACCAATTCCAAGCTTAATTGCTCTTGTGACTATATGTTCTTTCCCAAACCACTCCAATGCGGTAATATATGAATCTCTTGTTGCATCGCTTTTATAATATTCCAGGATTAAATTAGAGACATCTCTATTTTTCAGTTCAAGCATTTCAATAAACCTATTAGCTAAAGAATGAACATTTTTAGGTAAACTTGTGAAAAGAAGTACAGGACCTTCGACGGAGTATTTATATGCTAATTCTACACATATATCTCCTTTATCATCTGCAGGAAAAATTTTCCCTTTTGAACATAAAGTTCCATCTTTTTTTAATTTCTTGTATTCTTTTGCTTGAATTACTTTACTAGCCCAAGCTATGTTGTTATTACTATCTATCTTGATTCCAGGATATTCGACAGTTGCATTCCCGTATGAAGATATAGTTTTATCTTTTCTTTTTTTTGTGCCATGCCAAGTAACTTTTCCTATTATACGATTTGTTGATTGCCATTGTTTTTCATCTAAATATTTATTGCATTGGATAATATTATTTTCACTTGATGAAACCCATAAAGAAAGATTTTTTAAAGAAGTATCTGGCATCACGGCCGATATAAATATAAATCTTGTTTCAGATGATTCTAACTTATATTTTAATTTAGAAATTAGAAGTTCTATTAAAAAAGCCCTTTCATCATTATTTCCAATAATATGTCCTTCATCAATAACTACTATTGAAATGTTTTCAAAAAATTCTGGGTTAGTCCTAAATAACAAATCAATTTTTTCTGGTGTAGCTACAATTACATCTGATTTTTCAATCAATATTGTCTGAGATTCATCAATTTCATAACTTCCTATTACATTTGAAACAACAAAATTTAATTTATTAAGATTTTTTGATAATGTATCTTTAACTTCATTTGTTAAAGTTCTAAATGGTGTTATATATATACACTTTTTACCAGGAAACTCTGTTAAAGCTTTAAGTATTGCTAATTCTGCAATGAATGTTTTACCTGCTCCAGTTGGCATTTGAATAACAAAGCTCTTATTTGAATTCAATAGGCCTGCCTCTATTGCTCTTAATTGAGATATCCAAAGTTCAAATCGTGAAGTTCGTTTTGATATAGATTTTACAGCAGTATCAGAATATAAATCTGTAGAAATAAGCTTTAAATATTTATCCCAAATTAAATTTTTATGTTCTAATTTATTCCAAATACATCTATAATTCAGGATTTTGCATCTAGTTATAAATAAATCTACTAAATGATATAATAAGACATCTTTTGTTCTTTGGAACAAGTCTCTTGCAGTATTAAAACGTTCCTCATAGTTATTGTTTGTGCCATATAATAAAAAATCAATTAAACCTTTAATTCCAACAAAAAAATTCCCAAAAGCGGACTCCGTTTTCTTATCAAGATTGTCAGCGACTTCTTTTAGTTGTTTTATGATATTATTAATCTCTTTTTGAATAGAAAACAGACTTTTTGTTAAAAATAACTGTATTATTGAAAAAAGGTGATTACTTAAAGTACTTATCTTGTCATCATTATTTATTTGATATAAATTTTCTCCCAAAAAATGAATCAATGCGGATGCATTTGCTTGATATCCGGCAATATCAAAACATAAAGCTGATAAAATTAAACTGTATTCTTTGTCATATTCTTTTGACAAATAATATAAATTTAAAAATATTTCTGCTGCAGATTTCATAGCTTTTAAAGCTGTTTTATTATTTGTATTTTCTTGAAGCAATAAAGAGGCTTTACTGGATAAATAAATTGCCCTTGCCCATAAATCATATTCCTTATATGATGGATTCTTTATTGTTGCGCCCATTCGTAATGCAAATAGCTGTGCATTTTCTGATTTAAGTCTTTCTGCATCATTTGAAGTATTTATTAAATTTTCAAGTTCTTGTTCTTTTTTTTCTAAGTACTCCAGCCTATTCATTTTTTAGTTCCTTGGCAATATCTATAGTCAATTGATATGTTTTTTCTATTAAACTTTTTAAATCCTTTATTAAAATAACTATGACCTTTAAGTCCTCGATTTCTATTTCAATATTATTTAATTTATCAATGACTTCATTATTCCAATATTCTTTTTCAAATAACAAAAATATATTGCCTTTTTTATTACTATGGTTCTTTTGTATATACTCGTCAAACTGATCAGCTAAATCATAATTTTGGTTATTATCAAACATTCTACTTATAAAAGAATATATTAATGGAATGTCTGCATTATATTCAGAAATCAGTTCTTCATACGCATTTTTAGCTACATCATATTTTGAATTGGGTACAGTTTTACCATTTTTTTGCATATCTTTTAGAGCTGAACTTCTGGTTTTTATCTCATTAAAGTGAATCGAATTATCATCCTTTTTAAAAGTTAATAAGTCTAGCATTTGAACCGATTTATTATTTCTGTGTTTATATCTAATTTTATACAAGGGAATCTCATGTTCCTTGATTTGTTGTAAATATAAACCAGACAATACTTCTCCCCAGTCTCCTATTCTAACTGAAGAATCAAAACCTTGTCTTTTGGGTGAAAACAATGAATTTACAAACTTTTCAATATACTCCTGCGACTTATCTTTAATTTTTCTTTTTAAACCTTCTATGGGATAAAATGATTGTAATAGCTCAAACGCAATTTGTTTTTCTAAAGATTCTGTTATCTCACTTTTTTCTGAAATATCAATAACTTTAAATTTTAAATCTGAACAAATTCTTTCATTTTCTTCTAACCAATCTTGCATATTATACCTATAATTTTATTTCAAATATGGAACCTTGAAGCCGAGATTTTTTAGACGGATGTTCATTGCTGGTGGATTAACATCAAAATGTTTTGCACATTCTTTGATAAATTTTTCGTCTAAAAATTCTTTGTCTGTTTTATTTTCATCTTGCATATATTTAAGAACATATTCTTCCGGCATAAGAATTTCTGCGGCTAAATTATCTGCTTCATATTCCATCAACTTTGAGCCGGATTCTTCTGATTTTCTGCCAAGTGTTCCGTTTTTTAATTCTTTTTTATGTTTCAGAATATGACCGATTTCGTGAGCAATAGTGAAATTGTCTCTCGGATCTTTTACTGCAATTTCGTATAAATCTTTTTCTTTGTTATATGAGACTGTCCCTTTTCTCTGTTCGTTATCTTTGTATACTAAAATTCCATTTTCTCTCGCAAATTGATCAATATCCATCTTGCCATGGGTTTGCCAAAACTCTAAAGATTTTTCAATAATTTTATCTTCAGATAAATCATCCTCATCAGAATCTAGAACTGTAACTTGGCCATTCATAAGCATTGGTAAAAGAAAATCTCTAATTTCTATAAGTTTTTGGTTTTCACATTCCATAATATACTTCTGTTGAAAAATTTTCGACATTTTTTCTTTAAATAGCTGTAGTATATTGTTATCCGGAATAACCAATGGCATATCCTCTAGTGTTTTAATTCTTATACCTGCAAAAACACTTCCCGTTGAACTATTTTCTGCTTTTTTTACAAATGTTTCACTCATTAAAAACATATACAGATATTCAGAAGGAATAGTACTTTGGGGTCTAATGGAAAAAACCGACTCATTTATGTCCCAAGTTTTTGGTTCTTCTTGAATTAAATAACACCTTCCAAGTGGTGCTATACTTGCAAATAAAATATCTCCTTTACTAATATCAGACCTTTTGTGAACTATTTTTTGAGCAACTTCGTCTATGGTATCACAGTTAGAAAAATCAATACTACCACGAGTTGTTAGATTTTTTACTGTGATGTATTTAATATTTCCATTATTTAAAATAAAATTGTCTCTTGGATTTAAACCTGTATTTATATGTGTAATGCATGATTTAACACTATCAACAGCCCAATTATACGGAATGTTTCTTTTTAGTTTCTCATTATAAATCATTTTGCCATTGCTTGATTTATATGGTCGAGCATTTTCATCAGGAAAATCAAATTGCACAAACCAGTAATCGTACAAAGCTTTTGCAAGTTTATCTATCTCATTACAGATTTTATTGTTTAATGAAATTTTTGTATCAATTTTAGTAAGTATATCGGCTATTTTGTTTTGTATTTTAATTTCGTCAATAATATCTACTTTACAGTCTACTATTTGAGGTATTGTAATTTGTGGTTGACCAGAACCAGAACTCTTAAATTTCCTATTTTTTATAACATAATAAAAATACCTTGGATTAACTATATCTTTATTAGGAATTAAGGAAAGTAATCTTACAATAGGAACATAAGGTTCATCTCTATAAAATGATACTCCACAATTTGACCCTCTTGCTGCAATAGTCACTGCTGGCTCATTTATTATAGAAAAATTTGTATATCCGTACAGACCTTCATTATCAAGAGCATTGCCAAATATTGGAATATTGCAATCAATAGTTTTATATTCAGAAACCAAATCAGGTTTATCGCCACCAGAAACAACCTTGCAAATGTTACCTATTTTAGTTTTCATACTTCAACAACTCCAACTGTTCTTGTATTTCATTTTCTAATTCATGAGATTGCTTGAAGTATTCTTGAAGATTAGATTTATATTCGTTAATCTTTGCCTCAAACTCTTCAGCAGTTATATCAACATATTCAATCTTTACATCAAAATATTGACCTGCAGAAAAAGAATAATTTTTATTTTTAATCTTTTCATAAGATACAAGAATTGAAAAAGCTTCTTTAACTTCCTGATTTTTGAATGTATTAATAATTTGGGTTTTTTCCTCGGTAGATAAAACAGTTTTTTGATTTTTTCCTTCTTTTATTGTTTCACCAAGTTTTGAGGCATCAACCAAAAGAACATCTTTTCCTTGGTGTTCTTTATCAATAAATAATACGGAAACATTTGTTCCTGTTGTTGCAAAGATATTTGAAGGCATCGAAATAACACCTCTAAGCCATTCTTTATCAATAAGTCTTTGCCGTATTTTCTTTTCAATTCCGTTCTGAGCAGTTAAAAAACCTGTAGGAACGACTACTGCAGCTTTTCCTGTGGGTTTTAATGAATATAAAATATGTTGTAAGAAACATAAATATATTGCCATTTTAGGTTTTTCAGGATCAATCTTTGGAGGAATCTTAGGGATACCCGCAAAAAATCTTTCTTCATTGGCCTTTGTTTCTAAATCGTTTCTATATTCTGGAAAATCTAACTTAAAAGGTGGGTTGGAAACAATATAGTCAAAAGTTTTTAAATTATTTCCATCTTTATGTCTTGGGGTTAAAAGTGTGTTGCCTTTAACTATATTAGCAATAGAATGTGCTAAATTATTTAAGATTAAGTTTAATCTCAACATAGTTGATGATTTTTGCGAAATATCTTGAGAATAAATTGTACATTTATCTTCACCTATGGCATGGGCTAAGCTCATCAACAAAGATCCGGTCCCCGCTGATGGATCGTAACAAGTTACATCTCTAACATCGTCATCACCGACAAGAATTTTAGCCATTATTTCTGCAACACTATGAGGGGTATAGTATTCTGCGTATTTACCTCCACCATCTTTATTATAATCTTTGATCAGGTGTTCAAATATTGTTGCAAAAAAATCAAATTTTTGTGTAAACATTTTTTCAAAACTAAAGTCTACAACGGCATTTATTAATGATCTTGCAAAATTATCGCGCTCTGAAACATCAGAAATATAGTTACTTATAGTTTCAAATAATTGAATCTTTTCACCGGACGCCGTCATTACCGCAAAGATGTCATTATTTTTAACTGCAATATCGATTAAAGTATCATCAAGAAGTTTTGCAAATTCAGGTTCATTTTGGCTGTTAAATAAGTGAGAAATATAGTGCTCTCGTTGTAAATGTGCAGATCCTGGGTTTACTCTGAATAATAATTTTTTGTATTCTTCATCAGAATATTTTTGGATTTCATCTTCCCATTTTGCAGCATTTTTTAGTTTCGGATCAAGTTCCTTAATCTCATACGCAAATTTATCATTCAAAAATTTATACAAAAATATTTGTACGATAATTTTGTATTCGTTACCATCATTTCCTAAACCGGCACTTCCGCATATTGATTTTAATTTATCAACAAGGGCTTTGGTTTGTTCTATAAAATATTGCGTATCCGCCATTATGCTACTTCTCCGTTATATTCTTTCATGTATTCATCTACAATCAGGTTATTTATAGATTCTGTTGTAGTCGTATCGATAGATATTTCTTTTTCGTCAAAAATTAAGGATATAATTTGTTTCATTAGTCTTTTGAAGAAACCATCATTTTTTACAATATTGCTATTGTTTAAAACGTTTTCATCGGCTTGTTGTTTTATATCCTGTAATGCCTCAGAAATTTTCATTTCCTCCTTTGGAGTAGAAGGACTTCTTTTTTGCATTATGCGTTTATGCACTCTTGCATATTTTTGATCGTTATCATATTTTGCAAGTAACAAGTTATTTCTTCTGTTTAAATCAACAACTTTATGATAAATATCTTCGATTAAACTTATATTTTGCTGCATTTCTTCCTGAGAAACTTCTTATATATCACGCTTTGCAAAGATTCGTTCTAATTCTTCTTTAAGCGAACACCACTCCGGATCTTTTTTATCAACGTTGCTGTTAATAGCTTCTCTTGTTCTTGCAAGAGTATTTCTTAAATTATCTGCAATTTTAAGTTCTGCTTCACCTATCTTTGAAAATTTGAAAACAATATCTTCCATAGCAACATTTAAAAGCTCTGAAATATCAACATTATTTTCAATCTTTTCCATATAGTTAATATCTGCTATACGAAGCTCTACCATCTTTAAAAGGTCAGCATATTTTCTAAAATCAAGCCTTTGCAGTAATTCTTCGTTTCCTTGACAGCGAATAATATTTTGCAATTCTTTTGCTAAAATTAATGCCTTTCTTAAACCTAAAAGAATTTTCTTATCTTCAATTTCATTAATTTGTTGATTAAAGATTTCTAAATTTCTTGTTTCGTATGGATATAAAACTGTTTTTATTTCATCAATATCATTTTTAATATCTTCTTCTGATTTAAATATTTGAGAGAATTTTGCAACTTCATCGCCCAATTCCTGTTGCAGTTCATCCCAATATGCTTTATTTACTTTATCAAATTCATCTCGGATATCTGTAAAATCAACAACGTAGCCATATCTAAATTCATTATATGGTCGGTTAACTCTTGTCAGAGTTTGTAATAAATTATGTTCTTTAATCTCTCTATCCATATACAATTTTTTGAGACGCGGAGCATCAAAACCCGTTAGGAGCATATTGTATACAAATAAAATATCGATTTTACCATTTTTAAAATCATCTACATAACCTTTTCTGATTTCTTTGTCGTCAATATCGCATAAGATTAATGCAGCTGTTTTAATTGAGTTTTTATCGGTAGCTTTATCTTTATAGTGTTCCTCAAAAACTTTGAAAAACATCTTTGCCTGTTCAGAACTACTACAAACAACCATACCACCTATAGTACTGTCATTATATGCAATTCTAGATTTTCTCATATCCTCTGCAATATATTCAAGCATTGGAGTAACGAATCTCTCGTCAGCATAAACTTTCTTTTCAACAACATCACCATGTTTAACAAGGATAGTATCTAAAACTTCTTTTAACTTTGCCTTATATTGAGTTTCAATATCTTCACGAATCAGTTTTAATGTATATCCATCAGCAATAGATGAATTGTAATAATACTGATGAATATAATCACCCCATAATTCTTTTGAAGCAGCTCTATTCTTTCCTGCAAGTAACGGTGTCCCCGTCAAAGATATGAATATAGCATTTTTATCAAGGCTCATAAGATTTGCAAAATAAGATCCTGTTGGTTTGTAGCTTCTATGAGCTTCATCAATAAAGTAAATCCTTTGAATATTAATACCATAATCACTTGGCTTAATAGTTGTATCCGGTGGGATTTTTTGAATGTTAATAACCGTTATTTCATCTTTTCCTGTATCATTCTCAATCGCACCCTTTTTATTTTCAAATTCTTTTGCCAAGTCACTTTTTGAGTTAACAGTATGAACAGTTAAACCACGGCTTCTAAACTCTTTTTCTGCTTGTGCTTTTAAATCAAGTCTATCTACAATAAAGTAGAACTTAGGAATAACACTTTTTTTGCTAAAATAATCTTTTAAAAGTTTAACATTGTAATATGCAAGTGCTGTTTTTCCTGAACCCTGTGTATGCCAAACTATACCACGCTTAATATCGGAATTAAGTTTGTTTTGAATAGCTTTTGATGCAAAGTATTGAGGATAACGCATTATGTGTTTTTCTATATGAATATTATCGTCATCATCTTTTCTTTCAACATAAACCAAAGAATATTGTAAAAAGTCTTTTAAGCGTTCTTTTGAAAACAAAGATAAAAGCATTCTATTCGTCGGTGTTGTGATTTGTTTATTTGTTTTAAATTCAGCAGAGTGTTTAATTACAGTATTATTTGTATCTTTTAAAATAAAATTTTCATCATCTTCATTCAGAGGTTTTAATTTTAAAGACAGTCTTTCAAGTTCTTCAGGTTCATCTCTAAAACAGTTGAAGAAAGCTTTTGAAGTAGATGTTGTTCCATAAAATGCACCGTGTACCGGGGTAATAGATTCGTTATCGTACTCCATATTATTGGAAAACATCATAATCTGAGTTATGTTTATAAACTTCTTAAATTTTTTATTTGCAAAACGCATATTCATTCTGTTGCGCTCTGCCATAATTCCTTCTCTGTTGTGAGGTTTCTTAACTTCAATAAAACATAGAGGCATACCATTGATTAATAATGTTATGTCCGGTCTGAATTCTTCTTCATCTTTCTTGTACTCTAATTCTGTTACAACATTAAAACTGTTTTTATCAAAGTTATCAAAATCTATTAACTTGATTCCTGATTGAGGAAGCAACATTTTTTCATAGAAACTTCTGCCTAAATCATCATTATCTAATTTTAGGTTTATGTCCTGTAATAATCGTTTTATATCATCATCTGATAAATTTTTGTCATGGTTGATGCGTTTTATACTATCTGAAAAAATATCAGTAAAGATATTCATTTCAGTATTGATATTAGCTTTTTTCAAAGATACATAGTCATAACCTAATCTTGTTAATGTCAAAATTGCAGGTATTTTTACTCTTGTGTCTTCGTTAAATGCCATTCTTTTATTGCTCCTAGTTAACAAAATTATCATATCATAAAAACACCTAATATTTTCTGTGCAATAATCCTGATGTTCTTTTATTAAATCAAATACCTATACCAAAAATGACCAGATAAAAATTAATTAAAAATAAACATTTAGTTTTTTCCCCAATAATAAGATAAAATTAAAATTATATAAGGATAAAAATTTGATAAATATTGATAAAAATAAATTAATATCAGTTAAAGATTTTTGCAATGAAATGGGCAGATTAATCTTTTATTTTGACCAGACAATAAATACAATTAAATTCGACTCGAAAGCTTTAGTGGTATATTTAACTCTTATCAAAAAAATTATTTCAAATGCTGATGCTGCAAATAAACTAATTTTAGAAGGACATATTAAGGAAGCTAAAATTATTTTACGAAGTGCGGTTGAAAGTGTAATCTTGATTACATATTTATCGCAATTCCCGGAGAAAATTGAGGACTACCTTGACGAAGCACAAATTTTAAAGATTAAAAATAATTTTATAATCTATAAAAATATACGAGATGGTGAACCAATTGACATTAATGGAACAACGATAACGAAAGAAGAACTTTCATTAGAAAATGAAAAATGTTTTAATTCTATTCAAGAACAAGCAAAGCAGAAAATTCTTAAAGGAATTGGAGTAAAAGAATATAAAATTAATAATTCAAATTTTGAAAAATTTGATAAGTATTTTACCAGTTTCCGTCCACAATTTATAAAATATGAAAAAATGTTTAAAGAATTAGATGATATTGGCTTTAAACTTGAGGATGTTTTTATATTTGGTCTCAGGGACATTGTGTATGGATTTTATAATGACAGTTCTCAAATTGCACATGGTTGTTTTTTAGATTGGAGTGAGGCTACACATTTCACACAAAAAGAAGCTGAATATATGTTTCATTTCTTTATTAAAGTTACACTATTTCTTAAAGTATTACTTAAGGGATCTGTGAATTTTGAAAATGATCATACTCCACAATTTGTCAGAGAAATGCGAAAATTAAATGACAAGCTAGAAATAATAATTTATGGACAACTTCTGCAACATTAATTTTAAACGCTGTTTAAATGTTGTTCAAAGGGTGTTTAATAGATGTTTTATATTAACTATTAATTAAAATTCTTTTAGATAAAGATAGTGGATTTAAACAAAAATCACTATCAATACCTATAAACGTTGAATAATTAAAATATTCTTTGTTGTATTTTTGACAATTCTTTGACAATGCGTCAATCATTAATTGCATGATTAATGAGTATTTTTGGCTTACTAATAAACTTTGCCCAAATAGATCAAATGTAGGCATCCACTCATATATATAACGACATTCATCATAAACAATTAAATCTGTGTACATAGTGGTTTGTTTTGATTTGTATTGCCAACGCTTACATTTATTTAAATTATAGTGCATAGGATAACTATATTGTCCTGTCAAAAGAGAAAAACCTATTGATGCATTTGGGACATCACAACCTTGAAATAAAGAGTCACACATATACATAGCTATTTTCAGATTCTGAGTCAACAATTCTTCATAGTTGTAATCATTATTATCATAAAACTGTGTAAGCAAGTAAAAGCTATATATAACCTCTTTTAATTTTTTAGCATCATTTAATGGTTCAGCATACAATTGCGTATAGAATTTTTTACTTAATTTATTTTCGCTTGATAAAATATAATCCCATCCTTGAGTATTTTTTATCAAATAAAAATTATTAATAACATATTTGTAAAAATCTTCTATTTTATTTCCTTTTTTCTCGGGATATTGTTGTTTTATATAATCACATAGCTTATTATTAAACAATTTTTTCCATAAATTTTTAGAACAAGCTAATCTGCACCAAGGAACTATATAACTTGGAATGTCAAATAATAATCTTGTAATAAATGCACTGTATTGAAATTCTAAATTTGGCTCTATGATTTTATTTATCAAAGTTGCAGAATCTGATATGCCTTTTTCATCCAAATAAAAATCATTAATTTTATCTTCAATTATGTCTTTTGACAATAGATAATTTCCTATTAAATTTATGTAATCATTTTTTATAGTAGTGCAATTAAAATCAGGACAACAAAAATTTGACAATAAAATTCCAGGAGAATTTAACCTTTGATATTTAAATAACGAAGATATAATCGATAATGTATTGGAATCGGTTGAGGGAAGTGGTCCACAAGCATCTATATATACAATATCAAATTTTTTAGGTGTATTCTTAAAAAATTCTTGAATATTTCCATTGTGAATCTTTAAATAAGGATATTTTCTTTTAAGTTCTTGTAATGCTTTATTATACTCCACTTTATTATTTTCAAATGCCCATATATTTTGAGGATGTACACCTAGATTTACTAATTCATCAAAATCGTTTGTAGGTTCAGGTCCACAAAGATATACCACCTTTAAATCATTTGCAGATTTTTTTTGATAAAATGAACTATAGAAATCTTTCCAATATTCTATTAAATCTTTATCATAATATTTTTCATAACAGATATTGTATGCCCTATCATCACAATGTTTCATATAATTAAAACAGTCTTCAATATAATTTTTAGTAACCACATAAGAAGACTTTCGTTCTTTTGTCAAAATTTTAATGGCATTATTTAAGACTATTTTTCTTGTTTTTTGCTTTATATCTTGTCTATAGGTTGTCATAAAATAATTATACACTGAAAGTTTAATGTATAATAACTTTACTTCTTAAATGGCTTGATAATATTACAAGTGATTATCAAATGTTCAGAAAGTGCACTATCGGAGAGTTCTAGAAATAATTTTTCTCTTTTGTATCATTTAAACACAATCTATTTTTAAAACATAAGGAAGTACAGTTCCAAAAGTATATGAAATCAATTTATTTTGGAACTAAGTATCTTATTATTTTGCTACAATTTTGGCCCATTCTCTCATAAGAGTATCTAAACTATATCTGGCATTAGCGGGGCTTGTTGATGGCATTTTGAGGCAAGTGTATTTTTCTAATAAATCCGGACAATATTTTTTAAATGCGGTATATGATTTATTCCCGTTTAAGCATATGGTCTCAATATTTGGATATGTTTTCAAAAGTTTTCTTATATCGTTTGGTTTTTCATTTTGTATATCGGAATCCAGACTCCCTACCCGTTTACAGGTCTTTATTGTATCCCATAGTGCAATATTGTTATTTAAAAGCGTTTTTAATTTCATATCATAATCAAAATCCGGCAAATTTGGTTGATTGCAAATTGTACCCATAACTTTCCAAAACCTGTTCTGCGGATGTGCATAATACTGTTGTTCTTCCAGTGATTTTACTCCCGGCATTGAACCAAGAATAAGAATTCTAGAATTATTATCTATTGAAGGCTTAAAGCTTTTACAGTTATTCATAAGAAAATATTAACATTAAAACACATAGAGACACATAATTTAAAGAAAAAGTATCAGTAACTTTGAGAATGAATTATCAGAGAGTTTTGGAATTTATATCAGGGAGTTTTGAAATTTTTCCCTCTGAATGCGTGCAAAATTGAAATTCTCTCAAACTTCCGGGGGTACTTTTCTCAATCTCTCTGATAATCTACACTTAGACTAACAGATAATTTACATACATATATCTACAATCTACAGCCGTAATTATTGCTATTATTTAATTATAGGTACTATTTATTTAATTTCTCCTACTTTTCATGTCAAAACCACGATACTTTGTATCAAAATCCGTGACACTCAATAGGTTAATTAAATAGTTTATTCAGTTGTTATACACAATTTAACTCTCTGTTAAAGTAATATCAAGTGTTTTGCCAAGATATTGAAACATTGCGACACAAAGATTTATTTAATCTTTCAAGCATCCTATCGGGACAATAAATGTATCACCATCTTTATATGCATATTTCCCGGTGCCGGTTATAACCATTTTAAATGAAGGTTTTTTCATAAGATTATAATCAATATTTTCTGCCAGTTTATTGAGTGTGTATTTACCTTCTTCAATGGCTTTATCTCCGCCAAGTTTTATCTCAATTAATCCATAGGCTCCGTTTCTTAAATGAATCACCGCATCACATTCAAGTCCGTTTTTATCTCTGTAATGATATATTGTGCCGTCAAGAGAATCTGCATATATTCTTAAATCTCTTATGCAAAGATTTTCAAAGAAAAATCCCATGGTTTTTATATCATCTATTAAATCGTTTGGACCTAATCCTAAAGCTGCAGCTGCAATAGAAGGATCTGTAAAATATCTTGTATCTGTTGTTCTTATGGCTGTTTTTGAGCGTAAATTAGGATTCCAAGCATGAGAATCTTCTATTACAAATATTTTCTGTAAAGCATTTATATAATTGTATATTGTAGGATTTGTTCCCAAATTATTATCTTCATTTACGTCATCAGATAATGAAGTAAGCTTTGTTTGTGTTCCTATAGAACGAGCATAAGCTCTTAGAAGCCTTTTTGCCCTTTCAGGATTTCTTTCAATATTATCTACTCTTGAAATATCAGAATTAACAACGGCGTCATAATAGTCTATTGCTTGTGATAGTGCTATATTCTGCTTTAAGTCTATAGCTTTTGGCCAACCACCACGACATATTAAAAATGCAAGTTCGTCAATATCAATGGTATTTTCTCCGTCAATATTCGTTTTACCGCTAAAAAGTTCTGATAAAGAAACACTTCCGTTACTTTCTTGTGACTCAAATAATGACATTGGTCGCATAAGCATTCTTGAAATTCTTCCTGTTCCGGTGTGTGTTATTTCTTTTAAATCAGCAGGAACGGCTGAGCCTGTTAAAATAAATTGATTAAATTCATCACGTTTATCAACTTCAAATCTTACTGCATCCCATAATTTCGGAGCAAGCTGCCATTCGTCAATTAATCTTGGTGTTTTACCGTTTAACAATCTTGATGGACTAAGTTCTGCTAATCTGATATTTTGTTCTTTTTCTTCAGGATTTTGCATACTTAATATACTTTTAGCAATTTGCGAAGCGGTTGTTGTTTTGCCGCACCATTTTGCACCTTCTATTAAAACGGCACCTTTTGCATTAAGTTTCTTTTGTAATATTTTATCTGCTATTCTTCTTTTATATTTTTTCATAATCTAAACCTGTGGTTATTATAAACTATATTTTATAATTTGGCAAGTTTGTATTTTATATATTGGCAAATATTTATTTTACATATTGGCTTAAGTACTTTAAATTTTATAAAACTTTAGCCCAATCTTGTATTAGAGTATCCAAGTTATATCTGGCATTAGCGGGGCTTGTTGATGGCATTTTGAAGCAAGTGTATTTTTCTAATAAATCCGGAAAATATTTCTTAAAAGCCGAATATGATTTATTGCCGTTTAAGCAAATGGTCTCAATATTTGGATATGTTTTCAAAAGTTTTCTTATATCGTTTGGTTTTTCATTTTGTATATCAGAATCCAGACTTACTTCTCTTTTGCAAGACTTTATTGTGTCCCAAAGAGCAATATTGCTATTTAGAAGTATTTTTAATTTTGTTTCATAATCAAGTTCTGATAATTTAGGTTCATTACAAATGGTACCCATAACTTTCCAAAAACGATTCTGCGGATGAGCATAATATTGTTGTTCTTCCAAAGATTTTATTCCCGGCATTGAGCCTAAAATAAGAATTTTAGAATTATTATCTATCGAAGGTTTAAAGCTTTTACAGTTATTCATAAGAAAATATTAACATTAAAACACATTCTGACACATAACTTATTAAAAAAGTATCAGTAACTTTGAGAATAAATTATCAGAGAGTTGTGGAATTTGTATCAGGGAGTTTTGAAATTTTTCCCTCAAAAAGCGTGTAAATTGAGAATTCTCTCAAACTTCCCCGGGCAGTATTCTTAATGTCTCTGATAATGTACATATTCTGTCCTTATTGTTATATAAGCTAAAATATAGACGTTGTTTAGGTTTTCGCCGCTTAGTATAAAAAGATAAAAATTTTTATCGGACTTTTTCGGACAGAAAAAGGACAATCACCTCAGTAAAAGTCAATCTGTAAAAATAGCCGAAACTCTAAACACGTCAAAAGAAACAGCCTATTACATTACTTTTCAATTGTCCTGAAAAAACCCCAAAAGCCGCAGAGGAACATGTAAAAATGGCGGAAGCATTAACTGCAATCGCTCGCAAATATCTATAACGAGAGGGGCGATAAGCCCCTTTTTTTAACTTTTAATAGACATTAGGCTAATAGACAGGCAGATAACAAAAAGGATAGAATAAAAAAATGAAAATTATTATTAGACATAGAATGAACCATAATGATAAGCAGGAGCTAAGTTTAGAAGAATTTAAAATAAAATTCAAAAACGAATTAGCTTCCGCTGTCAATGTTTATACAAATCAAGAACAGCAAAAAGATATGCTTCAGCCTTGGAAATTATCCAATTTGAATAAGGATTACAAAGCGGAATTTTTTCAAATTCAAAACCTTCGTTGGAACTTTAACACCCACGCTCAAACCGTTTATTACATTGATAAAATCGAATAAAAAAATAAAATAGGATTTTAGGCTTGAGAACAGCTCAAGCCTTTTTATCTTTGTGTCTGATTGATACAAAACCCTTTAAATCACTTGAATTAATAACTTCAAGGAGTGATGAATGTCAATGTAATGATAGAATTAAACGGAATTTATAAACTAAAAATACTTAAAGGCTTGGGCGGGGGGAGAGACATGAGCGATTACAAAGTAATTGCAATGAATGGTGAATATATAATCTGCAAAAAATTAAACGGAGAAGATGCAGGCGAGCAATTTTTCTTTTTAAAGGAATTTTTAATCGACCCCGAAAAGCCGAACGATATTTATTCAAAGTTGAAAATTATTAAAAATTAATGTGTCTAATTGATTCTGTTTCCCAGAAAAGGCTTCATTTATTTATTGTTCAGAGGGATATATGTTAATGAACAATTAAATAAATGTTGAGGCAGACCGGGCAAGTGTGTCAAACACTATGATAGATACTGAAATGCTTTAAATGACTTGATTTAAGCATAAAACAGAGATTATGTTGTAAATAGAGCATCCGATTTTGAAATGTGTTGATTTGATACAAAACCCAATGCTCACGCTTGATTTAATCACTTTAAAGAGTGATTAATCAAGTGTAAGCAGATAAAAAGAAAGGATAAACCAATGAGCAATGAATTAACAAAGGAAGAACAGCTAATCCAAGAAAAATTGGATACGAATTATGAAAAATTTATGGCAGGACTTCAAGACTTATCAAAAAAATACGGTTTTGCAATTCAGGCGTGCGGATGCTTTTATTGGGATGCAGACGGCTTTAAAGAAATTGAGTACAAAATAGACCGTTCAAGCGGAGATATAATGATTAAAAAATTAACATACAGCGATGGCGAAAAAATACTATAGGAGTTTTAAACAATGGAAAACAAAGCGTTTTTGATAGATTTCGAGGCGGTGGTTAACGTAGGCGGCACACTCCAAATAAAAGCCGAAACAGAGGCGCAGGCACGCCTCAAAATGGCTGAAATCATTAAACAGGCACTTGAACAGGAAGATTGCATTATTGAATTAGACGTAAAAAATAAAAATGCCGAAAATATAACGATTAAGGAAAGCAGATTTTTGCCAGTGCGCCGTGTGAGTGCTTAACAATTTAGCAGGCACGAACCCAGCACGATTAAGCCTAAAAGCCGCCGGAGTGCAAAAAAATGACATCGACATTTTGGTCATTTTTTGAAACGAAGTGCAAGGCTTTGGCAGGCAAAAATACAAGAGTCGGAAATGCCAAAGCCGTAAATATAACAGGCACATTGCCGTTAAATTAAAAACATATTAAAGAGAGCCGAAAAAATCGGCTTTCTCTAATGTGTCGGAATGATTCTGTTTCTCCGAAATGCCTTTATTTAATGTTCAGAGCCTCAATCTGGTGTCGCAGCTTTGCGCCGTGTCATCCCCGCCGCAAGAGCTGCTCACTTTTTAAAGCCGCCACTCGCAGATTTTCAATCTGCTCGGACGGATTAATGTTAATGAACAATTAAATAAATGACAAGGCAGACCCAAGTGTGTGTCAAACAACAGCCTATGGCTTGTTTTTATGTGTTGAATTGATACGAAAATGCTTATAATGACTTGATTAAACATTAAAGCAGAGTGATTAATGTCAATGCAGCAAAACGAAAGGAACGACATTATGACAGCATTAAATCAAAAACTTCAAGAATGGACAGCAAGAGACGTAGACAGGGCAAAGGCAGAAACATTAAAACATTATGACAAGCTCCTACACTCAGTACCCAACGGACTCAGCGAAAAAGCGGACGGCATTTATGCCGGATAGCGAGGTTTGGAGTTGTGGCTGCGATAGCAAAACAACGACAAAACCGAGCGTGGAGCTTTTTCAAGACAGCGAAAAAGAAATATTAGAACAATTAAACGATTAAGAATTATTTACCCTTATAGTTTTAAGAACTTACATTTATTTTAAAGATTTTTTTAACGGATTAACAATGGTGGACGGACTCCCGACAAAAAAAGCCTGCGTAAAAAGAGCATTAGAAAACGCAAAATCACACTGTCTTGTCTTGCGTGCGATAAACGGCATTTCGTGTTTTGTTTTCAGCGGTAAACCGCTTACAACAAAAGCACTCCAGCCTCTGCACGCAAGCCGCTTTAGAACAACAAGAAAAAAAGTAATTGAATGTTTTACAAAGGATTGGGATACCTACAATTTAATATAATATCGTCCTCAATGCAGCGCTATAATGATTTATAGCGTTTTGCCTTTCCCCGTTTATTGAATTTCTACAATGCCGCAGTTTTACTGCCGGAAATCCGCAAAAAAATTCCAATATATAAAATATTGGATTGAGCGAAGAAGGATTAGTACATTGATGTTAATCGGATGATAGTTTTTTCTGAATGCTTTTTTCTATAATTTTATAC
>CAJOJP010000018.1:0-26960 GCA_905234915.1 Candidatus Gastranaerophilales bacterium
TTTTTCTTTTACATAATCTCTTACTTTTACTTTATCCGTGCAATCACGCATTAGAGGAGTAATACCATACAACTTAATCCATTGTATTTTTTGATTAAAGGTTTTTAATTTTTTCTTATCTATTTTATAGCTGCATTCTCCTTTTTTAAAACTCCATTTTTTAAAAAGAGGAAGTTTTTCACCTGTTTTAAAAAAGAACAAATTTGCCAGATACTTTGGATATTCATTCTCTTGAAGATTATACAAAAAGTCATAATCAAACTGAATTTGTTTAATATTAAAATTTTTTTCAAACAAAAAAAATTTTTTCATAATTACTTTCTGATTTAGATTTTATTTTTTAAGAAAAGGCGGGTGTAATAAATACCCGCATGCTACGTTTAATATAGTTTTTTAAACATCTGACATTATAAGTATGGACAAAAAAGAACTACTAAAGCATTTTGGCAAAAATGTAAAAATAGAAAGAATAAAAAAAGACTTAACTCAGGAACAATTAGCTGAAATTATGGGAAAAAGCCAAAACTATGTTGCCTGTATTGAATGTGGAAAACAAAATATGTCTTTAGCCAAAGTTTTAGAACTTGCAAAATATCTTAAAACCGATATTAACAATTTATTAAATTTCAATAATTTTTGATTATTACTTTTAAAACTTTTATTAATTCAAATTAAGAGTACCAAACAAAAAGACTGTTCCAAAATTGAAACAGTCTTTTTTATATCAGAAAAAATCATATTATTTTTTCTTTTGTTCGATGACAGCTTGAGCGGCAGCGAGTCTTGCCTGAGGGACTCTGTAGGGTGAACAGGATACATAATCCAAGCCGATTTTGTGAGCGAATTTAACGCTATCGGGGTCACCGCCGTGTTCTCCGCAAATACCGCCTTTTAATTTAGGATTTACTGCTCTGCCTTCTTTAATTGACATTTCAATTAATCTGCCAACACCTTCTTTATCAAGAGTAACGAAAGGATTAAATGGTAAAATCTTTTGTTCTACGTAGTTTTTCAAGAATTTACCTTCTGCATCATCTCTTGAGTAACCAAAGGTCATTTGAGTCAAATCGTTTGTACCGTAGGAGAAGAACTCTGCCCTTTTAGCGATTTCGCCGGCTGTTAAAGCAGCACGCGGAATTTCTATCATAGTACCGAATTTATATTCGAGTTTAATTCCTTTTTCAGCCATAACGATTTCAGCTACTTTAACAAGAACATCTTCTGCTGCTTTAAGCTCGTTAACATGACCGACTAAGGGTATCATAACCCAGGGTTTAACGTTAATACCTTCTTTTTTAACATCGCATGCAGCTTCAAATATAGCTCTAACCTGCATTTCGTTAATTTCCGGATAAGTTAAACCTAAACGGCAGCCGCGAAGACCCATCATCGGGTTTGATTCCGATAAGTTTTCAACGATTTCAAGCATTTTTTCATCTTCTTTATAATCTTGTTTTAATGCTTTTTTTGCTGCGACTTTAGCAATGAGTTCTTCTTTAGAGGGTAGAAATTCATGTAAAGGCGGGTCTAATAATCTTATAGTTAAAGGTAACTCGCCTATTCCTTTAAACATAGCGTAAAAATCGGAATACTGCATAGGAAGAAGTTTAGCAAGAGCTTCTTTTCTTGCCTGTGTAGTACCTGCAATAATCATTTTTTGAACCCAGGGGAGTCTATCGGGATCCATAAACATGTGTTCTGTTCTGCAAAGTCCGACACCTTGAGCTCCAAACTTAATTGCATTTTCAATATCTTTAGGAGTATCGGCATTAGCTTCAACCGTTAAGGTTTTTGTTTCGTTCACCCATTTAAAGAAGGTTTCAAAATCTTCATCAATACCTGCTTCAACAAGTTCGATTGCGCCTTCCATAACTTCACCCGTACCGCCGTCCAAAGAAATAATATCATTTTTATGGAAAATAGTTCCATCCGAGCAGGTAATGGTTTCATTAGCCAAATCGATTTTTAAATCTTCGCAGCCTGAAACGCAAGGTTTACCCATTCCTTTAGCAACAACGGCAGCGTGTGAGGTAGCACCGCCTCTTAGTGTTAATACACCTTGAGAAACAGCCATACCGTGAATATCGTCAGGGCAGGTTTCTATTCTTACGAGAATAATTTTTTCGCCTTTTGAACCGCGTTCTGCCGCTTCTTCGGTATCAAAAACAATTTTACCAACAGCAGCGCCCGGGGAGGCATTTACGCCCTTTGAAACTTTATGTGAATGTTTAACTTTATCAGGATTAAAGCAAGGCAACAATACCTGATATACACTGTAAGGGTCAACCTGCATAATTGCCTGATCTTTAGTTATAATACCTTCATTAAACATATCAACAGCAATTTTAATGGCAGCTTTAGCAGTTCTTTTACCGTTTCTGGTCTGGAGAATCCATAATTTTCCGCGTTCAACGGTAAATTCCATATCCTGTACATCGTGGTAGCCTTTTTCGAGTTGTTTTGCTATATCCACATATTGTTTATAAATATCGGGCATATCTGTTTCAAGTTCAGCTATTTGTTTAGGAGTTCTTATTCCTGCGACAACATCTTCACCTTGAGCATTAACAAGGTATTCTCCGTAGAACTTATTTTCGCCTGTTGCCGGGTTTCTTGTGAAAGAAACACCTGTAGCGCAGTCATTACCCATATTACCGAATACCATAGTTTGAACGTTAACGGCGGTACCGAAATTATGGTCTATTTTGTTCATATTTCTGTATGCTACAGCGCGGGGGATATTCCAGCTTCTAAATACTGCTTCGATTGCTTCTTGAAGCTGAACAAAAGGATTTTGCGGGAATTCTTTACCCGTAACCTCATTAATTGTTTTTTTATAGATAGGAATTAAAGATTTCCAGCCTTCAGCTGAGATTTGAGTATCTTCTTTAACACCTTCGCGCTGTTTAACCTTTTCTACTTCGGCTTCAAAATATTTTTGTCTATCCATTTCCCAGGCAACGGAGCCGAACATGGTCAAAAATCTTCTGTAGCTGTCATAGCAAAAACGAGGATTATTGGTTAATTTAACCATAGCTTCGACAGTTTCATCATTTAAGCCGAGGTTTAATATTGTTTCCATCATACCGGGCATAGAAACTCTTGCGCCGGAGCGAACGGAAACGAGCAAGGGATTTTTTGTGTCACCAAACTTTTTACCTGCTTGTTTTTCAACATCTTTTAATTTTTCTTTTACTTCATCCATTAAACCTTCGGGCATTTTATTTCCGTGATTAATATAATCCATACAAGTTTCAGTTGTAATTGTCAAACCGGGAGGAACCGGTAAACCTAAATTAGTCATTTCAGCGAGATTAGCACCTTTACCGCCCAATTCGGCTCTCATATTGGCGTTCCCCTCTCTGAACAACCATACTCTCTTTCCTGTCATGTTTTCTCCTTAATTAATTATTTTTATTATCGACATTTAAATTTTTACCATGAAAAAAGCTATATCGCTATAATTTTTTTATTGTATAAATTTTGCATATTTTCATGTAAATCATGACCACCGGCTAAGCCGGTGGTTTATTTTCATTTCATTCCAATTAAAAGACTGCCTAAAAAGACAGTCTTTTAATTAATTTACTATGAAACAATTAATTATTTCATGGAATAATTTTTAGGTTGAGGGCCTGCTTTAACTATTTCAGAAGGCATGTTGGGATATTTTTCTTTAAAGTTATCGCTGAACATTTGAGCTAATTTGTTAGCTGCCTCATCATAAGCTGCCTTATCAGACCACATACCGCGTGCATCGAGCATTTCGTCGGGAACATTCGGACATTTTGTCGGATAATCCACATTAAATACATCGTGATGTTTAAATTCGACGCTGTCAAAAGAACCGTTTAATGCGGCAGTAACCATAGCGCGGGTATATGATAACTTCATACGTTTAGCACCTGAAGCTGCACTTCCGCCTGCCCAGCCGGTATTAACGAGATAAACTTTTGTTCCGTATTTATCAAGTTTATCACCTAACATTTTAGCATATACACTTGCATCCATAGGCATGAAAGGTTCGCCGAATAAAGTTGAGAAAGTAGGCTGAGGTTCTGTTACACCGCGTTCCGTACCTGCCAGTTTAGAGGTAAAGCCTGTAACAAAGTGGTACATAGCAGCATTTTTATCCAATCTTGAAATTGGAGGTAATACACCGAAGGCATCAGCAGTTAAGAAAACTACTACTTTAGGAATACCGCCCATAGAAGGGATTTGAGCATTATTTATATAATCAATGGGGTAACCTACACGGGTATTTTCGGTTAAAGAGCCGTCATTGAAATCAAATTCTCTTGTTTCGTCGTTCATAATAACGTTTTCAACCAAAGAACCGAATTTAATAGCATTATAAATATCCGGTTCATTTTCGGCGGAGAGGTTAATACATTTAGCGTAGCAGCCGCCTTCAAAGTTAAATACGCCATCGGGGCTCCAGCCGTGTTCGTCGTCGCCTATTAATTTACGAGCCGGATCAGCTGATAATGTTGTTTTACCTGTTCCGGAAAGTCCAAAGAATACGGCTGTTTCTTTTGTTTCGGGATCCATGTTTGCGCTGCAATGCATGGGGAGAACATTTTTCTTAGTCATTACATAATTCATAGTAGAGAACACTGATTTTTTAATTTCACCGGAGTATTGAGAACCTGCGATAATAATCATGTGAGCTTCATAGTCAATAGCGATGCAAGCTTCTGAATTTACGCCATCGACAGCGGGGTCGCATTTGAAGCCGGGGACACAAAGAATTGTATAATCTGCATCACCGTAATTTGAGAGTTCTTCCATAGTCGGTCTTATTAATAATTGATGTATGAATAAATTTTGGCTTGCCATTTCGTTAATAATGCGGAATTTTTGAGTATATGTTTTATCGGCGCCTGCGAAACCGTCAAAAATAAATACTTCTCTGCCTTGTAAATAAGCAGCCATTTTTTCTTTAATGGAATTAAATCTTTCTCTTGAAATAGGTCTGTTTACTTTACCCCATGCTATTTCATTGTGAATACCGTCGGTATCAACGATAAATTTATCCTTAGGAGAGCGACCTGTATATTTACCTGTAGTAACAACAAGTGCACCGGTATTGGATAATTTTCCCTCTCCGCGTCTTAAAGCTGCTTCTGTTAATTGAGCAGGTGTTAAGTTACGGTAAACTGCTTTCGGAGCTATAATTCCGAGCTTTTCAATTCCGTAAGTTTCCATTTTTAATAACCTCCTTTTTATATAGTAGTCTGATTTTATTATGCTTTTGACCGTATAAAGTTTGTTTTTGCCTTATACAGCATAAACTTTCACTATAAATATAACACAAATAGATATTTTTTTTATTAAGATTTTATAAATATGGTACAGTTAATGTATTACAACAATATTTATATTAATTACGCATTACAATTAATATAAAATGTAAAGCAAGTTTTTAAGGAAAGTTTTTGTCATTGCGAGGACGAACGTAGTGAGGACGAAGCAATCCAGCTGTTATAATTAAATCTATTGTTTTTATCAGCTGGACTGCCACGGGCTAAAGCCCTCGCAGTGACAGTTTTTGATAATTTTAATGTAAATATTCATAGAATTATTCTGTATTTCCTTTCACTTGCCTAAACTTAATAAATATTTTATTAATTAAGCGGAGAAAAAGAAAATTCTTTAAGGAGCATTGAGCACACGCATTTCGTTAATAAGCACTTTGCCGCGTTGTCTTTTTAAAAATATAATAAGTTAAAATACGGCTAGTGCGTTTTACGAAATAAGTGGGTGTAACAGCTCCGTAAAGGATTTTCTTTTCGTAGCGTTGTTAAATTAAAATTAATAAACTTGCTTTACATTTTATATTAATTGTAAAGTATATTATAAAAAAAAGAACAGAAACTGAATAGGTATTTCTGTCCTTTCAACAAAACTTATACAAGTAGTTTGTCGAATAAAAAAAAGAGATTTTTTTTAAAATAATGAGGCTGATTAAAATTTTCAGCCTCATTATTAAATTAAATTAAGCGGTTATTTTATCTGCTGCAAATGTTGCAAGGAAATTATACTTATCTGATGTGGGTGAGCCTGCTGCAAATACATCATCAACCGACATATAAGAGTTATCAACGAGCCAGCCTGCAACATCCGCTGCTATTTTTGCTATATCGACGGATTTAACCGCGCCTGTACCGACTGAAAATTCTGCTTTTTTATTTTTGCCTAAATCAACCGATATTTCATTACCGGCAATACCTGTTACGGCACCTGCTGTTATTGTATCTTTAATAATTGAGTACCCGTCAACAATATAACCTGATTTTGCTACTGATGTTGAAACACGTGTAACGTTTGCGAAGAAAGAATAATTAGTTCCCGAGGTAGTTCCGCCGATTTTATCAACGTCTGCAAATTTAAATGTACTTATACCGCTTGTATCAGATATAATCATATCTTTAGCGAAATTAAATGTTGTCAAATCGTAGGTATCTTTGCCTGCTCCGCCGTTTATATTGTTTGCTCCTCCCGTAATTTTGAAGGTATCGTTACCGGCTCCGCCTGCTACAACATTTGTACCGTCAGTTATACTTATTGTATCGTTGCCTGCCCCTGCATTAACGTTATTAGTACCGTTATACAATGTAATCGTATCGTTACCGGCACCTGCATCTATGGTATTTATTGAAGCATCAGAATTTGCTGCTACAGTAGCATCACCAACCGTAACAAAGTCATTTCCCGCTCCGAGCTTAATATTATTTCTGCTTACAACAGTTGTTACAGTATTTATTTCAACTGTATCAACTCCTGCACCCATATCTGCAATATTTGTACTTGTATTTGTAATACCGAGGTAATCATCACCTGCACCTGCTTTTAGTGTATTTGAACCTACCGAAATATTAATTCTGTCGTTTCCTGCACCTGAATCAATCGTATTAGTACTCATTGCTGTTGTTATGTTATATGTATCAGAGCTTGCTCCGGATTTAATATTATTTATACCTGCCGAAATATCAAAGGTTGAAGCGTCGTTTTTACTTCCGCTTGCAACAATTTTATTTGAACTTAATAGGTTAATAGTAAATTTATCGCTGCCTGCCCCCGATTTAATAATATTTTCGCCTCCGGTTAAAGTATAAGAATCGTTGCCTTTTCCTGTTGTAACATTGTTAACTCCGCCACTAAGAGCTAAAATATTATTACCTGCGCTTGATTTTACCGTATTTGTTCCATCTGCTACCGTGATATTATCGTTACCTTTACCTGTTGTAATTTTATTTGTGCCTATGCTGTTAAGTACAGCAGTATTATTACCGTCACCGAGGCTTACCGTGTTTGAAGATGCACCGACTGCAGCAGTGAAGGTATCGTCACCTGCACCTGTTGTAACTTTATTTGTACCTTCAGTTTCGGTAATTGTGTTATTACCTGATTTTATGGTAACGCTGTCGTTGTAATTTGAACCTACAACGGTATCGTCGCCGCCGCCCGAGGTAATTGTAACACCTTTAGATGTATCCGAAACATAATCAGCAACATTAAAGTAGTCAGACATATCCGAACCCTTTAATTTTCCGTTGCTTTCCATAGCTTCTTCAGAATCATAAGTTGAATCTTTAGAAAGATTATTTAAACCTGCTGCAACACGATTACCCCAATCGAACATATCAAATCCGTTAATTTGAACGTTTGCGCCTGTTTTACCCGCCATATATGATTTTAACGTGATTGTTTTACCGTTACTCGGGATTGAGATTATGAGGTCTTTATCATCATTAATAGTATAGGTCATATCGGTTACGGAACCCGTAAATGCAAGATTTAAATTTTCGCCCTTTGTGAGGTTTATTACCGAATTACCCATTGAAGCAACTGTGTAGTTAATGGTGTTATTGCTTGCACCCATTGTAAATGTAACATCGGTTGTACCCATTGTTATATTTTCGTTGTAAGCACTTCCTGTATATGTTGAGCCTGTAACAGTTCCTACGTTAATAACCGCATCTTTAAGTATTGAATATGTTGTTTCAATATCTGAAGAATTTGCTGCAATTACCGTATCAACTTTTGCTGTTTTATAGAAATCTTTTACCAATACTGATGAAGCAGCTGCACCAACTGTATTATTTGCATTTGTAACAGTTAAATCATCGCCTGATTTTGTAAATACCAAATCGGTAAACTTATAGCCGGCGGGTACACCGTTGTTATCGATTTTAAAGAATTGAAGAACATCTTTAGAAGCTGCATTATTAACCGTATCATTACCAAAAGCATTTGTTGTATCGGTTTCCGTAAAGTAAAGAGTATTTACACCGCCATTTAAATTAATGGTATCATTACCTTCGTTACCTGCAATAAAGTCATTTCCTTTTGATGAATATATAACGTCATTACCTGCTCCACCGTTGAGTTCTGAACCTGTAGTATTGAGTTTTGCATAGAATTTTTCGCTTACACTGTCGAGTTCGGTTATATTTAAATCTGTAGTTGAATTTGATTTTGAACCTGCAACTATAACATCAACTCCTGCACCGCCCGATATAATATCATGACCTGCTGTTCCGCCTAAAAGTGTATCAGCACCGCTTCCGCCCGTAATAATATCATTTGAAGCACTACCTTCAACATAATCAGTAACAGTACCCGAAGATAAATTTGCAACGGCAAATATCTGGTAAGTTTTGCCGTCAGCACTGCTGTTATAACTTTCAACAGCTTTACTTGCTTTTTTAAGTGTTACGACTTCACTTAAACCTGCAACACCAACGTAATCCGAAACATTATCCACATAAACTTTTCCGTCGGTAGAATATTTTACATTTGCAATATCAGATGAAGCATTTACATTGTTTCCGCTAACGGTTGTAATTGTTGCATTTTCACTTAATACATTTAAATTAATGCTGTTTGCAATATTTTTTCCGGAAGCATCATTTACGAAAAAGTCTTTTATCGTAATAGTATTTGAAGTTAAAACTCCAGATGTATCTTTAGCGGTTATAACTAAATCAGCTTTAGCGTTTGCGCCTGTTTTAAAAGTACCTAATAATTGTAAATCAGATAATTTGTATCCGTAATATTTTGATGAACCTTGAACGAAAAATTCTAAAGTATCATCTTTTGTTGCACCGATAATTGTATCCTGACCAAAACCAGTGGCATCATAAGCAAGATTTGAATACAATAAGGAATTAGCTCCTCCGTTTAAATTAATGGTATCATTACCTGCTGCTGCCCAAATAAAATCGTTACCCATGCCTGAATATATTGTATCGTTACCTAAATCACCGTATAATTCAGAGCCTGTTGTATTCAATTTAATATAATCACTTGCAACTTTAATATACCCGTCTTTTAATTCCGTTCCGTCATCAGCTCCTGTTGCTTCTTTTTGTGTAACAATACCGCCCGCAATAATAGTATCATCGCCTGTTCCGCCTGATACCATATCATGACCGCCAACTCCGCCATAAACATGGTCATCTCCGCCGCTGCCGTTTATCCAGTCGTTGCCTTTTGTACCGTATATTGTATCATTAGCTACATTACCCAATGCATAACTTTTCACGGTATAAGTTTTGCCGTCTGCGTTGCTTACATATTTATTGCCCGAAACTTCGCTGTTTTTATCCTTAACATTTACGGTTCCCTCTTTTAATGTAACAATTTCAGCAAGGTCGGTACCTTCATACTGGCTTACTTCTTTTGCATTATCGACAATAACATCATAATTTTGACTCGATAAAGTTATAGGTGTTTTAGATGTTTCTATTGTTGCTCCTGCCAATACTTCCGCAACAGTTGCAGTTTTATTTTCATAAGTTTGTTCCTGTGAAAATAAATCATTATTTAATGAAAATGATTGCGCTAAAGTCATATTTTGAGTCTTTTCACAATATGCCTGTGTAACATCAGCAACATTAGCACTTACCCATGTTGCATTAGTCGTTAACCAATTTGCATTCAATACACCTGTTTCGCCAAGCTTTTCATTAAGAGAATCTGTTAAAACCCTGTGAATTGCAATATTTGAAATAGTAAGACCGCCTAAAACCTGATTATTAATTGAATAAACTGTAGGTTCACCGGATGTTGTTACATCTCCCGAGCCAATTGTAAAAAATGCATAAACTTTGGCATCCTCATCGCCGATTTTACCGTTATAGCTGCCTTCACTTCTAAAACAATATTTATCTGCCCAAGTTTCAACGGGTTTATTGTATTTGGCGAGAGTAAAAACTTGCGTTCCCGTTCCAATATTTTGTCCATCCAATGTACCCGTTAAAGTTGCGGTTGCATAATAAGTATATTGACCTTCTGATGATACCGTCACTTTTTTTCCGTCAGTGGAATAACTTAACGTACTTCCGTCAACATTTGCCCCCAATACATCCTTAATCGATAAAGTTACTGCCATAAATTCTCTCCTTTTTTTGATTACTCTAAATCATTTAAATTTATTATTATTTAAACTGCTATAATCCGAAAAAATCTATTGCCCTTGTTAACTAATACAATCGGACAACAAACTTTTACTATTTATAAATATACATGTTTAACATTCATTGTCAACATGTTAAACATTATGCAATATTTGTTTGCAAAATTTATAATTATATTGAGCAGGGAAATGGAATGAATATTCAAAAGCAGTTGGGAAAACGTATTTCGGAACTAAGAAAACTCAGAGGACTTAGTCAGGAAAAACTTGCGGAGAAAATAGATATAGCAATAAACACAATGTCTAACATTGAGCGCGGTAATGCTTTTATGACGGCTGCAACGCTTGAAAAACTCATTAAAATTTTAAAGGTAACACCTGCCGAGCTTTTTACGTTTGAAAAAGAAGAAAAGAAAACAGATTTATACAAATATCTTTTGGCAAAAATTGATTTTTTAAAAGACGATATAGAGAAATTGAAAATTTTAAAAAAATTTATTGATGCTATTACATAATTAATTATCGATAAATATTTTTAAGTAAATCATTTATATCAATACCCAAAACAAGAGCAATATCAACTACAATAAAAATCGAGGGAGTTTGGATTGAACGTTCAATTAAACTTATCGTACTTTCGCTTACACCTATTTTATCTGCTAAATCCGCTTGCGATAAGTTTTTACGATTTCTTTCCGCTCTTATATTACTTGCTAATATAGTATTTCGTGTATCTTTCATATATTCATTATTTAGTATTGACAAAAACATCACAAGAGAATAAACTACTGTTAATACGTAGTAAACACCTAAAAATAGTAATTTTATGCTATCTATTATATATGTAACACAAGGAAGTAAAAATGGAAAAAACAGATTTATACAAATATCTTTTGGCAAAAATTGATTTTTTAAAAGATGATGTAGAGAAATTGAAAATTTTAAAAAAATTTATTGATGCTATTACATAATTTTTATCGATAATCTAATAATTTAAAAACCGAAAAGTATATTAATTGAATTTATCAGTGCAAAAATACAACATATAAATGATGTTGATAAGGTAAAAAAAATATATTGTATAGATATTAAAAAGTACTGATTAGGGTAAAGAATGACGGTTTCGGAAGCAGAAAAGAATATCATGCAAGAAAAAGGAAAACAGCTTTTCCTTGAGTTTCCCTGGTTTTACGATAATATATATGAAAAATTAAAAGATAGCATTAACGAGTTTTTTCAACGGGATTATTATCTCAGATTTATGGGTGTTTCGTTTAATGAAGAAAATGTTCTTTTTTTCGGGGATGAATATTTTGTAAATAAATTTTCCGTAAATAAAACAGCCTCAATAGAATTGAGAATTTCTTCAGGCTTAATTTCGTCATTGTTAGATAATTCTTTAGGGGTAAGCGAAGCTAAATTTAAGCTTAATTCATTAACTGATATTGAAGCAGTACTTATAAAATCGTTTACTGTATTTATGTACAATAAATTAGAAGAATTATTAATAAAAACAGAACCAAATAAAAAAATATTAAAAACTTCAAAAATATACAATTTTACATTTTTTGTGGAATTTAAAGAGAAACATATAGGAAAAATAATATTATCATTACCTGATTATACAATAAATGACAATATACAATTTGAATATAGAGATGAATGTTTTGATATTTCATGTTTCGATGATACGAAATCATCTTTTACATTACGGCTTGGTGCAACAAGGATATCATTAAATGATATAAAAGCCATAGAAAACGGCGATGTAATAATGCTGGAGGACAGTGATGTAAATAAAATGGCAATACTATGGCAGGGGGAACCGGTTGAATTTAATATAACGCCAAACCCTGCATTAATAATAAGCGTTGATAATACGGGAGATGATGATATGAGCAATGATTTAAACGCAAATAATGATAATATGTGGGATACAATTCTTGTTGACGTTGTTGCCGAGTTTGATAATTTTAAATTAACTTTAGGTGAATTAAAACAAATATCGGAGGGACTTGTAATAGATGTAGGGTCTGTATATAACAGCAAAGTCAAATTAAGAGTTGCGAAACAGGTTGTTGCAGCCGGCGAGCTGGTTATTTTAAATGACAGGTACGGTGTAAGAATAGATACCGTTAAAAATAGCGGAGATGATGTTGAATATGAAGAAGTTGAAGAAATAGATTCTCTACAGGTTGAACAAAAAAATTCCGATGCTAAACCTGCCGCTAAAAATCCTCCTAAACCAAAAGAAGAAGGTCAAAAACAGAAGGCTAAAGGAGAAAAAAATGATGAAAATTTTAATTACAGCGATTTTGAAATAGAAGATGAAAGTATATAGAGGTAATTATGAATAGTTATATAGTAAATTTTATCACTTATTCCTTTGCTATGGTCGGATTTCTTTTAACTGTTTTGTTTATTTATAAAAAATCCGTAAATATCACGGAAGGACAAAATAAAAAAAATTTTTTACAGGTAGAAACTTCCCTGCGAATTTCTCCGGTTAAAACAATATATGTTATAAAAGCCGGTAATGAAAAGTTTTTAATAGCAGGAGATACTGCAAATACCACAATGCTTGCTAAATTAGAAAATAACATTACGGATGAATTTGAAACGGAAGAACAAATAAAAGAAGCTAATTCTGTAGTGGAATTTGCGCCATTACGTAAATTATTAAAAATAGGCAGGAGCTAAGAAGAAATGGATACATTATTAAAAGATTTAAGTCCTGTATTGCAATTGATGGCTGTAATGGCATTATTTGCCTGTATGCCGTTTATGTTTGTTTGCATGACAAGTTTTATGCGTTTTGCAATAGTTTTCAGTTTTTTAAAACAAGCTATAGGAGCACAGCAGGTTCCGCCTCCTATAATTATGGTAGGTCTTTCAATAATATTAACTTTTTATGCTATGGGTCCCGTTTTTCAGCAGATGTATGAAGTAGGCTCTAAACCTTATAACGAAACAGGTTCCATTGTTCTTGCAATAAAAGAAAGTTCTAAGCCGTTAAAAGAATTTATGCTAAAACAAACCAGAGAAAATGATTTGCAGTTTTTTATTACTTTAAACAGAAAAGAAGCCCCTAAAACAATAGAAGATGTTACTATTTTTGAGGTTGCGCCGGCTTATATTATGAGTGAATTAAAAACTTCTTTTGAAATAGGTTTTATCATATATGTTCCTTTTATTGTTTTGGACATTATAGTTGCAAATGTACTTTTAGCACTGGGTATGATGATGTTATCGCCAATCATTATTTCACTGCCGTTCAAACTGCTTTTATTCATTGCGGTTGACGGCTGGGGCTTGATTGTAAACGGTTTAGTCAGAAGTTTTAATTAAGTATTAAGGATTTTAAAATGGATTTATTAATAGAATATTTTGCAAAAGGACTTATGGTAATGCTTTCAATAGCAATGCCATGTGTTTTAACGGCAGCGGGTGTAGGGCTTATAGTGGGGATTTTGCAGGCTGTTACACAGGTTCAGGAGCAGACAATTGTTGCGGCTCCTAAAATATTTTCAATATTTTTTGTTGTTATAGTAATGGGGACAGGATATCTGCAGATGTTGACGAATATTTTTGTTGAAGGAGCTAATATTGCATTTGAAGTTATTCCGCAATCGGAACCGTTTGTGCTGCCGCATGATTATTACAACTATACAAAACCTTTTATTGACGAAATGAAAACTGATATAAAAAATGATATGACCCCGATGTCGGAGCTGTTAAAAAATGAGGCGAAATTACCCGAAACCTCCGGAAAGGATAAATTTAACTTTTTGAAAAACGGGTCTAAAGAAATTCCGACTCCGGATTTAACCGAGCGAAAAAGAATTATGGAACTTAAAAGATAATGATTGATACCATTTTAAGTGAATTTCCCAAGTATTTCCCCGAAATAAACAATATGCTTGCCTCGGGAATACCTGTCTATGCACGTGTTATAGGATTAATGAGAATTGCTCCTTTTTTGAACAGAACGGAAGTTCCCGTAATGATTAGAGCAGGATTTGCTTTTATTTTCAGCATAATGCTTACTATGTATATGAAACCTGAAGTTCCTCCTGATAATGTTTCTTTGTTATATTTAATTGCGGTAAACTTTTTATGCGGAGCTTTAATCGGTTTTGTTATTAACTGTATAGTAAAGGCTATTGAGTCAGGGGGAGATATGATTAATACTCAAATGGGTATGCAGTCTGCCTCTATGATGGATCCCTCATCAAGTTCGCAGGTATCATTAGTCGGAAAATTGTTCGGAATACTGGCTTTGCTTATTTTCATTGAAGTCGGCGGTGTATATTGGTCTTTTAATGCATTTCTCAGAAGTTTTGAAATTTTCCCCACATATTCTGTTTTTATTCCTCTTGATGAAATGATTAACATGCCTTATATTATAACCGTAACATCAAATGTATTATACATGGGGCTTCAGATGTCAGGTCCTACATTAATTGCCTCATTAGGTCAGGATGTTATACTCGGATTTATTTCAAAAACAGCTCCGCACGTTAATGTATTTACAATGAGTTTCCTTTTTAAACCCTGTATGGGTACAATGATTTTAATAGCATTAATGCCTCGAATACAAAATATCATAAGTGATTTCTTTTTATCTTTTTCGCATATATTCTAAAATAAATTGTTTAAATTTTAGGATATGCATCGCAGCATAATTGACAGGCATTAAAAATTTTATATTTTTGCAATAATTTTCTAAAGTCTTTATATTTTGCAGAATTTAGTACTTTCTGTATTTTTTCTCCTCTTACATTACCGAGTTTATAAGATAAACAAGGATAAATATCGCCCTCGGGAGTTATAAATACAGAAGAAAAAGGAATATTACAAGGTTTATATATTTTTTTTACATTTTCTTTTCCCTGTTCAAAAAATTTTATTATTTTATCTAAATCTCCTATCGGTTTAAATTTTGGGGCAAAACGCAGTTTGGTTTGAGATTTTTTTGCTATACTTTCAAGTTCCTTATATATTTCTTTAAAATGTTCTTTATCGAAATAAAAATTGAGCGGATATTCTGTTTTATAAAATTCCTCGGTAAAATTTTCATATAATTCCGAATTTTGCCTTAAAAAATTATTTCTTTTAAATGAAAGAGAATAAAAAGAAGCATTTAATTTTATAGCTTCTTTGTATATTAAAGGCAAATCGTCAAGATTATTCTCCAATATAACACTTTTTATATCCAATAATGGTTTTTGTTTATGTTTTTTCTTTTTTATTTCTTTTAATAATTGCAAATTTTGTATTATATTTTCATACAGACCTTCTTTGTTTCGTATTTTATCATGATTTATTCCATAACCATCAACCGAAACAGATAGTAACAACATATTATTTTTAATAAATTCTTCTATTGCTGTTTGATTAAGCAATAACCCGTTTGTAATAAGAGTAACTTTCCCGAAGGTCTGTTTGCAGGATTTTTCAAGAATTTCAAAAAAATCTTTTCTAATCATTACTTCACCTGCAACAAGAGAAATAAAAGAAAACATTGGAATTTGTTTTATTATTTCAAACCATTCTTTTGTTGTCATTTCATTTTTAATTCTATCTTTATTTATAAAACAAAACGGACAGCGTAGATTACAATTATAAGTTAACTCTAAAAAATATCTTAATGGCGGAAACATATATAAAAAAGGATTATATTCCGACATTAAAGAATATATGCATCTCATTTTATCAAACAAATAGGATTTATCTATATTCATACAGTTAAGTATATCATGTTATTCTTTCGGATGATAAACAGTTATAGCCAAATTTGAATTTGGTATATTATATTGAAAACTTTCTTTTGGATAATAATTATTTTTCAATTCAAAAAATTCCCAATCCTCGTCTGAACAAACCATTATTTTAAATTCTTTATTTTTCACCATTTCTTTTATGGTATTATTATGTTGATTAGTTAAATTTGACAATTCTCTATTAAACATTAATTTATTAATTAATTCCCAACGGGACTCATTAGGATTAAAACCGCCTATGTGGCAGTTATTATACCAAATATTTGGAACATCATAAATTTTGTTTTTTATCAAATATCCGGTTGTCTCACAACCAAGATATATTTTTTCGTTTTTGTATTTTTCAAGAAAGGAATCTAATTCAATAATATCTTTAATATTTTCATATGTAAATTCAAATTTTGGAAATTGATTATAGGTAAACAGAGTAACAAAAAATATTCCCAAAATCAGTATAAATTTTTTTATTTCAATATTCCTATTATTAATTAAAATATATTTCTGAAAAATTTTATGCCAAATTAATATCGTAAAAATAAATAATGGAACTGATAATAAATCGCGACAATATTTAGGAGCATCCCCTCCGCATTTAGCAACATATAATAAGACAAGAGTGCCAAAAAACAAATTTAATATTAAAAAAATAATATATTCATTGTTATTCTTTATATTTTGGAAAAATTTAAAAATATTGTACTCGGTTTTTTGATTAAATTTTAAAATAAAATTATATCTAATAGCACAAATTATTCCTACCAAAATAAGAATCAAATAATAACGATATATTTTATAAAAATCTGAAATATTATGTACTGCTTCACTAAATGTTCCATAGTCGGAATTGCACAAATACATCCTATATATTGATTCGGCCCAATGAAGAGGAAATAATATTTGTATTGTGATAAAAGTAATAATACCTAAAACTATTAATTTGAATAAGTATTTAAAAGCAAGTTTTTTATCTGAAATTAAATAGTATATAAATAAAGGCAGTGCTGTTACTATTAAAAATTGTTTTGTAAATATAAGTAAAATCGATAATACAGCAAGCAGAAACGTATGTTTTTTATTTTTAAAAACAATTAAATATATAAGAGATATAACATATATTCCGATTGCATCACCTCGAAATGTATAAATTGGGACTCCAAACATAGTAAAAAACGTTGCAGCATTAAGGAAAATACATATAAGCGCAATAATTTTGTAATTGTAAAAGCAGTTTTTAGTAATCAGCCAAATGTTATAACAAGTTAATAAAAGCAGTGTTAAGTTAACAATATAATGTCCCGATATTACATTAATACCGGTGCATTTGCATATTATGGCAGTAATTAGAGACAATAATCCCGGATATAAATTAAAAAAAGGAACGTTTAATTCATTTAAAAAAGATATTTTATACGGATTTATACCGTTTATTATAAATTCGGTTAAACGTAATGTCGGGAAATCTCTTACTTCATTATAACAATTAAATAATGAAGATATTCCTACGATATTAAATGCATTATCTATTATTTTTATAATTATAATTAAGAGAGGAATCAGTATAAGTATATTTAATAATTTATATAACAATTTCTCGTTTATTTTCATGATTTTAATTTTATAGTTACATAATATCGATGTCAAAAATTTTACGTAAAAGTGTTTTATCTATTTTTTAATTAATTTAATCTATTCTATAAATTCTTATATCTCCGAATTGTTCAACTAAGTTATAATCTTTATGTTCATTGCAATATACTTGGCGTAAAAACATATAAACGGGTTTATTTTCTTTTTTTAATTTCGGAATAAAATCTTTTATTTCATTACAAGAAAAGTTTTCATGGTCTGCAAATTCGTATGAATATTTCCAATATCCGTTGTATATAACTGATGAATCTACTATTTTACCCATAAAAGGGGCTAAGTCAAAAAGTAATTGCAAAACATTATCAGGAAAAAATAAAATTGAATTTGAAAACATATTTATATAATTTTCATTATTTTGAATTTTTTTCCCAAAACGATATATATCCTCCATTCCATCGCAGTGAATATTTCTGGGTAAAAATAGAATTAAAGCAAAAATTATATAGAAACACATAGATTTTGTGTTCGTAATATCATATTGTTTTGCTTCATTTTGAATCCAAATTGTGATAATAAAATTTATAAAATAAAAAAAACAATGATATGTATTACAAAAAATAAAATATAAAACCGCGCTTTGAAACAAAATTGTATAAACCAAATAAAAAACAGATTGTCTTCCTGCCGATCCTCTATTTATAAATCCTGAAACTATTGCGAAAGAAAGACAAAATAAATAAGCGGCAGATAGATAAATATAGTTAAAATTGCATTCCGTTTTATAAAAAAAGTCTTTTATATTTAAGAAACACCAACTGTCGGTATGTAAATCACGATGCTGCATTATATTGCCAATTTGAGGTTCTATGCATATATAAAGCAACAAACTAAGAATTAATAAAGCAAATATTGTTTTTTTTATATCAATAATTTTTATTTCTTTTAGAAGATTAAACAGAAATAAAAGACATAAGCCGCTTGTGCTTATAAATGCCATAACACTTGTGTTAGCGGTTAATCCAAGAATTAAAGCATATAATACGGGTTTTTTTGTTTGTTCTTTATATAGACCTGCCAGAATAAATAATCCTAAAATACCTAAAGTATAACATCTGGCGACTATGGCATAATAAGCTGTCATCATATATGAAAAAGTAATAATAAATTTCATGCAGTTATTAAAAGGCGACTTAAACCACATATAAAGTAATGCCGAAAATAAAATTATATAATTGATAATCAGCATAGGATACGGATATGCAATATCAAATTTTGAAAACGGCATTAATATAAGATACCATAAAAGGCAATGACCGCTGTTACTTAAAGCTGCTTTATAATTTTCAAAATTCATAAATCTTGATACCATATAATTTTGTGATTCATCACAATATGGAATATGAGTAATTGTAAACGGCAATGTAATAATTATAAAAAAGAGCATACAAATAATAATGAACATAATACCGGTGTTTTTACGAAAAATCATAACTTATCTTTCCGAATTGCACTTTAGTTTTCATAATATAATATAATATAATATAATACAATATATAAATATGAATAAATATAATCTGTTTATCAAAATATCAGCTGTTTTAATAATTTTAGCTGCAATTACATTTAGAATAATTGCTTTTTATTCAAACAGTTTTAATATCAACATTGATGAGTGTCATTCAATTGCCTGGCTGAGAGATAATTTGAAAGAAACATTAACTGTTTTTAAACAAGGGGCTAACTTTCTTATAGGATATAAGCTTCTTTTAAAAGGAATATATTCTGTTTTTCAATTTAATTATACGGCATTTAAGCTTCCTTCTTTGATAGCCGGTATTTTATGCGTATTTTTGTTTAAATCGCTTGCATTTAAAATTTTTAAAAATAAAATTTTAGCTCTTTCTGCACTATTATTATTTACCTTTAATTATACAATTATATATTATTCAAATGTTATTAAACCTTATGAGTTTGATATATTATTTTCTCTTTTTATAATTAAAATGTTTATAATTATAGAAAATATCGGAATCAATGAATTTTTAAAAAAGAAAATAAAATATTTATATGCTCTGATTACAGCTTTAAGTTTGTTTTTTTCTATACCTTCCGTTATTATTTTCTTTCTTTGTTATTCAATATTATTATTAAAAAAATTTATACAAAATGACAAAAGTTCAATAATTAACTTAATAAAAGCTATACCTGTTTTTTTAATTTTAATAGGTATTGAATATTTTTTATACATAAGTCAAATGATTGGCGATGAAAGTTTAAAAGGCATGTGGCTGAGTAATGAATTTTTCTTTATGCCAAATTCTATAGAAGCAGTTAACTCTTTAATAAATTTTTCTTTTATTATTTTTTCCTGGGTTGATAGCAATGTTGTGTTTCACTTTAATAAATTTTTAATAATTGGTTTATTATTTCTGTTTTTTGGTGGAACATACAATTTTTTAAAAAAGAACAATTTTAATACGGGTATATATATTTGTTCTTCAATTTATGTTTTCATTTTACTGTCATTTTTAAAAATATATCCGTTTACCAACAGATGTATAACTTTTATAATTCCTTTATTTATTCTTGTTCTTTTAAAAGCTTTTGATACTAATTTAAATAAGCAGTTAAAATTGATGTTTACATCAATAGCCGTAATCTTTTGCACCATATACTTATATTTTATAGTATTTAAATGCCCTTATATTTCAGACTTTTTAAAACAGGATAAAGAATATTTTATAATGCAAAAAATACATTTTCGGGATTTTGAAAATCTAAAAGAGGATGAAATATTATTTTCAACAAGCACTCCCTGCTATTATTGTTTCAATAATCCGAATGTTATTCCGCTGGGAACTTTAAGGTTATCTCAAACAGAAAAATCAATTTATGAAAGTATAGCTGTTAAAATAAAAAATAAAAATAAAATTTATTTTAATTATAATTTACTTGATGATAATATAGAAGACATTAACAAATTTCAAAAATATTTTGAAAATAAAGGATATAAATTAGTAAGTAGATTTGATAAAATCAGCAACTTTTCTTATTTGGAATTTAAAAAACTTAACTAATAACAGCTTTTAATTCCGGATAGAGTATAACATTTTTGTTTTTGAAAACAGGTTTATTTAGCATTTTGACTAAATTTTTAAAATCCTTATGATTTTTATTTACAATAGAGTATTTATCAAAATCAGCCCCTATTTTAGTATTCGGGACAAGCCTTAATGCCCAGAACTCCGCCTGTGCATTATATTTTTCTGCCATACGGGCAAATTTTTCCATATCTTTATAATTTTCGCTATAAACAACAAAAATCATCCTGAATTGATTTATTAATCCTTCATTTTTCATTTTTGAATAAAGTTTTATATTTTTCATAACTTTATCCCAGTTGCCGCCTGAAACTACTTTATTATAAGTCCATCTTGAGGCACTGTGAAGCGATAAAGTTATTGTATCAATTTTATCAAAAACATTAAGTTCCTTAAGTTTTTTTTCATCGGCAAGAATACCGTTTGTATGGAAGTGAAATTTTAAGTTCGGATAATTTTGAGCGGATTTTTTTATAAGCATAGTTTCTTTACTGCTGGCAAAAGGTTCTCCGCTGCAGCCAAAACGAAGTATCTTTGCATCTTTAAATATAGGAAGCCATATTTCATCTATTTCTTTTTCAAGCGTTTTTAAATTAAAATTTGTTTTATATTGAACATCTCTGCATATTTTACATTTTATATTACAAAAATTATCTGAACTTACAGAAATGCTTGAAGGATATTTATCTGAAACTTCCTTGTAAACAGATTTATCAATATTATTTTTGTTTTTTAAATTACAGGTATCATCACAAAACGAAAAATCCGAATTTAGAAGTTTTAATCTTAATTCTTTTACTTTTTCTCCGTTCCATATTTCATCAAAAGAAGTTTTAAATATATTTCCTATTGAAAAAAATTTTATAAATGACGGACAGCAATTATAAACATCGCCATTTTCATATATTTCTATTTTTTCAAAAGGCTGCGAGCAAAAATACAATTTTATCCCCTCTAAAAGGTATTTTATCATATTTAATCAGATATTTCCATAATTTTACAATGAAATCTAATAAAAATACATTGTTCTGTTTAAAAACTTTGCTGTATAATTAAAACAGTATCATAGTTGTAGTATTTTAAGGAGAATATAATAAATGGGAAAAATACTTGTAATAGGCTGCGGAGGTGTTGCAAGCGTAGCTGTTCACAAAATCTGCCAGAATGATGAAGAATTTCAAGAACTTTGTATAGCTTCAAGAACGGTTGCAAAATGTAATGCTTTAAAAGAAAAACTTCAAAATACTACAAAAACAAAAATTACAACAGCTAAGGTTGATGCAAATAATGTTGCTGATTTGGTTAAACTGATAAATGAATTTAAGCCTGATGTTGTACTTAATCTTGCTCTGCCCTATCAAGACTTAAAAATTATGGATGCCTGCCTTGAAACAGGAGTACATTATATAGATACTGCAAATTATGAACCGGAGGATACTGCAAAATTTGAGTATAAATGGCAGTGGGCATATCGTGAAAGATATCAAAAAGCGGGTCTGACAGCACTTTTAGGCAGCGGATTTGACCCCGGGGTTACGGGAGTATTTTCTGCTTATGCTTTAAAACATTATTTTGATGAAATAAATTATATTGATATTCTTGATTGTAATGCAGGCGATCACGGGTATCCTTTTGCTACAAATTTTAATCCGGAAATAAACATACGCGAAGTATCAGCTAAAGGTTCTTACTGGGAAAACGGCAAATGGATTGAAACAGAGCCTATGGAAATTAAACGCGTTTATAATTTCCCCGAAATAGGCGAGAAGGATATGTATTTACTTCATCACGAGGAATTGGAATCTTTAGGTCTTAATATCCCGGGAATTAAAAGAATACGTTTCTTTATGACTTTCGGCAAGAGCTATTTAACTCATTTAAAATGTTTGGAAAATGTAGGTATGACTTCTATAAAGCCTATTATGTACGAGGGAAAAGAAATTGTTCCATTGCAGTTCTTAAAAGCAGTATTGCCTGACCCTTCTTCTTTAGGGCCGAGAACAAAAGGAAAAACGAATATAGGATGTATATTTACAGGTAAAAAAGACGGCAAAGAACGTAATATATATATTTATAACGTATGCGACCATCAGGAATGTTATAAAGAAGTAGGTTCTCAGGCAGTTGCTTATACCACGGGAGTTCCTGCAATGATAGGGGCTATGCTTGTTATGAACGGCACCTGGAGAAAAGCAGGAGTCTATAATATTGAAGAATTCAATCCGGATCCGTTTATGGAGGCACTTAATAAATGGGGATTACCATGGAAAGTCAGCGAAAATCCCGAGCTTGTTCCTTAATTTGGATATACTGTTTCAATGATTAGAATAATAAATTTTAAATTATCTGTTTTGCAAGTATTTTTATTACTTGCTGCTGTTAATTTTTGTTTATTTTTAATTCATCACGGCTCTGTTATAATGTTTTCGGATTTTTCCAGAGAGGTATATATACCTTATGCGATGAATAACAATGATTTGTTATATAAGGATATATTTAACGTATATGCACCGTTGGGATATCAGATAAATGCATTTTTGCTTCATTTTTTTCCTTCGATAAATACATTTTATGCAGCAGGATTTATCAATTCGACATTTATATTATGGGGATTATATCTTATTTTAAGATTTTTCCTGAAACAGCATATTATTATTAATTTATCCGTGCTTATATTAATTATTTCTTCTTGTTTTTATACGGTTTCAGCTACTAATTATATTACTCCTTATTCTTATTCTGCCGTGTATGCTTTAAATACTTTTATCTGGTCAGTTGTCTGTTTACTCTATTTTTTAAAGAAAAATAAAAATATATTTTTATATATGGCATTTTTATTAATGGGATTTTCTGTTATTTGTAAATATGAATTTTCTTTATTTTTAATGGTTTTATTATTTATTTTATATAAAACCGAAATTCCTGTTAAAAATAAAATTATTTCACTGTTATTGTTTTTTCTTTTTCCTTTAATATCAATAATCTCTCTTTTATTGCAGGGCATCGCATTAAATGATTTAAAAACAGCAGCAGAATATATAAATAATCTTGCAAATGCAAAAAGTGTAAAAGTTCTTTATACGTATTTAGGATTTATTCCGACATTTATATCTTTAAAATCACTCTGTTTATGGTTTTTTAAGTTGGTAAAACTTATTATTATATTTCCCGTTATTCCGTTTTGTATTAATTCTTTTACGCAAACAAACGCATTTTATTTCAATTGGATAGGACTTTTTACATTATTAATTTTTATTATTAAATTTAAAAAAATATATAATGATAAATTATTTTTTATATTTTTTATATCGGTTATTACTGCCTCATTAAAATGCATATTTAATATAAGTTTCAATTCTTACGGAACATATTATTTCCCTTTGCTTTTTATTTGCAGCTTAATATTCACTATGAAATTAATTGATGAGATTAAGAATTTAAAATTCAAAAAAATTATTACCGTGAATTTAGCAATTGGGATAATATTTTTGGCTTTTACATATTGCGCTTCCAATATAAACAGAAACAGATATACCTTTGAAAATAATTCGTATAATTTAAATATAAGAACTGAAATAGGACTAAAGGAGGCTTTTAATAAAACAATTTCTTATATAAAAGATAATACGAAAAAGGAAGACAGAATACTTGTACTTCCAGAAGGCGCAATAATAAACTATTTAACAGACAGAAAATCAGATAATAAATATTATTATTTAATTCCTCCGAATATAGAAATTTTCGGGGAGGAAAATATTGTAAAAGATTTAGAGAAAAATTTACCTGAATATATAATTTTAACACCGTTTTCCTACAACAATTTTAAAGAAACATTTTTTTGCGAGAGTTTTGGTATAAAAATCTGCGGACTGTTACCAAAATATTATGAAAAACCGATAGTATTCGGTTCAGATTTTTGGTTAGCAATATATAAAAGAAAAAATTAAGGTAAATATGTATAATTACTTAAATTAACATAATAGCGCAAGTTCCAATACTAAATCTTCTTGTGTTGATTTACCTGATTTTAATTTATATTCCGCATTTAATAAATTTTCTCTTATTTTTATTAATCTTTCCAAGGTTATTTTACGTAATTTTTCCTGCGTTTTTTGAAGTACAAATTCATGCATTTTAAGTTTTAAGGCAATATCTTTATTACTCATTTTTCTTTCATAATTTTTAATAAAGATAAATTTTTGCAAATTACTTTGAACAAGCGAAAAAACTTCCAGATAATGTCGTTTTTCGGTAAGCAGATTATATTGTTTTAAAACTTCATTTTTATTTCCCTGCAAAATTAAGTCAGCGAGAATAAATATATCTTCACTAGAGGTGCAATATTTTTTTATTGCATTTACAGTTATGTGTGTTTCAGGGAAAATTGCAACTTTAAGTTTTTCAAGTTCTGAATTTATAAGAGTAAGATTAACGCCAAGTTGTTCAATTATGGCATTAGAAACAGATAAATCAGCTTTTAAATCTTTTTCTTTAGCCATTGCAGAAATAACAGAGGGCAGTTCTTTGTCATAATTTCTATATTGAGCAAACTCTTTAACCTGCGAATATTTAGAAACAGTTTTATAAAATTTTTTTCTTGAATCGGGTTTTTTATTTTCATCACGCTCTATTTTGCAAACAAAAATTATATTAACACTATTACTTAAATTTTTAAGGGAATAATCAATACTTTCAATTTGTTTATCATCAAGACTTATACCGTTTCCTAAAAGATATTTATCAACATAAATAACGCTTAAAGTATTTCCAAACATTAAAGGGGCAGATTGAAGGCAATCTAAAAGGTTGATGAAAGGAGGGTTATCAAAAACTTTATACCCCATAGATATAAAAGAAGCATCAAGAAGCTCGTTTTTGAGCCTCTTGATTTCTTTATCCATTAAATAATCTTCTTGTCCGTAGAATAAAAAAACAGCCATATTAATTTTCTAAAAGAAGACTTGCGCCTATTACACCTGCCGTATTACCAAGTTCGGCATGAACAACCTGAACGGCACTGCCCTGAATAGGCATGGCACGTTTTTTTAAAGTTTCCTTAATCGGTACAAATAATAAATCTCCGGCATCAGCGACCCCGCCTCCTATAACAACTTTTTCGGGGTTTAAAAGATTTACTACACTTGCCAAACCTATACCTATGTAGTTTCCTATTATTTCAAAAATCTTTTTGGCAACAACATCACCCTGTTTTGCGGCTTCCGCAACAATATAAGGAGTAATATCGGGATTAGCAAGTTCTCTGTATTTAGTTGATTTACCGCCTTTAATATATTCTTCGGCGAGTGCAACAATTGAAGGACCTGAAGCAAAAGCTTCAAGACAGCCTCTGTCACCGCAGCCGCATATAGGTCCGTCATTCATTTGAAGTTTAATATGTCCGAGTTCACCTGCTGCATTACTTGCACCGCGTACAAGTTTTCCGTTCAATATTATCCCCGAGCCTATACCGGTACCAACCGTAATACAAATCATATTTTGTGTACCTTTACCGGCACCATAGTTTAATTCAGCAAGTGCAGCGCATCTTACGTCATTATCTACTTTTACGGGAAGAGCAAATTCTTTTGAAACAATATCAGCAATCGGAATATCTACCCACCCCGGAATATTCGGAGCAAGTCTTACAATTCCGTTATCACAGTCTATTTGTCCCGGGAAACCAAATCCTATACCTTCAATTGACTCCTTCGATACTTTTGATTCTTTCATTAAATTATTTATTGCCGTAATAATATTTTGTATGGTATATTCATACCCCATTTCAGCACGTGTCGGAACCGTATCGGAATAGACAATACTTCCCGATTTATCGGTAAGGGCAACTTTTACGTTAGTTCCGCCAACATCTACACCTATTTTTAATTTTTTTGATACTATTACCATATTCACTCCACTAAATAACTGATTGCATACAAATAATACCATAAAAATTCATGGCACAGAATATAGTAGAGCGTTCCTTAAATAATTGGACTTTTTGAAATAAAAAACAAAAAAAAGAAAATACTTTGAGGAGCATTGAGCACGCGCATTTCTTTAGCAAGC
>CAJOJP010000018.1:26993-39410 GCA_905234915.1 Candidatus Gastranaerophilales bacterium
ATAAGCGGGTGTAACAGCTCCGAAAAGTGTTTTCTTTTTGCAGTATTCTAAAATTTCGGAAATAAAAAGTCCAGTTAATTACAGAACGTTATAATAGTATATTAGTTCATTTCAAATAAAAGTTTTAATCCTATTAATGTCAAATCGGGATTAATATAATCAAATTTACGTTTAAGATAATCGCTTATAACGGAGGAGTAACCTCCTGTTGCAATAACAACAGCCTTCTCTCCCAATTCTCTTTCACATTCAAATAAAAGACCGTCAATCATTGCAGCATGTCCTCTCACAATCCCTGATAACATTGCATCAATAGTATTTTTACCTATTGTATTTTTAGGTGCTTCTATTTTTAATTGCGGAAGCTTTGAAGTATGGGAACTTAATGCTTCTGCCTGTATTTTCATGCCTGCCGTTATTATACCGCCAATAAATTCTTTGTTTGAATTAACAATATCAAAAGATGTAGCAGTACCAAAATCAATTACAACGGCAGGAGCGGAATATAAAGCTGCCGCGGCACAGGCATTTGCTATTCTGTCTGCCCCGAGCTGAGAAGGGTTATCGATTTTAATTTGAATATTCATCCTGATTTTATGAGATATAATCAGAGGAACTATACCAAGATATTTTTTTATTGCTTTTTCTACAGATTCGGTAAGCTGAACTACAACGCTGGAGATAACTGCATTTTTTACTTTATTCTGAATATCAGCTTCTCTCAAAAGATTTTTTATAAATATACCGAGTTCATCTTCCGTTCTTTTAATTTCCGTAGAAAGCCGCCAAGAATGTACTATCAGACTGCCGTCAAATACACCCAACGTTATATGAGTATTTCCTATATCAACAGTTAAAAGCATAACCAAATTATTCTACATACATTAAAACTTGACCAAATTCGACGCTGTCACCATTTTTAACGCATATTTCAGTAATTTTTCCGGAGACATCAGCTTCAATTTCATTCATTAATTTCATAGCTTCAATGATACAAACAACCTGACCTATGGAAATATTATCGCCGATTTTAACAAAGGGCGCATCATCAGGTGAAGGAGATGAATAAAAAGTACCTACCATAGGGGCGGTCACCGGTTTTCCTTTGTGGACAGACTGTTTTACAGTTTCCTGTTTTACTGAAGGAGTCGATATAACCTGAGATGTTGCAGTTGCACCCATTACCTGAGCCATAGGGCTTACTATAGCACTGGGCTTTTCACGTCTGAGAGATACGGCTCTTTCGTCATCTTCAAGAGTAATCTCGCTCAAATCATTTTCACGTACAATTTTCGCTAATTTTTCAAGATATTCTAAGTCAAATTTCATTATATTAAACTCTGTCTAAATACTCATTTGTTCTTGTATCAACTCTAATAATCGTACCGGTAGTAACGAAAAACGGAACATTAACAACGGCACCGGTTTCAAGAGTAGCAGGTTTTGTTCCGCCTTGAGCCGTATTTCCTTTTTCTGCCGGCGGGGTATCTATTACTTCAAGTTCAACAAAATTAGGTATATCAACACCAATTATATTAGTTCCGTGAAAAAGAATAGCAACATTCATATTTTCTTTTAAATATTTAACACCGTCGCCGATTTTATCAGCGCTTACAGATATTTGCTCATAAGATTCCAAATCCATCATAACATAGTCATTGCCTTCTTTATACAAATATTGCATATCTCTTTTATCGAGAGTAGCTTTTGCAACTTTTTCACCGGCTCTGAATGTTTTTTCAACTACGTTTCCGGTTTCTGCATTTTTAAGTTTTGTTCTGACAAAAGCAGCACCTTTACCGGGTTTTACGTGCATAAATTCGACAACGTTCCAGAGTCCGCCGTCTATTTCAAGGGTTAATCCTGTTTTTAAATCATTTACGGATATCATATATTTTCCTTTATTTTATTATTTACCTGATTTACAATATAACATAAAAGTTTAATTTTGATAATCATGTTTGCTGAAATATTGAAAATGATTAAAAGGCCAAAAGATTGTTTTAGCTTTTCCTATGAAGCGTTCTTTTTTTAATGCTCCCCAATATCTTGAATCAGCACTATGTCCTCTGTTATCGCCCATCATAAAATATTCATCCTCGCCAAGGACTATAGGTCCGCATATCAGACCGCCTTTACACGGAGGATATTCAAATCTGTCCATAATGTAAGGTTCATCAAGCAATTCATCATTTATATAAATATCATAAGAACCGTCGTAATTTGTTTTTATTTCAAATTTTTCATTAGGAAGTGCAATAACTCTTTTTATATATGCTATATCTTTGCAGAGAATACCTGTTAACCTTGCGAATACTGCAAAAGGGGTTGCTTTTAAATCTTCGTTGGGCGGATAAAATACCATTATATCGCCTCTTTGCGGAGTTTCATAAAACCTTGAAAATCTTTCTATAAAAACTCTGTCACCCTCTACAAAGGTAGGTTTCATTGAAGCCGAAGGAATCCAGCGGATTTCTCCTATGTAAAATCTTATTATAATTAGTGCAGTTACAACAAATATAATTGTTTCCGCAACTTCTTTTAATGCCCCTTTATTCATTTATAATTTCCTCATACAAATTTTCGGTTATTTTAATAATTTCTTTTTTATATTGATTTTCCTCTATAAAATCAATTGATTTTACTGCTTTTAGAACATATTCTTCTATTAATTTTTTTGTAGTAAATATATATTTTTTATTTTGTACTAATTTTGATATTTTTTCTTCACTTAGATTGCCGATTTTTTCCTCTTTATTCAAATATATTAAGGGAGCAGTATATACACCGTTATATATATCACTTAATGCAGGTTTTGTTTTATCTGTATTAAGTATATTTACCAAATCGTCTTTTATTTGAAAAGCTATTCCGAAATTTATTGCAAATTCCGAAATTTTTTCCTTTTCTTTTATATTACTCAGATAACACAAGGAAACTAATCCTGCCTTAAAAAGTTCAGCGGTCTTATCTTTGGATTTTTTTATATAGTCATCAAAAGAAGGAACTTTAAACAATGAGGAATTTTGATTTATTTCACCTGTGCACATCCTGTATAAACAATCGGAAAAAGTATTTATAACATTAATATTTTCACATTTTACAAGCTGCTTAAAGGCGCAGGCTAAAAGAAAATCCCCTGCTAATACACTCATTTTATTACCCAGTTTTATATTCAAAGAAATTTTCCCGCGCCGCGTTTGTGCATTATCTATAATATCGTCATGAATTAATGCTGAATTATGAATTAATTCCACACTACAGGCAAGATTATAAATTTCATCCGTTATATCAATATTCAAAGATTTTGCCAGCAGAAAAATAAGCAAAGGTCTTAATTTTTTAGATTTAGAACTCAAATAATCTTTAATTTCATCCGAAATATTACTTTTATAATCAGTCAAAGTATTTAATATTATTGAATTCAGTTTTTTTAATTCATTATCAGCAGGCATTTTTATTTCTTTCCGGTTAAATTTTTATATAATATAGGTAATAATACGTCCCAGAATTTTTCATTAGGGTGGCTCAAATCCTCTAATAACCATTCTTTTTGTGTATAATCAAATTTTAATAAATCTTTTATTTTTATAATCTTTATATTGCTGCTGTATTTTGATATTTCGTTCTGCCAATTAATATCACATTCATCTTCGTCATATATCAAAATAATAAATTTAACAGGTTTATTATAAAAACTGTATTTTTTTGAAATTTCATCATAAATTTCTTTGATATAAAGGGAGAATAAATTTTGCACTTTAACGCTGCAATCGCCCTTATCAATATTATAGTATCTCCATTGCTTTATTGCCCTTGTTATTTTTAATTGTTCAATAAACGGAATGAAATTTCTTTTTATCAATTTATTGTTTTTTTCTTTAAAATCATACTCATATTTACACATATCATCATATAATCTTCTTTTATGGTCTTTAATGTATGTATAAATAACGTATTTTACATTATTATTTTGCGGTAATTCATAAATATTGTATCTGAAATTAGAAAGAATTTCTCTTGGTGATGTTGCAGGACGCCCCCAATTATAGCTGCTTTCTTTTGAATATCTGCTGAAAATTACGTGAGGTGTTTTATTCTCTTCCAAATGCATACCGTAAGTAAAGCTGCAGCCCGTAAATAATGTTACGGGTGTATTTTTAATTATAAAGGGTTTTCTTGTTTCAAAGGCATTTTCTATATCCAGATAATAATCATGCATTATATGCAAAAACTCACTACGGTATGGATTTTGTAATATTTTATAAGGTCTTATATTATGTCCTATAGTGTATTCTTTAATATTTAATACCAATTCCGATATAAATAACATTACTAATATTATGGTTAAATTTATTAAAATAAATACAACTTTTTTCATAACGCTATAAATTGAATTATCTTACTTTTATACTTTCATCCATATATTTTATTAAAGGATAAATAAAGAATTCTATTATTCTTCTTTTGCCTATTTTTATTTCATTAGTAGTTGACATACCGAATTTTATTGTTTGTTCTTTACCTTCTACAAGCATTGTAGTTTCTTTAGGATCAATATAGACTTCAAAAACAGGTCCTAAGTGTTCATCATCTATGCTGTTAGGAGCAACTACCGTAACTTCTCCGTTTAATATTCCGTATTTTTGGAAATTAAAGGTATCTACTTTTATAGAAACGGGCATGCCTGCTTCAACAAAACCTATATCCTGATTTAAAACCTTTGCTTTTATGACCAGAGGAGAATCTTTAGGTACAATAGTCATCATTTTTTCAGCGGGAGTAACAACACCGCCTATTGTATGAACTAAAATTTTGTTTACATAACCATCTATAGGTGATTTTATTATTTGTTTTTGTTTTTCAAGCTGTTCTCTTTTATTTTCAAGTTCCGACAGAGCTGCAGTCAATGCACTTATTTCATGTTCAAGGCTGGTAACTTCTTTAACCGCTTCATCATACTGTGAGCGGGGTATAATATCTATTACTTTACTTAATCTGCTTTTATTTGCTGTTGCAATTTTATATTTAGCTTTATCGGCTGCAAGTTGTTCTGTTACTTTTGCCTGTTCTTCTTTTAAATTATTTAATTCTAACCCGGGTTCGTGTTCAGCGGGAGAAACAATTGCTACAATCTGTCCTTCATAAACATATTCGCCTTCTCTTACTCCGATTGCGGTAACAACCCCTTTATCAAGAGATTGAACGACTTTTTCTTCCCCGTTAGGAATTATCTGTCCTCTTGCAGTTATAACTATATCCACTTTGCCGAAATACATCCATAAGCCTGCAATAAGCATAAAAGATATAATCAGCCAAAAAACCGTATTTCCTATCGGATTAACGGGTCTTTCTTCTATTTCCGCAAGAAGGGGCTTAAATTCATGCGCATCATCTTCTTTAGGCAGAAGAAAGTTTTTTATTTTCTCTATAATTTTTTTTATTTTGCTGAGTAATTTATCCATTTTAACTCCAATTTTATTTTAACCAAGCTGAGCTTCATATAATTTTTTATAATAACCGTCATATTTTAAAAGTTCTTCGTGCCTGCCCTGTTCGACAATTTTTCCGTCATCAAAGCAATAAATCATATCGCAGTCTTTTATAGTGGAAAGTCTGTGGGCAATAACTATTGAAGTTCTGCCTTTACAAATCAATGCCATATTATCTCTTATAATACGTTCGGATTCATAATCGAGAGCAGAAGTTGCTTCATCAAATATCAATATACGGGGGTTTGAAATTAAGGCTCTAGCAATGGCAATTCTCTGTTTTTGCCCGCCGGATAAGCTTGAACCTCTTTCGCCGACCTCAGTATCGTATCCTTTTGGCAGTTTTGATATAAAATCATGCGCGCCGGATATTCTTGCAGCCTGAATTATACCCTCCATCGGAACATTTGGTCTTGGCAGTGAGATGTTATCTTTTATGGTACCCGAAAACAGATAATTTTCCTGCAATACAATACCTATATTCGTTCTCAGCCATACAGGGTCAATATTTCTGATATCAATACCATCTATATATATTGTTCCCTCAGTTGTATAGTACAATCTTTGTATAAGTTTAGTTATTGTCGATTTTCCGCTGCCGGAGCGTCCTACAAAACCGATTTTTTGACCTGCTTTTATTTCTATATTTATGTTATTTAATACATTAGGTGATTCAATATTGTATCTGAAAGAAAGATTTTCGACCTTTATGTCGCCTCTAACATTGCTCAAGGTAATTGCATTACCCGATTGGACTTCAATAGGACTGTTTAATATGTCGCCTATCCTGTCAACGGCTAATAAGGTCTGCTGAAATTCATTCCATAAACCAACAAGTCTTAGCATCGGCGCGCTGAATTGACCCGAAAACATCTGAAATGCTATTAATTGACCTATTGTTAATTTGTTTTCCAACACAAGAAGTACACCGACATACAAAATACAAATAGTCATTGCCTTTTGTAAAAATCCGCAGACAGAACCTGTAAAGTTACCTATCAATGCAAGATTAAAGCTTGATTTTAAATACTTGCCGAGTTTATCCTCCCATTTACGGAACATAGATCCTTCAACCGCAAGTGATTTAACGGTCTGAACTCCCGTAACCGCTTCAACGAGATAAGAGTTTGAATGTGCTCCCATTTGGAATTTTTCCTCTAATCTTGTTCTTAATTCGGGTGTGATTAATAAATATATCATTGCGATTATTCCCAGGAATACCAGCGAAATAATTGTCAATTTCGGGCTATATACCCACATAACGGCAAGGAATACTATAGAGAAAAATGCATCTATTAAAACGGAAACCGATTTATTTGTTATAAATTCACGTATTCTGTCAAGCTCTCTTACTCTTGCAACTATATTACCTACTTGTCTTTTTTCAAAATATACGTAATAGAGTCTGAATAAATGTTTAAATAACTTTGCTCCGAGTTTTGCATCTATTTTATTTGTTGTGTGAATAAATATATAGTTTCTTGACAAATTAAGAAGTAATTCAAAAACAGATACAATAATAAAGGCTATTGCAAGAACGTTTAAGGTTGATATTGTTCTGTTTACAAGAACTTTATCCAATATTACCTGTGTAAACAAAGGAGTTACAAGTCCAAATAATTGAATAACAAATGATCCCAATAAAACCTGAGCCATAATCTGCTTATATTTAAATATTTCAAGGAAAAACCATTTAAAGCCGAATTTAGCATCATCATCTATCAATTTATGTTTTAAAACAAGAATATAATCCTGTAATTGTTCCTGCAATTCTTCGATTAGAACCGGTTCGGGAGTTTTAGCGAGCGGAGTCAATATAAGTGCTTTGTTTTCATCTTTCTTTAATGCAAGCAGCACTTTATAGGAATCATCTTTCATTCTTATAATTGCGGGCATCGGGTAATTTTCGGGAAATTCGTTTAAAGAAATATATTTCTTTTTTATTTTAAATCCTTTATTTTTAGCGATTCTTATTATTTCTTCAGGGTCAATATCAGCGGTTGTAATACCGTATTCTCTTACTATAGAACGCATATCAATATCGATATTATTTATTCGTGCCACAAGTTCAAGAGATATTAACCCTGTATTTACATTATTTTGCTTAATATCCTGTTTATTTTCCGTTTGATTTTCCATTTATTTGTACTCCCGGCTTAATGCCTCTATTACCCTGATTATTGCCTCTTTTGCCGTTTCATTTTTAACCGCTTCTATATTTTGTTTTAGAAGCTCAATTTTTGCATTATTACTTTCTATTGGAGAAGCGACTCTGTTTTTTGCCAGTTTTTCCAAAGAGTCAGCTTTTTTAATAAGTTCCTGTTCAATTAAGAAATTATTATCTATTTGTTTATTTAAATAAGTTAAATTAGAACGCATAACCGCAAGCTTTGTGACATATTCTGCAACAGCCTTATCTCTTTCAACAAGAAGCTGTTCAAGTTCAAACTTTTTTGTTTTAATATTCGCGCTGTTTTTAAATCCGTCGAATAACGGCATATTAATTGCACCGCCTATTGAAAGGTTAGAAGGCTTAATATTGCCTAAATTATCATTATAGCTGGAATAATCAGACCCGTAAAGGTTATACCTTGAATATGCGGAAATTTTAGGATAATTTACACGTTTTGCCGCTTTTAATTCATATCCTTTTTTATTTATTATTTTTTCGTGCAGTTTCCAAACAACGCTTTTTTCAATGTCTTTATCCTCGTAAGGATTAAACTCTGTTTCTTCAAAATCCGCAGCTTCAAGATTTTCTTTATCGTAATTTTCGCCGGTATAAAAGGAAAGCCAGTTAAGTGCTTCTTCTTTAAGCGATTTTATTTCGCTTATTTGTTTTTTTGTCTGTTCCAAATTTACCTTTGCAAGGTTTAATTCTGTTGAAGAAACAACTTTTGCATCATATAATCTTTTATAGTATTCAAGATTTTTTTCCTGTAATACTTCCATTTGTTCATAAGCATTTTCCTGTGCAAAAAGCATTAGTATTTTGGCATAAGTATCGGTTACATTTAAAACCAATTCTTGAAGCTGCTGTTTTTCCTCCATTTTTTTAATTTCAACATCTTCTTTAGCCATTTTTAATACATTTCTTCTCAAGCCGAAATCGAATATATTATAAGATAAATTTACCCCTAAAACAGTCTGGTATCTTGTATAAGGGTTAATAAAGCTGTCCCCGACAGACATTACCGTTGATGAAGCATTATCGCGGTAATTTTTATTATATTCGGTTGTTGCTCCCAAATTCAGTTTAGGATAATATTCGGAGCGTGCATCGGTTATTCCCTGTTTTGATATCAAAATGCTGAAATCAGCGGCTTTTAAATCGTAAGAATGCGCTTCTGCCTTTTTTATTACATCGTTATAGTTTATTTTAGCAGTTAAAGGTAAACTCTGCTCTGTTTTTTCGGGAGTTTTGTTCTTTGTTTCTTTTATTGCGTGTACAGTATTCGATATTTGAGAAATAAAAAATACGGTAATAATCAGTATATAAATTAATTGTTTCATTGCACTATCATAAATACCTAATCAATAATATTTTACTATAAACAAATATATATTCCAAATATTTAATTTGGAATATAATTATCATAATTTTAAAAAACGAAGAAAGTTAGCCGGAACATGCTTTAGCATGTAATGCGAGAGGCGGTCTTTTGGTGGCTTTTTAGAGCTAAGCAGAAAACAGCGGCATATAGCCGCAGAACAAGCCATCTGCTCAGTCGGTATTCAGTTTATATTATTATTTTATTCTTGAATAGTAATTATATATTTTTTTAAGCTGTTTTTGATTACCTGTGCTATTTGTCTTTGCAGGGCAGGATTTCTTAGCCGCATATATTCTTCCGGATGTATCATATATGCACATTCAACCAGAACTGAAACAGGATTTGTAGAGCGATTTAGAGCGAAACTTGATTTATGTATTCCGTTGTCTTTAAAATTAAGAATTTGAGACATATCATTTTGTATAATTTCAGCCAATAACTTTGCATTTTCATTATAGTAATGTACTTCTGTTCCGTGCTGAAAATAAGGATTTTTACCGTTGGGAAGAGCATTATTATGTATGCTTAAAGAGATAAGGGCATTATTATCTTTTGCCATTTGAACTCTTTCATATAAACCGATTTTATGGTCATCCATTCTTGAAATAATGACATTTGCTCCTTCATCTTCGAGTGCTTTTTTTAAATATCTGCCAATTGCGAGGTTAATATCTTTTTCTGCCGTTCTAGTAGGTCCTATTGCACCATTTTCACTTCCTCCGTGACCCGGATCAACAAAAATTGTAATATCTTTAAGCGGATGCTCTTTATCTTTTATTTCAGGTGCTTTCGCTATTCTTAAAATCAGCCGGTTATCTTCATAATAAGCATCATAACCAATCAGTTGTTTTTCACTTTCATATTTATAGGTAAAATTCGGTTGTTTATTTCCGTTTATATCTGTATTTTCAATTCCGAATATTGTTAATTCAATATTATTTCCGTTTTGTTTTAAATTATATAAAACAGGATAATTAAGTGCGAATTTTATGTAGTCATAGTGCTTATCCGAACTTGTTTTTATTTTTTTTAAAACAGCAGGAATTCTTTTTGAAACATTTACGGGATTTTGTACATTTGATTTATGAATCCAGTATTCGCTTTCTCCTTTTTCCTCAAGTTTGTAATATTCACCTTTTCTTCCTTCAATATACAAAACTACATTTTGAGGAATATCAATTACTCTTTGAGCTGAACTAGAAGGATTTTCTCTTATAGTTGCATTTTCATTTATTGTTTTTGTATAGACTGTATAATCAGCTTTTTTCGGTTCAAAAGGTAATTTATCTGTCGAATTATTTATTGCAGGTTTGCTTCTTGTGACTGTATAAATTTTTTGTTCTTTTATACCGTTTTTTACAGAGGTCATTTTGATATAATTTTTACCATATTTTAGAGGTATTACGTGAACAAAAAAATTATTATCCCAAAGTTTTACTTTCTGAGAATTAATAGTAAAATTTGCTCCTTGTGTTGTATTGCCGAGAAAAAATATTGAAGCTGAATTCACCGTTAAATCGTTTGTTTTTGGATAAACAACATCTATATGAGCAGCTGCACTAAGCTGAATATAAATTGAGATTAAAAATAACAGAATAATATTTCTTATCATAGTTTAATATTAATATTTTTTTTTATTGATTACAATAGCATGCGCCAGTTCAAGACATATTGGACAAAATATACAACTAAAAGTATATTGTTGCATAAAATAATTATATCTTTGACATAGAAATAAATATTCAAAGCTGATGCTACGTATTAAAACATCTTAACGAAGAAACAGAAAAACGCGTGTCTGACTTTAAAATAATCTTCTTAATTTTATATTCATAATTGTAATTAAATATTAATTTGATTTTTAAGAGATATTTGTATTTAAAATTGTTTATGTTAAAATCTGGTATGAATATTTATAATGTCAAGGAGAATTAAATTGAGAACATACGAATTATTATCAATAATTAAACCGAATATTGATACGGAAGAATACGATAAATTAGTTGCGAAAATTGAAGAAGCAATTGGTTCTTTAGGCGGTAAAGTTACTGCTGTAGATAAAATCGGAAGAAAAAAGTTATCTTACGATATTAAAGATTTTCGCGACGGCTATTTTGCCGTTCATAATTTTGAAATGGAACCCGAAAATGTAGCTAAGTTTAACAGGCAGCTGAGATTAAATGAAAATATTTTAAGAATCATGCTTCTTGAAAATTCGGAAGTTAAGGCATAACGGAGAAAAATATGTCAATAGCAAAAGTTGTAATATCGGGAACCGTATATAGAACTCCGGAGAAAAGATTTACCGGTAATAATATTCCGGTTTCTTCTTTTGCTCTTAATATTGATGACAAAGAACCTTCTTTAATTAGAGTTATTGCAAGAGGTAATAATGCCGAAACTGTTGAACAGTCAGTATCAAAAGGTGATAAATTGGTTGTTGAGGGCAGACTTCAAACATCTGTTGTTCAAGCAGAGGATGGAAGTGAAAAGAAAATAACGGAAATTGATTTATCCGGTTTTGAGGTTATTTCCTCATCAGCTTCAGCACAAAAGCCTGCCGAGAAAAAAATTGTTGAATTTTCTGATATGGAAATGACTGATACGCTTATTGGTGAAGAAGAAATTCCGTTTTAATAAAAATTTATAAAATACAAAATAAAGGAAAATATAATGGCAAAAGAACAATTAGAAAAGAAAAAACGTAAAAATTGCAGTTTTTGTGCAGATAAAACAGAAACTATAGATTACAAAGATTCTCAAAAATTGAGAAAGTATTTGACTGAAGCAGGAAAAATTCTTCCGCGCCGAATAACCGGTACTTGTGCTGAACATCAGAGAATGCTTGCACGTGCAGTCAAAAAAGCAAGAGAAACTTCCTTATTATGCTATGTATTTGAGGCATAGTATTTAATTTTTAAGACTACCATAAACTGCCTTTTAAGGCAGTTTTTTATTTATATATAAAAGGAATTAGATATTTCTATAACTTTTTTTACACTAAAAAATATATTTTGATGTATAATTGTCTTGATGCGTGTAAAATAAATTTAAAACATACTGCGGATACTGCATATCTATTTTGCTAACTGCAACCCGTGGCGGTGTAACTCGCTTCGCTCAAACAGACACCGCCTTTGCTGTCTGTTTTGTAAGCAAAATTACGATAAGTATTTATTTAAATTTATTTTACACTTTTCAAAAAAAACGAAGAAACATATAAAAAACAAAAAATAAAGTCCATTTTGAAGCAGGGTTTTTCTAAGGCGCTCAGGGGATATAAATAAGAAGCGCATTGCGAAGTATATTAAAACATCTTAACGAAGAAACAGAAAAACGCGTGTCTGACTTTAAAATAAGTCTTTGATAGA
>CAJOJP010000019.1 GCA_905234915.1 Candidatus Gastranaerophilales bacterium
TAAACTGCATAACGAAAATCAAATTACAATATATGATAAAAACTTAAATATAACAGAAGATTTATTCGGCTTTAGGGAAGAAAAAATAAAATGCAGTGCTGATGAATTAATAAAACAAGCTTTTGATTTATCAAAACAGCTTTCAAAAGATTTTAATTTTGTAAGAGCGGATTGGCTGATTTATAATAACGGGCTTTATTTTGGTGAATTAACTTTTACGCCGTTTTCCGGCTTTTTTAAATTTAAAAACAAGGAAAATAATTTAAAACTAGGGGAAATGATAAATTTAGAAGGAATAAAAAATGAGTGACTATACAATAATAGAAAATCTTTCAGATGATGAAATTTTAAATTTATATGATGATGTTATTTCAATTTCTTATGAATATCGATATCCAATATATTGCGTATGCAATGATGATACAGAACATTACTATACAGGTTATTATAATGGGGAATTGTGCCCTAAAGATAGGATATTTTACGAGCATAAATACAGTTGGTGCGTGACAAATAAGTGCGTTAAACATGACGGAATGAAATTTTTTCATGCTAATCCTGAAAGTATTGACTGTTGGCGGCAGTGAAGATTTTTCATAGCATAAATAATTTTAAAACTTTATTATACGTAGCAAGCGCGGAATTTATTTTAATTCCGCTTTTTTTTCAATATTAATAGATATTTATATCTGCTTTATTAACCGTAAACGGGAAAAAATCTTTATATTTAAATTCTTTTGTAATAACACCTAACATAAAATCTTCATTAATATTAAAGTCAAAGTATTCATTTAAATATTTAACAAATTCTTTTTCCTGCTCAATATTTTGTGAATTTAATTCTTTTATAGAACATGCATAACCTGTAATACAATCTGAAAACGAATAATTTTGAATTAATAAAAATATAAAAAATAGAATAAATATCTTTTGCATTTTATACCCCTGTAATTATTTGAAATATCCGCCTTTATATATTGTGAAGGATATTGCAGAATTTTACATTGCCGGATATAACTAAAAATTTTTTAGTATTTTATGCTAGTATATATTTGTTAACAGGTTTTTTATAACGGATAAAACAGGAGATTTAATATGAGAAGCGACGAAATAAAACAAGGACTTCAAAGAACACCTCATCGCGCACTTTTATATGCGTCAGGAGTAAGTGAAAAACAAATAAATTCGAGATTTATCGGTATTGCAAGCAGTTTTACGGATTTAGTTCCGGGACATTGCGGTATGCGTGAAATTGAACGCCAGATAGAAAAAGGAATACATACAGGCGGAGGTCAGGCTTTTATTTTCGGAGTACCAGCAATTTGCGACGGGATTGCAATGGGACATAGCGGAATGAATTATTCTCTGCCTTCACGTGATTTAATAGCTGATTGTGTTGAATCTGTTGCAATGGCTCATAAATTAGACGGTCTTGTTTTGCTTACGAATTGCGATAAAGTTACTCCCGGTATGCTTATTGCTGCCGCAAGATTAGATATCCCCTGTATAGTCGTTACGGTTGGACCTATGTCTGACGGGAAATGCCAAAATAATACACTTACAATGATAAAAGGTACTTTTGAAGCTATAGGAAAATATACTAACGGTGAAATAGATGAGAAAACTCTAAAACAAATGGAAATTACATCTTGCCCCACAGCAGGAGCTTGTCAGGGATTATATACGGCAAATACAATGGCTTGTTTAACTGAAGTTATGGGGATGAGTTTACCCGGATGCGCCGCATCCGCAGCCGTGAGTGCAAAAACAAAACGCATTGCATTTGATTCAGGCGTAATTATTAATAAACTAATTGAAAACAATATAAAACCTTCTTCAATTATTACAAGGGATTCAATCAGAAATGCCATTATTGCCGATTTAGCTCTGGGCGGTTCAACAAATTCTATTCTGCATTTACTTGCTATAGCCAACGAAGCCGGGGCTGATATAACGTTAAAAGATTTTGAAGAATTGAGTTTTAAAGTTCCTCAAATAATAAAATTAGATCCCTCTGCCTCTAAAACAATGGCAGATTTGGAAAATGCAGGCGGTATTCCTGCTGTTATAAAAACAATATACGGTTCAATTCCTGAAATGAAAGATACAATCGGAGTTTCGGGAATGAAAATATCGGAAATAGCAGCTTCTGATATTTGGTGTGATAATGATGTAATCCATCCAATATCTGACCCGATAACATCAAATCCGGGCTTAGCCGTGCTTCACGGAAATTTAGCACCGGAGGGGGCTGTAGTAAAAATTTCGGGTGTTGAAAAAGAATGTCTTGAATTTACTGGAAAAGCAAAAACATATGACAGCGAAGAAGCTGCAATGCAGGCAATTATGGAGGATAAAGTAAAAGAAGGCGATGTAGTTGTCATAAGATACGAAGGTCCAAAAGGCGGACCGGGAATGAGAGAAATGCTTTCTCCTACTTCGGCAATAGTAGGTAAAGGGTTAGGTAAGAAAGTAGCACTCATCACAGACGGAAGATTTTCAGGCGGAACAAGAGGTCTGTGTATCGGGCATATCTGTCCTGAAGCTCCAGCAGGAGGTATTATAGGCATAATTAATGATGGTGATGAAATTTATATAAATATTCAAAAACGTGAAATTACATTAAGAGTTGACGAAGCTGAAATTCAAAAGCGTTTAAAAAATTTCACTCCATTACAGCCTAAAATCAAAAAAGGTTATTTAAAACGCTATGCTTCCGTTGTTTCTTCTTCAGATAAAGGGGCAATTACAAGTATTTAGTACATCATTTTTTAATATTAATAATTATTCCGAACTTACATTATAAAACTGTAAATAAAATTTAAGACCGTTCGGAATAATTATTTTATTTCTTTTTCTTTAAAAATGAAATGATATTGAGCAGATTACGGTGTTTCAAGCACATAAGAAGTCTGTTTAATTCATTTAGTCTATTTTAAAAATAAAAAAATTATGCTACATTTAAAATGTTATTTGAATTTGAATTTGGAGATTTTGGTATGATAGAAGATTCAAGATTATTTTCGTCGAATAGTCCGATAGGGCGGGTATTTTATTTTATAAATATGGTTTTGTTGGTTTTTCTTGCATTAGGTGTTCATATCGGTATAACAAGTTATATGCTGCCCGTTATTACACCTTCTTTTGTTTTACCTGTTAAAATTGCTTTATATTTCTCTTATATTATTTTTATAATAACTTTTTTTATGCTTATAGACAGAAGATTATTTGATATTTGCGGTTCAAGAGATACTAAAGGCTATTTGTTTATTTCAAAAATAATAAACTTTGTAATTTTATTATTTGTATTATCTGTAATTGCATTTATAACAGGATCGCAATTAGCACCTTTAGTTTATAAAATATTTGAAATATTTCTTGGTATTTTTGCCCTATTGATACTTATTTTAGGTTTTATTCCGGGTAAATCGAAATAAATAATGTTTACGGAATTTTACAGAAAAATTAATAAATTGCCTCAATTCGTACGAATTGAGGCATGCAGTTTATGTAATTTAAATTGCCGTGACTGCTATATGAGAAAATCATCGCAATCACAGCCTATTATTGGAAACGGGTATTTGAAATTTAAAGATTTTAAAAATTTTATTAAAAAAAATCCATACATAAAAAATATAGAATTATCATTAAGCGGAGAAATTTTTCTCAATCCGGAATTAAAAAAAATATTGAGATTGGCTTCATATAAAAAAATCAATCTTACGGCATTTAACGGTGTAAATTTTAATTCCGTATCGGAAGAAATGCTGGAAGCTCTCGTAAAATATCAATTTAAAGGTATTACGTTTTCTATAGACGGGATAACTGACGAAACTTATTCAATATACCGTAGAAACGGTAATTTAAACAAAGTTATTGAAAATATAAAGAAATTAAATTTATACAAAGAAAAATACAACAGTAAATTTCCGATACTACAATGGCAGTACATTATATTTAAACATAATATTAATGAAGTAAATAAGGCTGTTAATTATGCACGTGAACTAAATATGGCGGATATTTACTTTAAGGAGCCATGGAACCGGGAAGTTACTCCCAGGGATTGTGAATTTGTAAATAAATTTATCCCTTTTAGAATTTTTTACGATAAAGAAATAAATAAAATATTAAGAGATAATGAAATGGATTTATGTATGCAGCCATGGCTTGCACCGCAAATTAACTGGGACGGGAAACTGCTCGGCTGCTGCTGCTCAACACATCATGATTTATCCGTAAACGTATTTGAAACAGGTCTTAAAAAAGCATTAAAATCCGACAGCATGAAAAATATGCGTTTATTATTGCAGGGGAGAAATATTAAAAATTCTAATATGGCTTGTAAATTTTGCTATAAATACAGATTTATGGAAAAAACAGGCAGATATCTTAATGAAAAAGAAATATTATCAAAGTTATAAAACATATATATAAATTATAATTAATAAAAAGATATTCTTATTATATATAATAAAGAGCGGTTATTTATATGTAAATCAGTCTTAAACTTAAAAAGGTATTTAATATACTGATAGTTTAAGGAATGTATGCTTATGGCAAGATTGCCGAAAATATTAATTGTCTGGTTAATGTTATTATATTTTTCCTCTTATTCGGCTTATGGTCTGGATATTGAAAATACAGCCGATAATCCGCGGCTTGTAAATCTTACAATTCAACAGTTTAAAGCACTTGAAGTTATGGAAAAACGTTTATACAGAATGTCTTTTGATGACGATAACAATATGGACAGAATTGAAAGGTTAGAACTTGATTATTTTAATGAGATAAGAAAAGGCAGTGCAACACAAAGAATTAATGCATTAAAAATTGCCTCGGGACAAGCAGCGATTCGCGGAACAGCAATGACCCCGATGATGATGAACAGCTTTAACTCAAGATTTATTAATCAGCCCTCAGAAGCATACTACGACGATGTAGGTATAATAGACGGGCTTGTCCGCCTCTGGTGGCCGGATTTATACGCTAAAATTTCGGAATATAGAAAATATAAAGAAGCTAATTTTTATCAATATAATTAATAAACTTTCCATATAAGACAGCAAAAAATTTTTTTACGTGTTTTTTTCCAATCGTAATATTTTATGGAAAGAAATGGTTAAATTTATGTTGATTAATATAAACAGAAATTTTTTGTATGGAAATAATTCTAAAACTTTTGGCAGTATGTGGAATCCTATAGTAAATAAAGAAAGTACTTTTGCCACACCTAAAAATTATCAAACAAAGACAGAAAATGAACAGACAAAAGAAGCTGAACAACAGGAAACAAATAGTACTATTGTAATACCTGCTGATTACGGTCTTGATTTTTGGAAACCTAAAGTTCAGTTCAAAACAACTCAAACTAAGATAAAATCAGAAGCGGATAAAATAAATGAAGTTCTGGAAACAAAATACGGAATTAAATCGGATATAAAAAATCTTGAATTACTAAAATCAATGAATAGTGCAATTAAAGATTTTTGCGACGTAAACGAAAATGATAATCTGTTTAAAAACGGTAAATATAAACTTGTATTAACAGAAAGACCATTTGTTAATGCATTTGAAGACGGAAAAAGAGAAAAAGAAACCATTGCGCTGCAGGATATGTTTATTGATAAACCAAATAAAGAATTCCAAGTAATATTTAATTCAAATGCCGATAATTGGATTGAACAAAATAATAATGATATAAAAAAACGATATGATGCAGGATTACTAAATACCGATAACCCTAATTATAATTTTTACGGAAACCTTACTTGGTTTTTATTAAACAGTTATGATTTTAAACCAAATAAAATTGATTATGGAATAAGCTTTAAAGATAATGGAAAATGGAAACAATATTCTGTTAATGATGTTAGAACAAGACTGTTAAAATTAACTCACAAATCTGATTCTAAGGATTTTGCTTATCGTTATATTGTAAATAAAATGTGCAGAGAACCAATGCCTAAAATATTTGATGAATTTTATAATATATATTCGGACACTGATAATATAAAACTAAAATTTCCCCAAACAAATGAAGAACAAATTCATATAAAAGAAGCTGCTCCGGAAGAATTAAAAGGAATTAGCGAGGAACTAAAAAAGACTTATGGTATAAATGCAGATTTTAAAGGAAATACAACTTTTGCAAAACCTTTATTGTTATCAGTAGAAGCTTTAACCAAAGCAGCAAATAATATAAAATTATTTAACGGACTTGATGTAAAAATTGATAAAAAATATTTTGAAGATGATACAGCTACAGGCGTTTGTATTGAAAAAGGGAAAAAAGGCGAATTTTTTATTGCTTTTAATCCTAATTACGATTTAGAAGGTCTTGAAACAGGTAAAAAATTAGCATACGAAGATGGTACAGTTTCATCAAATAATATTGTACATTCCTGCATTACTCATGAATTAGCGCATTGGCTTCAATGGGGATATCGGAGGAACTACTCATATAATACAATTGACAAAGGAATACAATTTATAAACAAATATAAAGATGGTACAATTGATACGAAGAATTGTTATAGAATTACCAATCAACACGTTTTTGAAAGCTTAAATCTTTCTGCAGCAGCAAAGGTAAGTGCTTATGCAACGACTGATGTTGGTGAATTTTGTTCCGAATATATAGCTGGCAGAATGGATGGAAAAAAATATCCAAAGTTGACAGATGTTTTATTTGAAACGTTATATAGAGGACCGAAATTAAATTTTCCCTGCAATGACAAATAGAGCTATATATCAATGCCCTTCATCATTGAAATAAGAGTATTAATTGTCGATTGCATAGTAACGCTGTCTGATGTTCTTTGCTGTAAAAATGCATTAATATTCGGCATTAATTGTATTGCTGTATCCAGCTTGGGATTTGACCCGGGATTATACATACCGACATCAATTAAGTCTTTATTTTCTCTATATAATGACATTATTTTACGCATTTTATAAGCAGCCTGTTTATGTTCTTCCGAAGTAATAGCCGTAAATAAACGGCTTACGCTTCCAAGTACATCAATAGCAGGGTAGTGATTCATTTCTGCAACTTTTCTTGAAAGAAATATGTGTCCGTCAACAATACCTCTAACCGTATCAACTACAGGGTCATTAATATCATCGCCCTCCATAAGTACGGTATATAATGCGGTAATTGACCCCTTTTCTCCGTTTCCGGTTCTTTCAAGAACTTTTTGCAGCCAGGAAAATATTGAAGGAGGATAACCTTTCATTGTAGGCGGTTCACCGATAGATAAACCTACTTCTCTGCCTGCCATTGCGCAACGGGTTACGGTATCTGTCATAAGAAAAACTTTTTTACCTTTATCTCTAAAATATTCGCAAATGGCTGTTGCCGTATGAAGACATTTTTGTCTGATTAATGGCGGCTGATCTCCTGTTGAACAAACAAGAACTGATTTTTTCATACCGAGTTCCCCGAGAGAATCTTCAACAAACTCTTTAACCTCTCTGCCACGTTCTCCAATCAGTGCAACAACGTTAACATCCGCATCCGAATTTCTGGCAATCATACCTAAAAGAGTACTTTTACCTACACCGCTGCCGGCAAATAATCCCATACGCTGACCTGCTCCCATAGTAAGCAAAGCATCTATGGCTCTTACTCCCGTTGAAAATTGTGTTTTAATTATGGGACGCTCAAATGCCCCCGGTGGCGGTCCATCTATAGGAACAAGAGGTGCGCCTCTTGCATCCAAAGGTTTACCGTCAATCGGTTCACCTAACGGACTTATTAATCTTCCCAGTAAAAAATCGCCGACAGGAATACTGATTGAATTATAAGTAGTTGATACTAAACTTCCTTGCCCGATACCGGCTCCGTCATATAACAATACAAGCTGAGCTGTTTCTCCTTTAAAAGCAACAACTTCTGCAGGCTTCTTTTCACCTTGAAAATTTTCTATATAACACAAATCTCCGATTTTTAACCCCGGAAGCTTTACTTCAACAGTTAAACCGAGTAATTTAGATACCGTACCCTTGTATGAATATAACTTTGTACGGTTTATAGTTTCAAATGCCTGCTGTTTTACAAAATCCAGTGACTTTTCTATACTCTGATCTAACATTTTATTGTTTACCGATAATCCTATAATGAAATTATATCAAAAAATCATTAACAAAAATTATTTTGCCTTTTTAATTTTTATCATTAATCATGAATTGTGCTCAGTAAAGGTTTCTTAATAAAACTTTATATTTTTTGTTTAAAAACTAAAGTATGTTTAAAAGTGGTCGATAACATGTATAGATTAACAAAAAATAATTGGAGATAACAAATGGGTTTAGCAGCATCACAAGCAAGATTTTTAGGATTAACGGCAAGAAAGTCTAACATAGAATATGAAGGACAGCAGGTTAACCAGCAGCGTACAGCTTTAGCTGAAGAAGTAAACGCTTTATATAACAGTCTGGCTTCATTATCATTACCGGTTGCTCCTGATGCTACTCAATATTATGAATCAAATTATTCATTTTCACTAAACAATACAACTGATTCTGATGGTGATTATCTCGTAAAAAGCTACTACAGAAATGATGACGGCACATATTATTTAAATACAACACGTACATACAATAAAAATGTTGCGGAAGGTACGGTAGTTGATAATTCGACAATTACAAAAACTACAGACCCTGATGATGCAACCAAAACAATATATACATATAAACCGGTAGGAAGCGAATCACCGATTACATTAACTGCCGTAACCGATTCATCAAGTATGATTAGCATAATAAATTCTACATATTCAAATGAAATCAGTTCTGATGATACATTATATTATTATCAAGATACTGAAGGTAATAATCAGGTATATTATTTTTCAAAGGCACAAATGGATGCAGGTTCAAAGATTTCTCATTATACACTTGGCAACAGAGCAGTTACAGAATCGAAAATCATAGAAAAAGCAACTGTTAAGTTTGATGCAAATAACAGAATTTCTAAAATTACGGTAGGCAATCAAACAGCTGATGTCGATACAACAAGAGTTTATGACTCGGATGGTTATGATGCTGCTCTTAGAGATTATACAATGAGCAAAGATGAATATAACAGAAAAGTTCAAGAATTAAACGCAAGAACAGAATCCTTGCAGCAAGAGGATAAAATCTTAGAAATGAGATTAGACCAAATCGGTACGGAACAAAATGAACTTAAAACAGAAATGGAAGCAGTTAAAGCAGTATTAAAAGATAACATTGAAAATACATTCAAAACCTTCGCATAAAATCTATAAAAAGTGAAGAAAAATTAGTAAGCGGATATCAAGTAAGTAAGGTAAGGATTATATAAAAATGAGCTATAAAAATGACAGCTATCTGGTAATAGTTAATAAATACGGCGGATTTAGCAGCGATGCAAGAGCTCAATTATTTGAAACTTATGACCTTTTAAGAGATATTACGGTATCGGGGTCAGCATCAGACGGTGCCGGTTTTGGTACGGCAGGCAGTTTCTTATGGAAATTGGCAAGTATGATAGCTCCTGCTTCATTTATGTCAACAATGGGCGGTGGTACGGATATTAATATCCCGGGTACTTCTTACTGGTCACCTACTAATTCTACTGCCGGAATTAATTCTTCTTTTGGAATAGGTTCTTTAGCTAATTATTCCGGTTTTACCGGCGGAGCTTCACCTGTAATTTCCGGCTTCGGTTCAAATTCCTCCTCCATTGACGGGTATATGACAGGCGGTGCCTCTGCCGTTCAGGCTGTTGCAGATTTGGCAGATTCTGCAGGAATTAATGCATTAGGTTATACAGCAGGTTTAGCTTCCGGCTTCGGCTTCGGTGACAGTTTCCTTCTTCCTGCTGCCGGTGTTGTTTCCGGATTTGGCGGTATATTACAAGCAATATCTCCTTATCTGGGTTCATTCGGTGTCGGTACTACAATGATTGGAAACCTTTTGCAGGGTGTTTCGAGTGCTCCGCTTGCAGCTTATCAGAAAGTAACAAGTGCAATTCTTGCTAATGCCGATACTGTTCTTGAAAATAAAGTAAAAAATATTGAAACAGTCTGCAAAATGCTGGATTCACAAAATGAAGTTGTCAAAAAATTATTAAAAGATGAAATGGATGGTATGAAAGACAGAATACAAAATATTGGAGGATAAAAAGACTAAAAAGAAACAATTTCCTTTCTTCCTTATATACACACACTAAAACCCTCTCTGGAGGGTTTTTATGCTTTATAATCTTATAGCAGCTATAATCTGCATTTAAAGTCATTATAACCAAAAGTCTTTATAATTTTATATTCCCCGTTTTCATCCTCTAATATAATATCAGGCAGTTTCATTCCGTTAAAAGTATTATTTTTAACCGTTGTATAAATTGCCATATCTTGGAATTCAAGCCTTTGTCCGATTTTTAACGGTTTATCAAATGAATAATCGCCGATGATATCGCCTGATAAACAAGTTGCACTCGACAGCCTGTATGTATATTTTTTATGATTAGGTTTACCCGCATCTAATAATGGCGGACGATACGGCATTTCGAGAACATCTGGCATGTGGCATGCAGCAGAAGTATCAAGTATTGCTATTTGCATCCCGTTTTCCACTGTTTCAAGTACTTCTGTCATTAAAATACCTGCATTCAGAGCAACGGCTTCTCCCGGCTCAAGATAAACCTCAAGTTTATATTTGTTCTGCATTTTTCTTATACATTTTTTTAGCCGTTCAATATCATAATCATCTCTGGTAATATGATGTCCGCCGCCAAAGTTTATCCATTTTGTATTTAAAAGATACTCGCCGAATTTTTCTTCAACAGCCTCAAGAGTTTTTTCAAGTGCATCGGAATTTTGCTCGCATAGCGTATGAAAATGAAGCCCTTCCACTCCTTCAAAAAGTTTTGGAGTTAAGTGTCTTGCAAGTGTTCCCAATCTTGAAAAAGGTGCACACGGGTCATAAATTTCATGACCTTCTTGCGTTGAACATTCTGGATTTACTCTTAAACCTACACTTTTTTTCTTTTTTAATACTTTTTCTTTATATTTCTCAAGCTGAGAAGGGGAATTAAATACAATATGGTCGCAAATATCCGTAATTTCATCTATTTCAGCTTCTTTATAAGCAGGGGAAAATATATGATTTTCTTTTCCCATTTCTTCTCTGCCTAATTTGGCTTCATATAATCCGCTTGCAGTTGTGCCTGCAAGATATTCTCCTATAAACGGGTATAAAGAGTACATAGAAAAAGCTTTTTGAGCAAGAAGTATTTTACAGCCGGTTTCATCTGCAAGTTTTTTTAAAATTTCGAGATTTTTTTTAATTTTAGATTTTTGTATGATATAGCAAGGTGTTATAAGTTCATTCTTTTTCACAATAGCCGCCTTTGTAATTATTTAAATTTTAGTTGCTAAAGAAGGTGCAATTGCTATAAACTGCCTTATTAACTCTTTATCCCACTGAATACCTGCACCTGCCTCAAGAATTTTGCAGGCTTTTTCAAAGCTCATTCCTTTACGGTAAGGTCTGTTGCTGATTAAAGCATGATATGTATCAGCAATAGCAACAATTCTTGCCGAAAGCGGTATTTCTTCACCTTTAATTCCGCAAGGGTAGCCTTTTCCGTTCCATTGCTCGTGATGGTATTTAACTATAGGAATTAAATCATGCAGCAGAGGATTTGGTTCTAAAATTTTTTGTACTGCAATCATAGGATGCTGTTTAATTATATTAAATTCTTCTTCTGTCAATTTAGAAGGTTTATTTAATACATCTTCTGGAATACCTATTTTACCTATATCATGCAGTAAAGACCCCAGTTTAATTTTTTCAACTTCTTTATCGGGAAGATTAATTGCTTTTGCGAGAGCAACCGAATATCTTGATACGGAGGATGAGTGGTCTTTTGTATATTTATCTTTAGCATCAATCGCACTTGCAAGTGACGTTACAATTTCAATTAAATGGTTTTGAGAGAGAATATTTTCATTTTGGAATTGTTCAACAAGAGCCTCCTCAAAATTTATACCAAGTTGAGAATGTCTTTTTGCGAGGACGGAGGCGAAGGAATTAAGTGCCACATCCTCCCAAAAATCGTAATCTTGAGCTGATACAATTGTAGATCGGCCGTTTGAATAACCTCTTGTTTTTGAAACAAGAACAGCCTGTTCAGCTAAAATCAACAATTTTTCTTTATCGGTAGAATCATCAGGATAAGTTGAAATTCCGACAGATACTTTATTTATATAGCCGATATCATCAACCTGGCAGCAGGAAAGCGAATAAGACAAATACTCGGCCATATATTTAGCTTCATCGGCATTCATATCTTTTAATATTACGGATATTTTATCACCGCCGTATCTTGCAGCAATATCCTGCTTTTTTATACTTTCATTTATTTTATTTGCAACGGTTCTGATTACCTCATCCCCTTTAGAATGACCATATTCTCTGTTTATCTGCCCCATATCATTTATATCAAAAATAGCAACAGAAACTTTTGTTTTATTTTTATTTGCCGATAATAACTCCTGAGATAAAAGCTCGTGAAATCTTCTGTGCGAATATAAATTTGTTAACGCATCAACATAGGATTTTTGGCTTGCTCTATCGGACAAATTACTGTTTTGAATTAATAATCCCAAATTTGCCGCTGCTAATTGATATAAATTTGCGTGATTTTGTAAATTACTATCACTGACAATTGCCGTAAAAATATTTTTATCACCGATTTTTACGGGTATTATTAACGAGGGCAAATTTGCAAAAGACGGCAATTTTAAGAAAGCAGAGTTATCATAAAATGCTATTTCTCCATTTTTTATTGCTTTTACAATTTCATTATCTTCCTGATTTAAAAATACTTTTAAAGAATAAACATTTAAACTTTTATCAAGAAGTCTTATTTCAATAGAATTTGATTGTTCGCGAATAATTCCTGCTGCGGTATATAAATTATTAAATTTGTTTATAAATAAATTATGAAAAGCATTTAAAGTTTCTTTAGGTTCTTTATGATTTTTTATTATTTCGTTTGTTTCTTTTATAAAACCTGCATAATCAATAACTCCATAAGTTTTTTCGTTATGGTGGTTTGTTATTCCGTGCATAGCAGTCTTTACGGAGGTCATTCCGCTACCCAATACATTAATCTTTGCAACTAACCCGGACTTATCTATAGGATTTGTTATTTGATTTGAGGGAGAGAGCGAAATTTTACCATTATATGAATTTAACTGTTGATTATCGCTTTTCATTATTGTACCCAATTACATTTTATTATAAGACAATAAATAAAAAAAATTGCTATTTTTTAATAAAATTTAACATGACTTATATAATAATATTAATATAAAAAATAACGGAATTATACATTTAAACACACAAAAAAAGTTTAAAATCATTACAAAAATCCGATAAAAATGCTCTCTATTTTATATAACGGTATTTTGCTCCATGCCTACAGTATAATCAATATCTGTTTTAAACAGGGTAAACCTTTATACTGAAAATGAAAACAGATTAAGGACAAATAAATGAAGCGGCAGAAAGTATTTACTTTTTTATATCAAGAGTCATATAATTATTTTTATGAAGGACTTTAAAACCGTAATTTCCATAATGTCAGGAACCTCGCTCGATGCCATTGATGCTTGTTTATTGCGTATTTATGATGATTTAACTTTTGAAATAATTGAAGATTATTCATTATTTTATCCTTTTGAAATAAGAAAAAAATTACTAATGCTGGCAAATAATACCGGAACTGTAAGTGATGTATGCTTTATGAATTTTGTGGTAGGTGAATTATTTGCTCAAACAGTCATGGATTTATTAAAAATATGTAATTTAAAACCTGAGGATGTTGATTTTATATCATCACACGGGCAGACAATTTACCATATTCCCCATAATCAGGAGATAGACGGAATAAAGACAAAAAGTACATTGCAAATAGGAGATATATCAGTAATTTCCCATAAAACAGGAATAAAAACAGTCGGAGATTTTAGGTCTAAAGACATTGCGGCAGGAGGTCAGGGCGCGCCATTAGTTCCTTTTGCAGATAAAATTCTTTTCGGAACAGATAAAAATCGATTAATACAAAATATCGGCGGTATTTCCAATGTCACTGTTTTATCCCGTGATTGCAGTATTTTTGCCTTTGATAACGGTCCGGGGAACATGCTTATTGATTATTTTGCAAGTAAACTTTTTCAAGTTAATTATGATAAAAACGGAGAACTTGCGCTATCGGGTAATATTGATGAAAAGTGGCTGAAAATTCTTTTGGATGAGCCGTATTACAAAATGTTACCTCCAAAAACCACAGGCAGAGAGCTTTTTAATGATGAATATGCAGAAAGAATGTATAAGCATGCTCCGGATAATAAATATGACGTTATGGCTACAATAACGGCATTAACAGCTAAAACAATTACGGATTCTTACAAAAACTTTGTTTTACCCAGAACTGATATAGATGAAGTTATTTTAGGCGGCGGCGGAGCTTATAATTCAGCATTGAAATTATATATGAAAAAATATTATCCTGAACTTGTAATTAAGACTCATGAAGATTTTGGTATTCCGAATAAGCTTAAAGAAGCTATTGCATTTGCATATCTGGGATATTACACTTTTATGAATAAACCGAATAATATAAAGGAATGTACAGGCGCGGATTTTGATGTCGTTATGGGTAAAATATCATATTAGAACTTAAAATTATTTATAGTAAAATAACTATGCTAGAAAAGGAGATATTAAAATGATTTGTGAAAAACTTGAAAAAGCATTTAACGAACAGATTAATGCGGAATTTTATTCGGAATATTTTTATTTATCAATGCTTGCTTATTTTGAACAGCAAAATTTAAACGGTTTTAAAAATTGGATGGAGGTACAGATGCAAGAGGAACGCGCTCATGCCTTCGGTTTATTCCATTACGTTCATGAAAGAGGCGGCAAAGTTAAATTGGAGCAAATCGATAAACCCCGTAACGATTGGTCAAATCCGTTAGAAGTTATGGAAACGGTATTGGAACACGAAAAATCCGTTACAGCAAAAATAAATAAACTCATTGATACGGCGGAAGAAACTAAAGACCGTGCTGCTGTTTCTTTTCTTGACTGGTATTTGAAAGAACAGGTTGAGGAAGAAGCAAATGTTGAAAGATTATTAAAAACAATGCAAAACATCTGCGGTGATAAACTTTGTTTATATATGCTCGATAAAGAGCTTGCTCAAAGAAAATTTCATGCTCCCGAAATAGGTTAAAACAGACTGAAGGTTTAAGAGGGTGTCTAAAATAAAGACACCCTCTTTTTAAGTTGATATGTTTTCTCTAAAACTATGCTTTTGCGTTGGAAGCCGCATCATAAATTCCGTATCCGTAAGCAGCCATACCGGCAATTCCGCCGATAGCAAGTCCTGCAAGTCCGCCGGTTGCTACGGTTGCTGCAAGACCTAATGCCGGAGCGACTGCCATAGTTCCAAATACCGCTGCACCTTTTGCATAATCACCGTTAATACATTGTCCAAGCCCCGGAAGTACTGCTGAAGCAACTCCTAAACCTATTTTCTTTCCGATTGAGGCTCCCTTTTCAGCGGCTACTTCTGAAACAACTCCTAAACCTATTTTTTCCCCAGCTGAAGCTCCCTTTTTGGCAGCTTTTGTTGATAATTCTATTGTATCAACAGGGTCATTTAAATCGATTTTTTGAGCTTTTTCTACAATTTTTGCAGGTATAACCCCTACGCTTAATGCCGAAATACCTTGCGTATTTCCCAAATTTTGAATTGCACCTAATTCTGTCATATATAATCTCCTTTTCCTTACTTACATACTTACTTTATATAAAAACAAAATTATTTTAAAAATTGCCGGTATTTTTATAATATATTACAAATTCTTAATGATTGTATATTATTCTTGTTTGATATAGATTGTATAAAGAAGATTTTGAAGGTTTTTTATGGATGTTTCGGTTGTTATAGTCAATTATAATACTAAAGATTTATTAATTAATTGCATAAATTCGGTTATTGAAAAAACAAAAAATATCGATTATGAAATTATAGTTTCAGATAATAATTCCGGTGATAATTCCGTAGAAGCCTTAAAAAATAAATTTCCCGCTATTAAAATACTTGCGCTGAATGAGAATATAGGCTTCGGAAGAGCAAATAATGAAGGCATAAAACAGGCAAAAGGGAAATATATCTTTTGTTTAAATCCCGATACGCTTCTTGTAAATAATGCAGTGAAAATACTTTTTGATTTTATGGAAACTCACCCGCAAACGGGAGCAGCAGGCGGAAATCTGTATGATAAGAATATGAAACCTATATATTCTTTCGGATACGGGGATGATATTATCTCGCTTTTATTCAGAAAAACTATTTTAAAATGGACACATAGACCTATTTTCAGACGTATTAAAGATTATGAAAAAAACAGGGATAAATCTAAAGTTCAAGAGGTTAACAATATAACCGGAGCTGACCTTATGTTAAGGAAATCGGTTTTAGATGAGGTTGGTGTTTTTAATGAAAAATTCTTTATGTATTTTGAAGAAACGGAACTGGAAACAAGAATAAGACGTGCGGGATATAAAATCTTTTTTGTGCCTGATTCAAAAATTATTCATTTAGAAGATAAATTCAGAAATAACAAACATATAAATAAACATTTTCAGGAAAGTTTTGTTGAGTATTACAGGCTTTGCTACGGGGAGGCCTGGGCAGAAATAGCAGAATTTCTTATAAGAAAGAGGATGAAAAAATGACAACATATAATATAGCACTTTTGGCAGGTGATGGAACAGGCAAAGAAGTTACCGATGAAGCGGTAAAAGTTTTAAAAGCGGTAAGTAATAAATATTCTTTTGATTTGAATTTTGAACCCGCTTTAATCGGCGGTTGTGCTTATGATAAATATAAAACTCCTCTGCCCGAGAGTACATTAAATCTGGCAAAAGCTGCTGATGCAGTATTGCTTGGAGCTGTAGGCGACTGGAAATATGATACGCTGCCTGCTGAAGTCAGACCTGAAAAAGCACTGCTCGGTATAAGAAAAGAATTAAAATTATTTGCAAATCTTCGTCCTGCAGCGGTTTATCCCGAATTAACTTCAATTTCTCCTTTAAAAGAAAATGTTGTTGCAAATACCGATATTATGATTATTCGTGAACTTACTGGAGATGTATATTTCGGAACTCCAAAGGGCATAGAGGTAAAAAACGGAGAAAAATACGGTTATAACAATATGTGTTACTTTGAAAGCGAGATAAGAAGGATTGCGCATACCGCATTTAAAGTAGCTCTTAAGCGTAATAAAAAAATCTGCTCTGTTGATAAAGCAAATGTTCTTGATGTTTCAAGATTATGGAGAGAGATTGTAACAGAAGTTTCAAAAGAATATAAAGATGTTGAATTAACCCACATGTATGTGGATAACGCTGCAATGCAGCTTATAAGAAATCCGAAACAGTTTGATGTTATTTTAACGGGAAATATTTTCGGTGATATATTGTCGGATGAAGCTTCCATGCTTTCGGGGTCACTGGGACTTCTTCCGAGTGCCTCATTATCGGATGCAAAAAATGCGATGTATGAGCCGATTCACGGCAGTGCGCCAGATTTAAAAGGTAAAAATACGGTAAACCCCATTGCAACAATACTTTCGGGAGCTATGCTTTTAAAATATTCATTTAATATGAATGAGGCTCACGAGGATATTGTAAATGCAGTAAGAAAAGCATTAAAAGACGGTTACAGAACTCAGGATATTAAACAGGAGGGTACTCAAATAACAGGTACAAGCCAAATGGGCGATATAATTAAAGGTAATATTGAATTAAATAACTAACTGCCTATTATTCGTTACGAACACAATGGATTAAAAATCTCCCGCCGTGAGTTACGCACTGTCCTCTTGAGCAATATCTGCTCCAGCCGTCTCCAGTGCATTCTGCATCAGGTGGTACTATACAATTATCATGGTATGTAAAACCAAATATTACCCCGTACCAGCTGTGTAAATGTCCGCGTACAACACTCGGCGGACTGTCAACATATACAGCACCTGACATATTTGTAATATCATCAACCGGAACATCACCATGATGTTCATGGCACCATCGAGAACATGCAGCATGTGATCGATTTTCGGGAGCATCACAATATGTATAATGAAAAAACCAATGTTTTAGACCGCTGGTAATTTCTCCTGTTTCTTCTACCATAACATCTCCACGTACTGTACATCCGCAGGTTAAATTGTCTTTTAACGCAATATCATCATAAAGTTCTTCCACTTCTTTTTCAGAAAGTTGTTCAATCAAATCAAAATCCATAGTTTCTCCTTTTTTAGATTGAAAAATTTTGCAATAACAAAATAGTCATTTGCATAAATTAAAACAAATGCTTGTTTTTAATAATAATTAAATTTTCACGTAGCTTTCATGTATAAATATGTCTTATTTTTATAAAAATTAAGACTTTGATGTCATAATAATAAGACATATAATGGTATATGCCAATAAAAAAAATCCACTATAATGGTATAGTTATATATAATAATTAATATTATCCTCTACACAGGGGTATTTATGTATAATTTAAAGGCAGTCGGTTTAAAAATAAAAGAAATAAGGAAAAACAAAAAAATATCGCAGGAAAAACTTGCAGAATTAGTTTCAATGAACATAAAAAGTATAATAAGACTTGAGAATGCGCAAGGGTCACCGTCTGTTGAAACATTATTCAGAATTTCTGAAGCATTGGAGGTAAAAATTACGGATTTATTTGAAAATCAAGAGTTTAAAAACAGAACGGAAATTATATGCGACATAAACGACTGCATTAATTTAATGGATGATGCTGAATTAAAGAAATTTTACAAAACGGTTTATTATTATATGCATTAATTTTTTTTGCATTATATAATTAATTTATTAAGAGAGGAATATAATATGCTGATTGTAATGCAAGAAAATGCTTCTGAAGCGGCAATAGAAAATGTAATAAAATTTATAAAGCAATTCGGATTTGATGCTCATGTATCGAAGGGTGAAGCGCATACCGTAATCGGTGCCGTAGGAAGCAAAATGATTGATAAACGTGATATAGAGCTTTTAGACGGTGTAAAAGAGGTAATAAGAATTTCATCTCCTTATAAACTTGTGAGCAGAGTATTTAAAGAAGAAGATACCGTTATTGATGTAAAGGGAACCAAAATAGGCGACGGACATATAGGAATGATTGCAGGGCCCTGCACTGTTGAAACTTATGACCAGATGGAAGCAACAGCCGAAAAATTAAACGATTACGGGGTAAAAATACTCAGAGGCGGTGCTTTTAAGCCGAGAACCTCGCCTTATTCTTTCCAAGGATTAGGAGAAGAAGGTTTAAAAATATTAAAAGAAGTAGCAGATAAATATAATATGGCTGTGACTTCCGAGGTAATGGAAGTTTCTCAAATTCCTATGTTCATAAAATATGTTGATATTTTGCAGGTCGGGGCAAGAAACATGCAAAATTTCAATCTGCTTAAAAGTTTAGGCGAAATAAGAAAACCTGTATTATTAAAAAGAGGCTTAAGCGCGACAATTGAAGAATGGCTTATGTCGGCAGAATATATCATGGCAGGCGGAAACCGCGAGGTTATTTTATGCGAACGCGGTATAAGAACTTTTGAACACATGACAAGAAATACTCTTGATATAAGTGCAATACCTGTCGTACAAAAGATAAGTCATTTGCCTGTTGTAGTCGATCCCAGCCACGCAACCGGTTTAAGAGATAAAGTTGCTCCTATGTCAAAAGCTGCCGTAGCAGCAGGTGCCGACGGATTAATTATAGAAGTTCATAATTCTCCTGAAACTGCTGTTTGTGACGGCGCACAGTCTTTATATCCGGAGCAGTTCAAAGAATTATTTACCGATTTAAAAGCACTTGCTGCTGTTGTTAAAAAGACATTTTAAATTATTATGAAAATTAAATTGTTAATATTACAGATAGAAGCAATTGCCGGAAATATACAGGCAAATATAAATAAGATTAAATCACTTATTATAGAGCAGAATAAGGCTGAATTTGATTTGATTATTCTGCCGGAGCTTTGGACTACAGGGTGGGATTGCGTTAATTTTAACAAATTCTCGCAAGAACTATACTCATCTGAAACTTATGCGTTTTTAAAAGAATTAAGTCAAACATATAATTCAAATGTAATCGGCGGAAGCTCAATTCTTTATCGCGAAGGTACAAAAAATCGCAACAGCTGTTTGATTTTTGACAGAAACGGAAATTTTAAAGCAGTTTACGATAAATATCATCTTTTTTCGCATAGAGGACAATCTGAGGGTGTATATCTTGAAGAGGGAGCAATGGGGCTTATTGTAAATCTTGATATTGCTAAAGTCGGTATTTCAACCTGTTATGACATAAGATTTCCCGAACTTTTCAGATTATATGCATATAAAGGTGCAGATTTTACCGTAAATATGGCGGCTTGGCCTTTGGGATTTTATGAAGAATATGAAACATTATTGCATGCCCGCGCAATAGAAAATCAAATGTTTTACATTTCAAGCTGTTTAACCGGCAAAATAAATGAAGATTATTCATTTTCAGGTAATTCTCAGGTATGCGATTACAGAGGCAGAATTATTGCAAAACTTGCCCGCGAAGAAAAAGCACTTTATACTGAAATTAATATAGATGAAATGAAAGAATACAGACAAAAAATGCCTGTTCTTAATGATACAAAAACCGAATATAAAATAATGGAGATATAATGAAAAAACTTTTAATACTTATTTTTGCGATATTTTTAAGTGTGAATACAAGTTTTGCAATGTCTGTTTTCAAAATGGATAAACTGATAAAAAGTTCAGGATTGACCGATACTGCAACTTTAGCTGTTTCCGTCAGGAGTGCAGATTCCGGCAATCTGATTTATCAAACAAATGCTAAAAAACTTTTGCATCCTGCTTCCGTATTAAAGCTTTTTACAACTTATGCCGCTCTGGATACTTTAGGGTATGATTATGAGTTTAAAACTCAGTTTTATAAATCGGGAAATGACCTTTATATTAAATTGGGGGCTGATCCTTTGCTTACTACGGCTCAGTTAAAATCAGCCTTTAATGAGCTTAAGGCTCAAGGAAAAACCTCATTTAAAAATTTGTATTTTGATGACAGTATAATCGATAAAAAAGAATTTGCTCAAGGCTGGATGTGGGATGATGATATAAGTCCTTATACTCCTAAAGTAAGTTCATATAACCTTGACGGCAACGTTATAGCCGTAAATTTAGCACCTTCTGCAAACGGAATGATGAGCATAAATAAAAAATCCGATTATCCCATGTCCGTAATAAGCTTTATAAAATCGGATGCAGCAGCCGATAACCTTGATATGAACAGATATAACTGGATAGATCCCGATGTTGTTGAAATATATGGTGTGGTTAATAAAACTAAGTCTTTTAATATCCCTGTAAGTAATATGAGAAAATACTTCATATATAATGTTGATAAAGTGCTTGATGAAACCAAAATTCAAATAACCGATACATTATATGCTTCAAAATTAGTACCTGATAATGCCGAATTATTAACGGAAATTTCAAATCCCATTTCAAAAACAATAGCTCCCATACTTCAAAACAGTAATAACTTAATGGCTGAAACTGTTTATAAAGTTGCGGCTTCAAAAAAATATGAAGCAACCGGAACTGACTTACTTGCCGGCTATATGTTTAACGAATTTTATAATAAACATGGTATTGAAACAGACGGAATTATTATAAAAGACGGATGCGGAGTATCAAGAAACAATCTTTTTTATGCTGATTGGTTTACCTCTGCTCTTGCAAAATTATATAAAATGGGCGGTTTTGAAAAATTTCGGGAAAATATGGCTCAGGCTGGCGATGGAACCTTATATAACAGATTATATGATTTGCGCGGTGAAGCGTGGCTTAAAACAGGCTCTTTATCTAATATAAGTGCTATTTCGGGATATGTTAAATCACAAGACGGTCATACTTATGCCGTAGCAGTGTTAATTCAAAACTTTACTCAAAAACAAATTGAAATTAAACGTTTTGAAGATGAAATTATTAAGATTATATATGATAAATGATATTATAAATTAAAATTTCGTATTAGTCCTGCCATTTTACCAATAACGCTAAAATTACGGGTATTTTCACTCGTGATATGCTGAAGGGGATATACTTCCTTATTTGGATTATCAGATAAAACTGCAATTTGATTAATATTTTGAATTAAACGTTTAATAAAAATTTTATTGTTATAATTAAAAATATAAATATTGTTATCCTGAATGTTATTTTCAGGTTCAAAATGTTCAAATATAAGTAAATCATTACTATTTATTGTTGGAGTCATTCCTTCTCCGTTTGATTTAATTATAAAATAAGATTTTTTACCATTATAATTAAATACAAAGTTTTTCAGTATTGAAACAGTTTCTCTTTCTTTTGAAAAAACAAAAACTCCGTTAATAAATTCTCCAATTTTATCGGAATACAAAGCTGCTTCAAAATAATCATTTTTATTTTCCGTTATTAAATTCTTTTTATAATTACATAAATTTGATAAATTAAAATTATTTTTTACTGCAAAATCAACTATCATTGCTTTCAATATTTCTTCTTTGTGAATATTAAAGCATTCACCTATTTTTAAAATTTCTTCTACTGTATAAACTGAATTTCTGCTTGCTCTTGTTCCTATAACATTAGTTTTTACATTTAGAGCAGCAGCAATATCTTTTTGCTTTGGAGTAACTTTTATATAATTTTTGAGGAACAATAAAAGCTCATTATGCTGCATAATATACCCTTTTAAAAAAATTACGGCTTGGAATAAATTATTACATTTTTGTTGACTTTTTATGTCATATGTGCAATAATTCAATATGTAAATATTTGGGATTTAAGAAAAAAATAAGGAAGTATGCTATTGACAACTCCCTATTTGATTCTTAGCTATATATTATCAAATTAAAAACAAAAACACAATAAACCTGTGTTGTATTTGTGGTGCAAAAATTTACGGTAATTTAATAAAATAATGAAAAATATATTTAAATTTTTAAAAAAAGGTAAAATAGCTAATCCGCCATGGGATTATGACTTTCTGGTGAATTTAGAGAAAAGCGAATACCCGCGTTACTTATCTAAACTGTTTAAGATAAGAACGGAAGAGGAACTGCCGCTTTTAAAAGAGTGGAATTTTAAGAAATGGACAAGTATCAACCCGTGCGGACAAAAGCTTTGGAATTATATTATTGATAAAAACAGATGTAAAACATTTAATCAGAAAATTCAGTGGATTAAGTTGTACGGAATAACACCTTTAATGCGTGATTGCACGGATAAAGTAAAAGTAAGAGATTTTGTTCGTGAGAAAATTGGGGATGAATACTTAAAACCAGTTTTACAAATTTGTAACAGCTTTGATGAAATAGATTGGGATAAGTTATCCAATAGTTTTGTAATAAAATGTAATCACGGCTGTAAATGGCATTATATTATAAAAAATAAAGAAGAATATCTTAAAAACAAACGATTGGTTGAAATAACGCGCCGTAACATAACGGGCTGGCTGGAGCAGGATTACAGCTTATTAAACGGCTTTGAATTAAATTATAGAGGTATAGAGCCTAAAATTTTAATTGAACCTCTTTTGAGAGATAGTATTAATAAAGATTCTCAAACAATTAATGTATATTGTTTTAACGGTTATCCCGAAATAATAATTAAATTTTACGGCAATGGTGCCATGAGTATATTTAATAAAAAATTAAAACATGAAGAAAATATTTTTAATTTTTTAGAAAAAAATATAATAACCAATATTGATGATTTAGTAAATCAGTCTTTTGATTTATCAGAAAAACTGTCAAAAGATTTTTTATTTGTACGCGTTGATTGGATAATATACCGTAATAAGTTATATTTTGAAGAACTCACATTTACACCATACAGCGGGTTTAACCCTTTTATAGATAAAGAACGGAACTTAGAATTGGGGAAATTAATAAAGATAGAAAGGTTATAGCATGAATCTTGATGTAATAGAAAATTTATCCGAGGATGAAATTATGGAACTATATAATTATGAAATAATTGAAAAAATTGCTGCATACAGGTGTTATTACGTTGTAATATGTACGGATGGTAATGCAAACAAATATTGTGAACATCCCAGCGGTTGGTATGGTTGCAGGCGGGAACTGCTGTTAACGGATTATATGAATATGCTCTGTTCAGGCAATAATGCAGGCAGTTTTATTTCTGAAGATTATCATTATTGTTGGTAAAACAATATTAAATGTTATATTTACGTAGCTTGACGGGAGTTTACCCGTCTTTTTTTATTTATTATAAAAAAGAATTAAAAATAATTCCGCCTAAAGCACCTGCAATTATTGTTAATAAAGGATTTTTTCGCATAAAGCAAAATGTTGATATTAAAATAAAAAAAAGAATAAGAGAGGATTTATCAAAATCAGTAAAATTTTTAATTGAGGCTGTTTGAAGGAGTAATTTAAAAGCAATATATGTTAAAAGTGCGCATGCTGCACATCTAAAGCCTATAAAAGCATAATTAACATCTTTATTGTGTTGAAATTTTGATAAAAGTTTCACTATAAATATTGTTAAAATAAAAGGAACTAAGACTATAGAAAAAGTTGATATCATTGCGCCTATGATACCTGCTGTTTTTAATCCGGTATAAGTTGCCATATTTATTCCGACAGGTCCCGGTGTAATATTTGCTACAGCAATCATATTAATAAGTTCATCAACACTAAACCAGTTATATTGACTTTGAAGATAAAACAAAAACGGTATAGCAGCATAACCGCCCCCTATAGCAAAAATACCTATTTTTGTAAATTCCCAAAATAAAAGCAGGTATATTTTAAGCATTTTTTACCCCTTTTAATCTAAAATAAATTAACGAAATTAAGCCTGCGGAAATTATTATAAAAACAGGTGAAATCGGCAATAAACATAATGCTGCAAATATTGCAAAAAACAAAAAATATGAAAATACGGAATTAACACTTTTACTCCAAAGTTCTTTTATTGTAATAAAAATAAGAACAACTACAGAAATCCGTATCCCTTTAAATGCATTTTGAACTGTTTGGTTATCTGTAAATCCTGATATCAATTGAACTATAATTAAAATAGCAAGAAAACAGGGAACAATTATACCTAAAAGTGCCGTAATTGCACCTAAAATTCCTCTTACTTTATGACCTGCACATACTGCAATATTTCCTGCTATTATACCGGGAATACATTGGCTTAGTGCAAAAAAATCTGTGAGTTCTTCTTCATTAAGCCAATGTCTTTCTTCAACCAAATATTTTTTTAAAAGAGGAACAATAACATAACCGCCACCAAGCAGCTGTAAACCTATAATAAAAAATACTTTAAATATTTCAAGCAAAGATATTTTCATTAAACTTATTATATAATAAATTATATGTTTATAAAAAGACTGGAAATAACTAATTACAGAAATTACAAGGAATTAAACATAAATTTTAATTCCGATAAGATTTTATTCACGGGAAAAAATGCTCAAGGTAAAACAAATCTTTTAGAAGCTGTTTATTATTTAAGCTCGCTGAATTCTTTCCGTGCAAAATCCGATAATGATTTAATAAAATGGGGTGAAAATTTTTGCAGTATAAAAGCTCAAATAAAAAAATTTGATGTTGATATTGATTTAGATGTGTGTATTAATCCTCCGAACCGTAAGCGGGTAAAAGTTAATGACATAAATAAAAATAAAATATCAGAATTCACTTCAAATTTTTCTACTGTATGTTTTACTGTAGATGACCTTTTATTACTTAGAGGAACTCCCGAGGATCGCCGAAATTGGCTTGATAGTGCTATCAGTCAGATATTTCCCGCATATACGGAAAGATTAATTAAATATAATAAAATACGGGTACAAAAAAATAACTGTTTAAAAAATTTAAAATCAAATTTAAATGCTGATACATCATTGCTTGATATATGGAATGAACAGCTTGCTATTGCAGGCAGTAATATTATTTTTATCAGATTAAATTTTTTGCATGAACTCCAAAAAATAGCAGCTGTAAAACATAAAGAAATATCAATTGATGAAGCTTTATCAATTAAATATATTTCATCAATTATCGGTGATATTTCAGCATTGAATAAATTTGAATTTAATAACGAATATATACTTGAAAATTTTACAAAAAAGCTGAACGAAAAAAAACAGGAGGAAATCATTAGAGCGCAAAGCATAATAGGTCCTCATCGCGATGATATATCTTATTTTATAAATGAAAATGAGTCAAAAAAATTTGCTTCGCAAGGTCAGCAAAGAACAATTGTTTTAGCTCTTAAACTTGCGGAACTTCAATTAATAAAAGATAAAACAGGAACAAATGCAGTTTTGCTTTTAGATGATGTTCTTGCAGAATTAGATGATTTAAGACAAAATTTTCTGCTTAACGCTATAGGAGATGGAATTCAAACTATTATTACCTCTGTAGATACTATTCATTTTAAAGAAGAATATCTTAAAAATGTTGAAATTTTTGAAATAAAGAATAATACAATCAATCCGATTTGTAAGTAAATATTGAAAATTATATACATTTATGCATCTGAAAATATATTATGGTGCATAAAGTTTGTAATTAATGTTTTAACGGCTTTGACAGAGAATATATTAATTTAAGTAAAAAACAAATAAAAAAACAAAAAATAGCGTCCTGATGCTACGCACAGATAACATCAATCTCAGTCAAGGCTTCGTAACTCGTACCCTTCGGGTACTCAGACAGACTCAGCCTCGCTGTTTCTTCGATAAGATGTTTAACTGTGCTTCGCAATGGACTTTATTTTTT
>CAJOJP010000020.1 GCA_905234915.1 Candidatus Gastranaerophilales bacterium
TGATAGATGCAAGAGCCTGCGTTTTCACGCGTTTTGGCTGAGTTTAGATGTTTTTATATACATAGCAGCTGGCTTCGTTTTATATCCCCTGACAAGCCGCTAATGCTTTAATATAAATAATTTTTAGACTTATTCACCAAAATATATTTTTTAGTGTAAAAAATATATAATTACAAAAATGATTAATACAAATCTTCAAGATATTTATTTATATCTATATTAAGCATTGATATTTTATTTTTTGCTTCTTTATTTTGCGGAATATTTTTATATAAATCGGAAGAAATTATTATAACATTTGTTACGTCGATTACTCTTTCTTGCAAATTAAAAAAAGCTTTATAATATATTTTATCCGAATAATTTCCTTTAAATACCAAATTGTATTTAAAATTTTGCTTATATAAAGGAAAAAATTTTTTAAAAAATATATTCTTTGAATTTTCAAAATCAGCACTTGAACACATATTTGAAACAAATATTCCGGATTTATGTAAATTTTTTCTTATCAATTTTAAATATTCATCGGTTAAAAAACGTAAGTCTATACCTTCATTATTTGCAACATCAACAACAATTAAATCATACTTTCTTTTGCAGGTTCTAAGGTATATAATTCCATCCTGAAGAATAAAATTAAACTTTTCAGAAGGTTTAAAATCAAAATAATTAACAGCTAAATCTAAAATATTTTCTTCTATATCAATAACATCTATATTATTCAGCTTATCAAACAAAAATTCAAAGTCTTTTACTAACTTTCCTGTTCCCAAACCTATTAAAAGAATATTTTTTATATCAGGTTTAATTAAATACGGTACTAAAAAATAATTTATATAAGGTAAATTTCCTATGTAATAATCGGTATTTATAAAACCTGCCTGATAAGTATTTTTATAATGCAAAAATCTGCCGACTTCATTTTCAACAATTTTTATGTTATGAAAATCAGATTTAATTTTATAAAGGACTTTATCTTTAAATTTTCTGTTGTTTATAACGGATAATAAATCAGTCTTTGCAGGATGAAGCGCAAGTTCCTCGGGAATTAATACTTCTTTTTCTTTCATAGTTAAAAAAGGCTTAATCACTTTCGGCAACTACGGTAACAAGTTGATTTCCGTAGCTGTCAATATGTCCATCCGTTTTTTCGATAATATATCTCAAACCTTCTTTTCCGTTAATGGCTTTTTTTGCTGCTTCAAGAGCTTTTTCAAAATCAGTATATTCTCCAATCTGTTTTCTTGAAAATTCCGAATAATCTCTTTCTGTAATAACATGATACATAATATATTCTCCTATAAAAAAACTCCCCCTCAAGGATTCGAACCTCGATAGCAACATCCAGAGTGTTGCGTCCTGCCGTTAGACGAAAGGGGATTACATTTATATTGTAATACAAAAATATAAATTTCAATAATTTTAAAAAATAATTCTTTACTATAGTAATAATACTGATTTTTAATATATAGAACCTTGTTAAATTTCATTTGTTACACAAATGAAAGGATTTTTATGTTTGCCTACGAAAAAATTACTAACGATTTATCAAGAGCAAAAAGATTTTTTGAAAATATTGTTTCATTTACAGTCGGCCCCTTTACTCTTGAAGATATGATTAAACACAGACTCGATTCCATAAATATTATAGATGTTAGAGATTACGACGACTATATAGAAGGACATTTGCCTTATGCAATTCATTTCCCGTTTAAAGAAATTGAAGAACATTTAAACATGCTTGAAAAATCTAAGGTTAACATTTTATATACATATTCCGATTCTTGCACTAAAGCATATAATGCTGCTCTTAAACTTTTAGAAAACAATTTTCCTTCTGTTGTATTAAGAGGCGGCTACAAAGAATGGAAAAAACATGACCTCGATATTATAAAAAATACATAGAGTGTTTTAACACTCTATGTTATAATTTTGTTATTGTTTCTTCTAAAGCCTGTTCAAGTTCTTTGCTCCAGCCTTTGGTGCTATTGCATACAAACTTGATTTTTGGATTATTTACGGCTTTTTGAAAATCATTTTTATAAATATCAAAATCCCAAACTCCAAGCCTGATTTCGCTGTCTAAAACAGGTTCAGCATGGTTAAAATAGTTGAAATATATGTCTTCCAAAACATAAGATTCTTCACGCATATTAAATTTATCCCATATCTCTTTCAATTTTGAAAATTCCAAAAAACAAGGATAATGTGTTGAATAATTAATATGCGGTAAATTTTCTCTATCCAGTAATTGTCTTGTTTTCCATTTATCATGATTCCAATATGAAGTCGGATCGGTTTTAGTACCGGTAAAGTTCAAAGAATGATAATGCATAGTCATAATATCTTCCAAAGTAAAATATTTTACAGCATAATTATCATCTACCATCCAAATGAATCCGTTATATTTGTCACCAAACTTTTCCATTGACAATTCCATTTTATGCTGCATATCCAGATGCGGATTATACTGTCCTTCCTTTTTTTCTTTTCGCGGACAGTTGATAAATTCAACCCAGGGAAACTTATTTTTTAAAGCTTCATCAAATTCACCAATAATAACAAAATGATAATTGAATAAACAAAATTTTTTCCAGCCGTTCAAGGTCAACAAAATTTCTTTTCCTTGTGCACCTCCTTGGATATAAGGCAATACAACCAACGTCTTTTCACTTGATTCCGACATTATAATTTCTCCTGTAAACTGTTTTTTATATATGCTTGATGAAATTTTAAATAAAAGACAAAAGCTTCTTGACTATTGAAGTGCAAATCCTCTTTTATTCCCGATAACCAATTATATATTACCTTAAACGGAAGGTTTTTGTAAAGTGAATTTGCCTTTTTATAATATTTAATATAATTTCTGTTGAAAAATTATTATATCTTTTATTTGAAAGGCTAATACCGTTACATTACTACAAATATAGTAAAATATTTATTAAAAAGATTAGAAAAGTGGTATAATATATATAGATGTATAATAAAAATTGCCTGAATACATGATTTAAAACGAAAGAGGTATATGGATAAAATACAATTTCATAATGACCTTAGAAGGTTAATTGAAATTTTGCCGCCTAAAATAGTTGATGCACTTAAACCATACAATTTGGATGATGCAATAGAACTTGTACTGGATTTAGGCAGAGTCGTCGAAGTCAGATATTCAGGCGGAAAAACAATTTATTTGGATAACATTTTCGTTGAATATAATGATATCGAGTATATAACTTCCAAAATTCAGCCGTTTACTAACGATAACCGTTCGGGTATTCCCGGAACTCTGCATCGAATAAGTGCAATAAGAAACAGGCAGGGAAAAGTTGTCGGGCTTACATGCCGTATTGGACGCATAGTAACGGGAACAATTGCCTGCATTAAAGATATAGTTCTGCAAAATAAAAGTATTTTATTTCTGGGACGCCCGGGTGTCGGTAAAACCACTAAATTAAGAGAAATTTCCCGTCTGGTAGCTGATGAACTCGGGAAAAGAGTTGTTGTTGTTGATACTTCAAACGAAATAGCAGGCGACGGAGATACTCCTCACCCTGCTATAGGCAGAGCAAGAAGAATGCAGGTTATGCAGCCTGTTTATCAAAAAGATATTATGATTGAAGCTGTTGAAAATCATACACCGGAGGTTATTGTTGTTGATGAAATAGGTACGGAAGAAGAAGCACAGGCAGCAAGGACAATAGCAGAACGTGGTGTTATGCTGATTGCAACAGCTCATGGTAATTCACTTGATAATTTAATAAAAAATCCCGCTTTATCAGATTTAGTTGGAGGTATCAGTTCTGTAACACTGGGAGATGATGAAGCAAAACGCAGAGGTTCCCAAAAAACTGTTCTTGAACGCGAAAAACAGCCTACTTTTGATATAGTTATAGAAATTATAGACAGAAATACTCTTGCAGTTTATAAAAATACCGCAGAAGCCGTTGATTATATACTTAGAGGCTGGCCTATAAGACCTGAAATAAGAAAAGTTGACGAAACCTATTCTAAAGATACGAATATAGAAAAGACCGTTGAAGCATTAAAACAAAAAGAAGAAGAAGATTTTGCAAGTCAAAAATTAAAGTTCAGTTTCTCTCGTCAAGAATATGTTAAACAGGTTAAAAATTTTAAAAAAATATACATTTACGCTGTTTCAAGAACTGTTCTTGATAAAGTTCTCGAACGCTTAAATTTGCAGGCAGAGGTTACCAGAAATATAGAAGATGCTGATATCGTAATTGTCCATAAGGCTTTTGCCAAAGGCGGAACGAAAATTTTAAGCATTGCTAACGATTATAAACTCCCTATCTACTATGTACGCTCAAATTCGATGTCGCAGGTTCAAAAGATTGTGAAAGAAGCACTCCATATACCGGACGGCGAAGCATTATTGGGATATTGCGATGACGCTGAGCGCGCGCTTGATGAAACAAAATCTGCCGTTCAAAAAATTTTAGATGGAGCGGATAATATTGAATTAACTCCGCAAAACCAGCAGATTAGAAAATTACAGCACGAACTTGTGGAACAGCATAATTTATCAAGCGAAAGTATCGGCGAAGGCTCTGAAAGACGGTTACGAATATTTAAAAATTCTGATATAAAACCTTCAGATAAATAATGTTATTTAACTTCTTTTAAAAAGGGAATAATTCCGAAAAGAAAATATTTTACGGTATTACCCCTGCATTGTTTTTTTATAAACGGCAGTCCGAAAAGATAAATGTAAGAATTTTTACTGCATAGATTTCTATAATAAGGATATTCTTTATGCAAAAAATTTTTTATTCGTTCAGTACAATCTGCCATTTTTTCGGCTTGAAGATTTGTAGTGTTATTTTTTGAATCTCTATACAGCAAAAGAACTTCCTCTAAGTTATGAAAAACTGTTTTATCTATTAGTCTTGCCCATAACATATAATCTTCACAGGGAGAATATTCTTTTTCCCAAAAAATATTATTTTCAATCAGAACTGATTTTCTAATCATTGAACCCGAATGTACAATAACTAATCCCATAATAACCAGCTCTTTTTTGATATCCGAATTATTACAGGGAAAATTTGTTGTTTTATTTGAATAAATAGTTTTATAATTACAGCCTACAACACCGGTTTGCGGATGTTTATCCAAGTATTCTGCTTGTTTTTCAAGCCTTAAAGGCATTGATATATCATCATGATCAAATATTGCGATATATTCTCCCTTTGCAAGATGGAGCAATTTATTGCGGGATGCCGAAATCCCCGTATTTTGCTCATTTTTATAATATTTTATTCTTTCATCATCATAATTTTTAACTATTGCCTCTATTTCAGTGTTTTCAGGAGAATCATTAAGCAATATAAATTCAAAATCCTTAAAAGATTGATTAAGAATGGACTCAATCATTTGCTTTAAATATTCGGGATTTGTATTAAAAATAGGGGTCAATACCGAAATTTTAGGATTTTTATTCATATTAAAAATAACCTTTTCATATATTAATAATGAGTAGATTATACAATAAAAGAAATTTATGTTATAAATAATACATACGAGGTAAGAATTTTGATTAGTGCTGATTTTAGGAAGTTAATAAGAATTATAGTTTCCATATTGGTTTTAATATTTGCATTCTTTGCAGCCGATTTGTTTCCTCACGGAATGTATTCTGTATCCTCAAATACTTCCTCCCCCTACTTAAAAAGTTCATTATTAATTCTGGCATGGTTAATAGCCGGTGAAGGAGTATTAAAGCAATTTTTCAGCAATATAAAATACGGAAAATTTTTTGACGAAAATTCTTTAATGACTATAGCCACTTTTGGAGCTATTTGTCTGGGAAATTTTATTGAAGCTGTTATGGTAATGATTTTATATGAAACAGGCGATTATTTACAGGAAAAATCCGTTGCAAAATCTCAAAAATCAATATCTGAGCTTATCGATTTGCGTGCAGTTTATGCAAATGTTGAACGGGAAGGAAAAATTGAAAAAGTTCAGCCTGCGGCAGTTATGATTGGAGAAAACATTATAATAAAACCCGGTGAAAGAATACCTTTAGATGGTATTATAATTGCGGGACAATCCTCAATTGATGTTTCCCCGCTTACGGGAGAAAGTCTTCCGAGAGAAGTAAAAATAAATAATTATATATTTTCAGGCTGCATAAACTTAACAGGTGTAATAAAAGTTAAAACAGATAAATTTTATTCTGATTGTGCAGTTAATAAATTAATGAGCCTGGTTGAAGCTGCAAAAAACAGTAAGTCAAAAACAGAAAAATTTATAACTAAATTTTCAAGAGTTTATACTCCGCTGGTAATATTTCTTGCGGTTTTATTAGTTATAGGGCAGTGTGTAATAAATGCCAATATTTATCATTTATGGCATTATAATTTAAAAACCGTAATAGAGCATGCTTTGACTTTTTTGGTAATAGCATGCCCTTGCGCATTTGTAATATCTGTACCTTTAACTTTCTTTTCCGGTATCGGAGCGGCTTCTAAATGGGGAATTATTATTAAAGGCAGTGAACATCTTGAAACATTATCAAAAGTTAATACCGCAGTTTTTGATAAAACCGGCACTCTGACTTCCGGAAAGCACAAAGTAACAAGAGTATTTTTAGCAAGTGATGCGGATAAAGATGAATTAAAAGAAGCTGTATTAAAAGCTGAAGCAGGCTCAAATCATCCTATTGCCACTGCATTAAAAAAAGAATTCGGCTCTAATTTAATAAATCAAACAATGAGAAATTCAAATATTACGGAAATATCAGGAAAAGGTATGTGGTTTGTTGACGGTACCACCGAAATACTTGTCGGTAACAAAGAATTAATGCAGGATTATAATATACCGATTTTTGAACAAAAACAGAACGGTACAAAGATATATGTCGCAAAAAATAAAAAGTATCTGGGCTGCATTGTTTTATCCGATGAAATAAAACAGAGTGCAAAAATATTAATTTCAAAACTTACAGGATTAAAAATAAAGTCAGTTATGCTGACAGGAGATATAAAAGATAATGCGGCGGCAATTGCCAAAACTATAGGAATAAATGAATGGTATGCCGGTTTATTACCGGAGGATAAATTAAAAAAAGTTGAAGATATAATAAAATCAAATAAAAAAGATAAAAAGGTTTTATATACCGGTGACGGAATCAATGATGCTCCTGTTTTAATGCGTTCCGATGTCGGTATCGCAATGGGGGCAATAGGTTCTGAAGCTGCAATTGAGGCTTCTGATGTCGTTATAACGGATGATAATCTTGCCAAAATATATTTAACAATAAATATAGCAAAAAAAACAATGAAAACAGTAAAAGAAAATATAATACTGGCTTTTGGTGTAAAAGTTTTATTCCTTGCTTTAGGAGCGTTAGGTTATATGACAATGTGTGCGGCAATATTCGCTGATACGGGCATAACACTTATTGCGGTTTTAAATGCACTAAAAATATTAAAAATGAAAAATAAAAAATTATGATTGATAAAGAACAATTTTATAGTAAAATTGTCTTATGTATAAGATGGGGGATTTAACATGAAACTAATGGAAGGTAAAAGAGGTGTTGTTTTTGGTGTTTCTAATACACACGGCATCGCATACGGTATAGCAAAACAGCTTTATGAGGCAGGTGCGGAAATTGCATTTACTTATGCCGGTGATGTTATGGAAAAAAGAGTTCGTCCTATAGCTGAAGCAATGAATGCAAAAATAATTATGAATTGCGATGTTACAAAAGAGGAGCAAGTTAAAGCAGTTTTTTCGGAAATAGAAAAAGAATACGGAAAAATTGATTTTGTTGTCCATGCTGTGGCATTTGCTAATCGCGAAGATTTAACGGGAGAATTTATTAATACATCAATTGAAGGCTGGAATTTGGCAATGGGGGTCAGCGCATATTCACTGGTTTCTCTGGCAAGAAATGCAAGACCGTTAATGAATGCAGGCGGTTCAATACTTGCTTTAACATATTTGGGCAGCGAGAGGGTTGTTGCTAATTATAATATTATGGCAATTGCAAAGGCTGCATTGGAAGCTTCCGCAAGATATCTTGCAGTTGATTTGGGTAAAGACGGAGTAAGAGTTAACTGTTTATCTTCAGGAGCTGTGAAAACACTTGCAGCTTCGGGTATAGACGGATTTGGAAAAATGCTTAAAGCTGCTGTTGTTAAGGCTCCGTTAAAAAGAAACGTAACTCTTGAAGATGTGGGTAAAACAGGTTTATATTTGTTATCCGATTTGTCGTCAGGTGTTACAGGTGAAGTAGTTCATGTGGATTGCGGTTGTCATGCTGTTTATGCTTCAGCAGAAGAAATGGAGCTTGTTACAAGCAGTGTTTCACACTAATACGTCAGCATAGAAAGAAAACACTGCTCGTTATGGGCAGTGTTTTTAGTTAATACTCACAAATTCGGACATAATTTCATTACTTAATAATATTCCCTCTCTTGTGAGTTTTATATGTTCATTCTCTATTTTTAACAAACCGAATTTTTCATATTTATTTATAATTTTTTCATATTTATTCAGAAAGTTTATATTATATTTTTTATTAAATTTTTTTATATTAATTCCCTCTTTTAGACGTAAAGCAAGAAAAATCTCATTTTCCATTGCTTCATTTTCTGTCAAAATAATTTTTTCTTCTTTTTTAAAAGGATTTTTAATATATTCATTAAAATCGGAGATATTTTTATATCTGATTTTACCTTCGTATCCGGAAGCATTAAGACCAAAACCGTAATATTCTTTATTTTTCCAATATGCACAGTTGTGACGCGATTCAAACCCCTTTAATGCAAAATTACTTATTTCATAATGATTATATTCAAATAAGCTGTCGCATAAAATATTATACATTTCAGCTTGCAGCTCATCATCAGGGAGATTAGAAGGAGGATTTTCATAAAAAAAAGAACCTTTTTCGATTTTTAGTCCGTAATATGATATATGATTTATTTTTAGTTTTAATGCTCTTTTTATATCTGTTTTAAAATCATTGATTGTTTGATTAGGAAGTCCGTATATTAAATCTATGCTTACATTATTACAGCCCGATTTCTTAACTGAATAAACAGAATTTTCAGCTTGTTTTTCTGTGTGTTTTCGTCCTATTTTTTCTAAAATATAAGGATTAAATGTCTGAATACCAATTGAAACTCTGTTTATACCTGTTTTTACATAGCCTGAAAATTTTTCAAATGTTACGGTTTCAGGATTTGTCTCAATTGTAACTTCTGCATTACCTGAAAGATTAAAACAATCAAGCAAAATGCTTATATCTTTTATATCAAGTAAAGACGGTGTTCCACCCCCAAAGTACAAAGTTTTTAATAATTCACCGTTATACCTTGTTTTAATTTCTTTTAAAAGCTGTTCAAGATAAATTTGTTTATTTTGAATATTTTCTCCGGAAATAAAGGAGCAGTAATTACATTTTCTTATACAAAAAGGGATATGAATATATGCATGTTCAATCAATTAAAAGCAAGGCTCCAAATAAGAGTTATATTATATTTTATCATCTTTTATACTCAAGCTGATTCTTCTGTCATCAGGACTAAATTTTAATATTTTTGTTTTAATTTTATCTCCTGCTTTTAAAATCAAATTATTTTTATTTTGATATTCAATTAATTCATTATTTGGAAGCAATGCTTCAACACCGGGCAATACCTCGACAAAAGCACCAAAATGCTTAATTCTTGTGATTATGCCTTCAATTTTTTCGCCCTCTTGTATTTTATTTTTTACCTCATTCCAAGGGTCTTTCTCAAGATTTTTCAGACTCAAACTGACTCTCTGTTTTTCTGTATCAATAGCAATAACCTCAGCATTAATATTATCACCTATTTTAAGAATATCAGACGGATTATCAACCCATTTCCAGGAAATTTGAGATAAAGGAAGGAGTGCATCAATACCGCCTATATCAACAAAAGCACCAAAATCAGTAATTCTGACAATTTCTCCTTTTAATATTTGTCCTACTTCTATATTTTCAATTCTGTTTTGCTTTTCGGAATATTTATCATCACTGTATGCCAATCTGTTAGACAAAATAAAACTGCCCTGTTGTATATCCATGGTAAGAATTTTTAATGGAATTATATTACCGGAAATATTTTCAAGGATTTTCGGTTTCATCTGGCTTGAAGGTACAAATCCTCTAATTCCTTTAACTTCAACAATTAATCCGCCTTTTATTGTTGAAATAATAGTGCCTTCAACAGTTTCGTTTTTATCTTTTAATTTTTCGAGTTCCTTCCAATTATATGCCAATGCAACTTTTTTATATGAGAGCATAAACCTGCCGTCTTCATCTTCTTCACGAATAATCAAAAATTCATAAACTTCATTTTTCTTTAATAAATCCTCTACATGAACTGATTTATCAGCGGCAAATTCTTTAACAGGAACGTAGGCAGCCATTTTGGCTCCAATATCAATATTTATTCCGGTTGAATCGTATGAACATACAATACCTTTGACTAAATCACCTTTTTGAAAACTATAATCATAGTTTTTTAATAACTCTTCAAATTCAATATCAGTGTATTGTTTCTCGCTCATCTCTCTTACCTCATAACAATTATTATTAAAGCAAGAGCTATTATATCGTGTTTTAGGGCTTTTGTAAATATATTATGCCTAAAAAAGCCTACAATCAGATGCTTTCACTAAAGCATATATTTTATTATTAACATTTCTTAACAATATTGTTTTAATTTAGTAAATTTTGAGAAATAATTTTTTTTATAGTATATATAATAAATAAGTGTTGAATTTGAATTGATTTTTTAAAAGAGATTTTAAGATATATTAAGCAAAAAACACGAGAAGTAGCAAAAAAAATATTTACATCACTTATAGAATATCGAACTTACATAACAATAAAAGGAAGAGGATCATGAGAAAACTTTTAAGTACAACATTAGCAGTCGGTATATTTGCATCGATGGGAATTACTCCTGTATATGCCGATGTCGTTCCTAATACGCTTCCTACATATAATTCGGCAGGCAGCAGCAATGTTCAGGTTTCTAATCCTTATATGGGAACTGATAACAGATACACAATGGATATAAAGATAGATGATGGCAATCAATCTGCTTTTACTGTAGGTACAGCCAATTGGAATGATTTTAATATAGGAAGTAATTCTACCGTAAATGTTTTATTTACAAATAATAATCAGACTTCAATTAATAAAGTTGCGGCAACAGGCGGTTTATCGCAAATATACGGTCACTTTATAGGTAAATCAGCTGATAATTGTGGCGGAGTCTGCAATTACCAGTCAACAGGAAAAGTTATTTTACTTAATCCTAACGGTGTTTTATTTGGCAGCGGGGCAAACGTAGATATTAATTCATTTACAGCTTCTAACTTGCATGGTACCTGGGTTCCCGATGAAAGAGAAGACTGGGAAGGTTATGGAACATTGCAGTTAAGAAAATACAATGACGGTGAAGTAACATATACCAGCGATCGCATTCCCGGTGTACGAGTTGAAGATAACGCTACAATTAAAACAGATACAAATTTAACTTTCGTCGGAAGTGAATTAGTTGATCTTTATAAAGATTCTGTAATTTCGACTAATACTACAGGTAAAAATATAACTTATGTTAATAATGAACCTACTGAATCATTTGGTAAAACTTATTTAGTTACATCAGACGGTATTAATTTTACATATCAAAGACATGGCGGTATAAGAAAAATGGAAAATAATGTTTCAGATTCTGATACGGCAATGAAAATTAATATTAACGGTGACATTGAAACAGGAAACCTGAACGTTTATAACTACTCAGCTAATAAAAATTCGGAAATTAATATAAACGGAGCAAAAATAAAAGCTGTTAAAGCTGAAAAGGGAAATGACGGAAGCATTTATTTAGAATCGGACAGCAGAATTATTGCTGATGGTTCTACCTTTACTGTTGGCGGTGATTTAACGGCAAAAGCAAAACAAAAACTTCAACTTAATTCAGGAACAGTTAATGCTACAGGTAATGTTAATTTTGAAACTACCACAGCGGGTACTAATGAAGCTTATGAAAAAACGAATTCAGATAATATAAAAAATACATATTACAATGATGGTACATTAATAGTTCATGATTCCACAATTAATGCTAACAATATAAACTTAAAGTCTTTAAAAGCTGCTTCTGTACAGGGCGGTTCTACAATTACTGGAGCTGATGTTACCATAGACGGCGGCAAACTTGGTTATGTTGTACATGCTTCTGAAGTTGATTCCGATAACTTTACTATTTCTGCCGATAATATTTGGTTTGACAGAGCTAAAGTTAAAGCTTCTAATAAAATTTCAGCAACTGCAAATGACGGGAATATTTTATCAATGGATAATACCGGAAATGGTGCTGAATCATCATTTGATGCTAATGAAATTGAATTGACGGCTTCGGGTGATGTTCTTTCTTCTAAAAATGTTACTTTACCCGATAACACAGAAGCAGTTTATACAGGCATATATAACTTTAATGATAAAAAAACAACCATTAATGCGGGAAGAGATATTGATGTTAAAGTTAAGGGTGTTAAAAGTCCTGATTATGGTTTAACAGCAGTTGCAGGAAGACATGTTAAAATTGAAACACCTGAAACATTATCTGTATCAAAATTAGTTGCCGGTAACGGAGATACTTACACAACAGGTGATATGACAATAAAAGCAAGTGAAGTAATTAAAGGTCTTCCTTATGCAGGTAATGATTACAGAATTGAAAATGTTGATGATTCAAGCTATGATCGTTCTTTAATATCGGTAAAAAAAGGAACTTTTTCTTCTCAAACCGTAAATGGTGATGAAGATGAATATTATGTTACGCATTCTACCGATAAAATAGGTGAGACCAATAACTATATGAGACATCATTTACAATACGGTAAAACAAGCGATTCTGAAAAGTTTGTTTTATTAAATCCAAGAGCAGAAAGAACACCGAGAATACCTGAAAATAATAATAACAATAATAATAGTGTTCCTGCTGTAGCTGCTTTATCACTTCTCAATGTAAATGACGGACTTGTAACAAAAAATAAACTGCCAAGACAAACAGAAATTTATAACGATAATACAAATATTTCAAATAATAGAGTAGCTCTGGTTGATGTATTTGCAGCAGCAAGTCAAATTGAAATTGAAGATGACGAAGATTAGTAAAATTAATAAAAACTTATAATTCCTAAAAGAGGCTATTGCATAGCCTCTTTTTATATAAATAAAATATTTTGTATGTTTTTAATAAATCATTTAACCGGCATAATAATTGCTGTAATTAGGTATTATATATCTTTTATTAAATTTTAATTGAAGTTTATAAGCATTTTCTTCTGCTAAAGACATACCTCTCATTTTTTCAACATCATCAGGATAAAACTTAATTGGAACAGAATGAAATTCCATATTTTTTGTTTCATTTGCAAGATCCTGCAGATGTTTTTTTTCGCTTTGTGCAGCGCGTTCCAGCTTACTTATTGCTAAACTTGAAATTTCTTCGGGATTAAATCTTTGTATTAACATAATATCTCCATTTCCTAATCTATTCATACTTTTTAATATATCTGCCTTGAAGTTTTAATTGCAGCTTATATGAATTTTCCTCTGCCAAAGACATACCTTTCATTTTTTCGATATCTTCGGGGTAAAATTCAATCTTTATGGCTTTAAATTCAAGATTATCGTTATTTGAATATTCTTTTTTATCTTGTTCATCATTTTGTTCTGTCATTATTTAACTCCTTAATTAATCTTCTAATTAATTACATTACCATAAAGAATCCACTTATGATTATTATAATCAAAATCAAAACCTAAAATTTCTATTTGAGAATCTTTTGGGAATACTATTTCGGTTTCGTACTTTAATCCTGAATGAGGATTAGCACCTTCAAGGAAAACGGCTTTTGTACCTTTTTCAGCCGTCAAGTTCCAATGTAATGAATGTCCGTCAAATCCGCCCGGAATATCTCCTGCCATAGATGCAGACATAAAACGTTCTTGTTCTGCAACTAAAATCATATTGTTGTATTGGCTTTTAAGACCTTCAATAGCAGGGTCATTCGGCTTGCATCCGTTTTGTTTAAACATGCTTACAGCATTTCTCATTTGTTCACCGAGATTAAATTTTGTACCGTCAGGCATGGTTACTGATTGTAAAACATCATATCCTTCACCGCGTTTAGCCGTTATTTTTGATTTTAATGCCTGAGTTTCAATATACGACTGCATATCTTCAATTTTCTGTTTAGTTGTTCCACTTAGAGGTGTTCCGTTTTTCTTTAATGCGGTTAAAGATGTATTAATTGTTGAGCTGCTTCCTTTATAGGTATTAAGAGCTGAAATTACACCTTCTGACGGAGGATTTTGTACTATATTTACAAGTGTTCCCCATTCCCCTTCACCCATATCTTTCAGATTAGAAAATATTTTTGTATCTTTAATACTTTGATATATTTGAATAAGAGATTGAACATTCTTCTGCCAGAATTGGCTGTATTTGCCGTCGGCACCGTTTAATATAATTTGCAGCCGTTGTATATCTTTTTTACCTAAAGGTTTTTCCAATAACGAAGCTATTGTTGGGGCATGTTTTGTTCCGTGTTTGCTTTCTAATTCTTGCATTAATTTTGCATCAACTTTAAATTTATACTCACCTGAGGCATTTTTCTGAAATCCGTTTTGAACAAGTAAATCAGTTACATTTTGTTCTGTTAATACAGGATTTTTCGGCTGGCTTGTTAATATTTCCTTTTGCTTAATTGCTATTTTATCTTGCAGTGAAGCTTTTATTTTTGCATCTTGTATAAAATCCAGTGATTTACTTATATCCGCTAAATCTCCGGTTGACTTAGCCCTTTCAATAGAAGTTTCAAGAGCCGCATTCATCTGCTTATTCATATAACTTAAGGTTGATTCATTGCCTTGAGGTGAATTTTTAACTTTTTCAAGAAGAATTTTTAAGAATTGCTGTCTTTGTAATAAAGGTTTTTGATAATGTGACATTTTCATGTCGCTCAACAGCTTAACAATATCTGCTTCTTTTAAATTTGCTGCTTTTTCAAGTGACTTAATTATATCAGCCCGATTTAACTGACTGAATACTTTAGCACTTTGAGCATTTGTTTTAGGGTCAATCAGGGTAATTATTTCCGTAGGAATTGCGCCGAAAGGTTTTGCACCGCCTTGAGCTCTGAAGTTAAAAGTACCTCCGCAATCAACTATTAGAGCCTTATTATCAGGTGTTAAACAGGTATTGTTTGAGCATTTTGAATCCCAGTTGGCAAGTAATGCATCCATGCCATAACCGTCATTTACTGCAGCATTTCCTGTTGTAACAGGTTTTAATTCAGGTATATATTTGCTTAAAATTCCGCTTGTACCGTCAGTTGATTTAAAAGAAGTGAGTTCCGGAACATCAACACCTGCCATTTTGTATAATTTTGAAGCTAAAAGCTCTGTTTTACTCTGGGCATCAGCTACTTTTGCATAGAATAAATCGCCTGTTTTTTTATTTAATGCAAAATACCCTTCATTTGACCCTGCCTGTGTTCCTTTATATATTTCAAACGGAACATTTTCACCATTTACTTTAAATTCTTTGTCAATAATTTTTATACCGGGCTTATTTTTTAGCTGTTGAATAAACGATTGTATTTGAGCATCCGCATTTGTTTTTGCGGGGGAAACAGGTTCCGGCTCAGGTTTTGCCGCTGCTGTATTTTCAGGCTGATTTTCTATTTTTTGCTGAGGTTTTGCACTTCCTGTATTTATATTTTCAGGCTTATTTTCAATACTTATCTGAGATTTTACATCTGTTTTTGGAGCAGGAGCTGTTGATGTACCTGCAGTATTTTGAATCGTGGAAGAAGCTGTAGTTGGTTTTGTTACGGAAGAAGCAGCTGCATTTGTTTCGGGCTGAATAGTTGAAGCTGATGATGTTGTTGTTTCCGGTGATGATTTTGATACATTTCTGATTTTTGAAATTGAATTTTTAACGGAATTTTTAAATGCTTTAGGGCTTATTTTAAAGCATTGAACTGTGGAAGCTAAAGGATTTAATCCTTCAGAACTGAAATTTGCAGCTTTTAAAGAGGGTTTTGCACCTGCAGCCGAGAAGCCTATCAAGGAAACTCCTTCTCCCACACCTTTCCATGCTGCCATTGCTTCTTCATCCGTTTTAGCTTTATTTGCTCTATATGCACTAACACCGAATTGAACTGCACCGCCTGCTACGCTTGCCGCAACCAGAATTGGGGCTGCCGCTCCTCCTGTTACGGCGAGTAATGCTGCACCGCCTGCAAGCATTCCAACTCCCTTTATAAAGTTTTCTTTTGATGAAAACATATCCGTAACGGGAGCTATCAAACCTTTTGCAAAACATTTGGCTTTATCGCTGTTGGAAATTACTCCGTCATCTTTTGAATAATCAAATTTATCTTTTTCAAGCTGATTTAATTTTACATCACTCTTATAAAACTGTGTTCTTGTATTTTGAGGTTTTAGCTCAGGCTGCACATTGCCTAACGGAAAATCCTTTTCAAAATTATTTTGTATAAATTCCATACTTCAATCCGCCTCCATTTTAACACACTACAGTAATATAAAAACAAAAGCATCAAAAAAATTGCCTTATTTACCAATATTTTATTACTGTTTTTAAATATTTTTTATTTTGCGGTTAAAATAATCATAAACAATCTGAGCCTGATGATTTGATAATAAAAGCATAAGTTCTTCTTTTGATTGTTTAGAAATTTTTTGTATTGAAGAATATTTTTGAATAAGCAGTTTTTTATTTTTTGAATAAAGACCTTTTATATTATCCAATTCGGAGTGAACGGCTTCTTTTTCTCTTAATTTTCTGTGAAAAGTTATTGCAAATCTGTGAGCTTCATCTCGTATCCGTTGAAAAAACATAAGAGCCGGAGAATTAACGGGGAAAATAACCGATTGAGATTGATTTGGTTTAAAAACTTCTTCAATGCGTTTAGCCAGTGAAACTATGTCTTGATTTTCAATACCAAGTTCTTTTAATATCTGAACTGCGCTTGATAGTTGTCCTTTGCCGCCGTCTATAATAATCAAATCCGGGAAAGGAAGGTTTTCTTTTAAAAGTCTTGAATAGCGTCTTTCAACAACCTCCCGCATTGATTGAAAGTCGTCAGGTTTGCCGTTTTCCAGCGTTTTTATTTTGTAGTGCTTATATTCGCTTTTTTTCGGCATTCCGTTATAAAAACTTACCATAGATGCAACCGTATTGGTGCCTTGAATATGAGAAATATCAAAACATTCAACTCTGTAGGGAAAATTTTTAAGTCCTAATTTCTCTTTTATATAAGAACCTGCTTCATTATAGTTATTTTGAATTTCCTGTAATGATTTAATTTTCATTTCCTGCAGATGATAAGTTGAATTTTTAAGTGCCAGCTCAAGAATATCATCATTTTTTTTGTTTCTGCCGGGGTTTATTGTTACTTTTTCTCCTTTTTTAGCACTCAGCCACTGTTCAAACATTTCTTTATCTTCTTTGTTAATTGAGCAGGAAAAGATAATTTCAGATGGTAAGTCCTCATTTCCTGTCATCTGATAGTATTCTTTTATGAAATAAGAAATAATTTCTTCGTCGCTGTCGTAGTCATTTTTTGAAATTTCAAAGTCTTTTTTATTTGTTAGTCTGCCGTTTCTTATTTGAAGGACGGAAATACCGCCTAAATAATCATCGCTGCTTAAAGAAATTATATCCTGATTAATATTTGTATTTTCATAGACTACTTTTTGTTTTTCTATTGTTTTTAGAACATCAAAATAGCTGTCACGATATTTTGCGGCTTTTTCGTACTCCTGATTTTCGCTGTATTTTTCCATCAGAGCCTTTAACTCGTTAACCAATTGCATTTGTTTGCCCGAGAGAAAAAGTTCCACATTTTTAATAAGCTTTTTATAATCTTCTGAACTTATAAGTTTTTGGCATGGAGCCATGCATCTTCCGATTTGATAATAAATGCAGGGGCGGTCTTTAAATTTTGGAGTTTTACACTGTTTTAAGGGAAATAATTTTTTTAATAAATCAAGTGTTGTATGCATTGATTTTGCATTGGTATAAGGCCCGTAATATTTACCTTCAAGCATATTTTTATTTCTTTTTCGTGTTACGAGTATTCTTGGGTAATCCTCTTTGGTAATGAGAAAATAAGGAAATTTTTTATCATCCTTTAATAGAACGTTATATTTTGGCTTATATTTTTTTATAAGATGAGATTCCAGTATTAACGCTTCAATTTCTGAATTTGTGATAATAAATTCTATTTTGACAATTTGCGGCACCATGACATTAAGTTTCGCGCTGTCGTGTTTTTTATTAAAATAGCTGGAAACGCGTCTTTTTAGATTTTTTGCCTTACCCACATATATTATTGTATTTTCCTTATCAAAAAATTGATAAGAACCTGATAATTCAGGAATTAATCTTAATTGCTCTTTTATTTCCATAAATATATTTTATACTAATTTTATTCATTAATTAGAATATCATAATAAAAATATAAATTGTCATGTTATAATATCCGCATGACAGGAAATGAACTGGAAGCAATCAAAATAGAAATACAGGATTTAATGTATTTGAGAAGCAGTTACACTACATACTGGCTCTTACTGGAGCAGTTACCGGTTTATTTTTTATTAAAATGTCTTTCTTGACTATAGTGTTAGGTGTTTTAGGCGGATTATGCGAAATCATGTTTATATTAAGAGCCTATGAATGCTCTCGCTGCATATATTATAAAGTAAAGGATATTAAAAGAAATGGAACATAGTTTAATTGCAATAATATTAATAATAATGTTTGGTGTTAATGCATATTTTGCCTGGAAAACCGAGCAATTACATAAAGAACAATAATTATTTTAGTTTTATTTATTAACGAAATTATTATCCTGAAGCATTTTAAGTCTTTGTGCAAGACCTATAACCGCCTGCTTATTATCCGGAGAAAGAGTAATTATTACGGAAAACAGAGTTTTTAAATCTTCATCTTTTTGAATAATTTGAGCTGTTTTTTCGATTGTTTCATCATTGCAGTTTGATTTTACCACATCCTGCAGATTTATTAAATCATCAAGACCGCATTCAAAAATATTAGCCAGTGCTTTTAATGTTTTTAAATTAGGATTTTGTGTTCTTCCAGAGGAAATTCTCTCAACTGTAGCGACAGGAATATTTGCTAATTTCGCCACCTTCTCATTTGTAAGTTTGAATTTCTTTTTTAAATAATTTAATTTCAAACTGAGATTTTCCATTATCTTTCTCCTTGCTAGAATTATGTATTTTATTTATTAAAAATACAAGTACTGTTTTAATGATTATATTAATAAAATAACGATTAACATTATTTAATTATTGTATAACTTATTATTTAACAAAAAATTTATATCTTGATAGAATATTTTCATTAAAAAAATAACGAAAATTGATGTAAATTTTTATTAATCAATAATGAAATATTTAAAAAAGGTGCTACGTATATGTTTTATAATTTATCCGCTGAAATAAAAAGGCATGGATTATCTCAAAAAGAATTTGCAAAAAAAGTAAAGATAAGTGAAAGTTTATTTTCAAAAAAAATGCATTCCAAAGCAATATTTAATTATAAAGAAATCAAAAGAATTTTTGAGTATTTTAACTCTAAACTTTCTTTAGATTATTTATTTGAGGAAAGTATTAAAAGGTAAGAAATTGTTTATTTTTAGAAAAGACTCAATAGGTGAACCGCCGTGGGAGATTATGTTCGTGAAAAAATCGGTGAAGAATACTTAAAACCTGTACTTCAAGTAGTTAGGAGTGAGGAGAGTGAAGTTAGGAGCAATAATTTAAATTTTTCACTCTCAACTCTCAATACTCCACTCTTTGATAAAATAGACTTTGAAAAACTGCCAAATAGTTTTGTAATCAAGTGCAACCACGGGTGCAAGTGGAATTATATTATAAAAGATAAAAACGATTTTTTGAATAATCAGCAAATATACAATAGAGCAAAACAAAACATTACAGGCTGGTTAGAACAGGAGTTCTGGGTATGGAACGGTTTTGAAATGCAGTATAAAGGTATTCAGCCTAAAATTTTAATTGAACCGTTAATGATAGATGAAATAAATACAGAGCCTGTAAAACTAAATGTATATTGTTTTCATGGAATACCTATGTATATTATAAAAATTCATAATGAAAATGAAATTACAATTTTTAATAAGAATTTTTTTGTTACAGAAGATATTTTCGGATTTAAAGAAAAAAATATAAATGAAAAATTTGATAATTTATCAAAACAATCAATTGATTTATCAATTAATTTATCAAAAAACTTTGCTTTTGTACGTGTTGATTGGTTAATTTATCAAAATAAATTATATTTTGAAGAACTTACTTTTACACCATATAGCGGATTGCTTAAATTTAAAAGTAAAAAAGAAAATTTTCTACTGGGGAAATTAGTATAATAGCGGGATTGAATTTAAAATGGACTTTAAAAAAATAGAAACTTTATCTGATGAAATTATATTTGAATTATACAATAATGTAGTTGAAAGTGATGATAGATTACTTTCGCAATATATGTGCGGATATGTTGTTTGTAATAATGGAAATACGGGATAAGGGTGCGGCTCAGGTATTTCTTTATTTAGTTGCGGTAGAGTGGCAAAATACACAGTAGGATATACTTGGACATTCCATTGTAACTATGTTTGGGCAACCGAACTGCCTATATGCAATGTCTGCGGTTCCGGTCAATATGGCTCTGTAACATTTACAGATTGTAGCTAAAATCAAATAACACTGTAAATATATAATAACTACGAATACAAGCTAAAGGAGCCTAATATTTTAAGAAACTCGGCATATTCCTGCAGCTCTTTGATAGCTGTTTTTATTTCTATATCTTCTTCAAGCCCGTCAAGCTCCATAAAAAACAGGTACTCGCCTAAATGTCTTTTGGAAGGACGTGAATCAATATACGAAAGATTTATGTTATGTTTTGCCAGAATTTTTAAAATATCGCATAACGCGCCTGAACGGTTTATTTTTGGAGATATCATTATTGATGTTTTATTTTTATCATTTTTTTCAAGAGGCGTTCTTCCTAAAATATAAAATCTTGTTTGATTATCTTTTTCATCATTTATATCTGAGGCAAGAACATTTAAATTAAAAATATCGGCGCAGGTTTCATTTGCAATAGCGGCAAGTGAGTTATCATTTTCCAGGGAAACTTTTTGTGCCGCATAACTTGTTGAAGATACATCTTTTAATTCGACATCGGGAAAATTTAAATATAAATATCTGCTGCACTGGGCAAATGCCTGAGGATGAGAATATATTTTCTTAATTTCTTTTATATTGTTTGTTTTTGCTAAAAGATTATGTTTAATAAAAAGAGTCAATTCACCCTGTATTTTTATTGATGAGTCATTAATTTTTACAAAATTATCTATTGTTTCACGTACAAGACCCTCTATAGAATTTTCAATAGGCAGGACAGCAATGGAATTTTTATCTTTTTCAAGTTCGGAAATCGCAAATTTAATACTTTTTTGAGGAATTTTATTTTCTATATTAAGTTTACAAATATTCAAAAATTTAATGACGGCATTATGAGAGTTTGACCCGTCCGGCCCTAAATAATATAAATTTTCTAAATTGTACATTTGATAAACCTCTGTTTCTTATATAAAATAATCATACATAAAATATGAAAAAAGGATAAGAAATGGAAGCCGTAAAATTTGGAACAGACGGTTGGAGAGCTGTACTTGATAAAGATTTTAATTATGAAAACGTAAATAAAGTTATAAATGCCGCTGCCATATATATTTATAAAGAAGCTAAATATGAAAAGCCCATAATAATAGGCTATGACCCGAGAAACAAAGCTGATGAATTTGCTTTATATACGGCGCAGCAGCTTAGCAGATTAGGTTTTAATGTTGAATTGAGTAAAAATATTGTTGCAACACCTGTTCTTGCTTACGGAGCTTTAAATAAAAATGCTTATGCACTCATGTTTACGGCTTCTCATAACTCGAGCGAATATTTGGGAATAAAATTTATTCCGCCTTACGGTGGACCTAGCGAAGATTATATGGTTAAAGAAATAACAGATAATCTTGAAAATAAATTTAAACCGGAGCGAAAATCTATATTCCCAAAAAAGGCAAGCTTTGAACAAAGTTATATTGAGCATTTAAAAAACATTATTGATTTTGAAAAAATAAAAAAATCAAATATATCAATAAATTATGACGGTCATCATGGAGCAGCAGGGAAACTGTTTCTTCACATTTTAGACGAAAATAATATTAAATACATTGCGCAAAATATTGAACGTGATATAAATTTCGGCGGTTTTATGCCTGATCCTAAAGAACAATATCTGCCTGCTTTAAAAAAATTATGCCAAACTAATGCCCAAATAGGTCTAAGCAACGACGGGGACGGTGACAGATTTGGTGTTTTTGATGAAGAAGGAATTTTTATCAGTCCTAATGATATAATCGCAATGCTTTTAAAACATCTTTCAATAAATCGTAATTTTAAAGGAAAACTTGCTAAAACCGTTGGAGCAAGCAGTATGCTTGATTTATATGCAAAAAAATATAAAATTGAAACGGTGGAAACTCCTGTCGGGTTTAAATGGCTCGGAAGTGCTATGAGAAATGATGATATAATTATTGCAGGCGAAGAATCCGGAGGCCTTAGCATAAAAGGTCATATCCCTGAAAAAGACGGTATTCTGGCTAATCTGTTAATAATTGAAATGCTTGCTTATTCAAATAAAAAATTAAGCGTTCTGCACAAAGATTTTTTATCGGAATTGGATAGAAAATTTGTTAATAAAAGAACTGATTTAAAACTTGCTTCTAAAGATGAACAAGATAAAATAATAGAAAAAGCAAAAAATATAAAAATAATAAAAAAATACAAAATTATAAAAACAAATGATATTGACGGTTTAAAATTATACCTTGAAGATAACAGCTCAATTTTAATAAGAAAAAGCGGAACTGAACCATTGCTCAGAATTTATTTTGAAGCTGACAGTGAAGAAAAAATTACCGACATAGAAAATATTTTGCTTAAATATTTGATAGAATAAAAAAATGACTGAAGAAAATATACAAAAAAAATATGCACTGTGTCTTGTTGATGTGAAAAATCTCGGAACAAGAACTTTTTCCTATATAATCCCCGAAACCATGAAAGAAAAAATAAGAATAGGTCAAGCCGTGCTTGTTCCCTTCGGAAGAAGAAAACAAAACATTATAGCTTTTGTAACCGGATTTTCCGATTATTTGGAAGAAGGTATTCAGGCAAAAGAAATAGAAAAAATTATTGACCGAAGAAGTGTTTTTTCCCTTGATTATTTAAAACTTCTGGATTGGATTGCAAACTATTACTGCTGTGATATTAATTCTGTTATTCAAGCAGCTGTTCCGATGAAATTTTTAAAAGAAAATTCAGGTAAAACTCAAAAAGAAAGAAAAGAAAAATATATTGTTTTTAAGACAAAAGAAGGTGCAACTCCAAAACAATTAAAAATTCTTGAAAAACTTGAAGAATATAAAGAAACTCAGCTGATTGAATTTGAAAAAGAAGTTAAAACAACAAGAACTACAGTTTTGAATTTGAAGGAAAAAGGATGCATAGATATAATAGAAAAATCTTTGTACAGAAATCCTTTATCCGTTTTTCAAAATATTCAGCGTGATGAATTTCCCCTGCTTTCTGAGGAGCAGCAAAAGGCTTATGATATTATTTCAAAAAAAATTGATGAAAAACAAACTGCCCCTATTCTTTTAAACGGAGTTACAGGCTCAGGAAAAACCGAAGTTTATTTTAAAACAATAAAAAAAGTTTTAGAGCAAGGCAAAAATGTATTATTTCTGGTTCCAGAAATAGCACTTGCATCACAATTAACAATCAGATTAATAAAAAGATTTAATCCGGATGAAACTGCAATCTGGCACAGCAGTATTTCAGAGGGAGAAAAGTTTGATGTTTGGAATAAATTACGTGATAATAAAATCCGTATAATAATAGGCGCGCGTTCCGCCGTATTTGCTCCTCTTAATAATATCGGACTTATTATAATTGATGAGGAGCATGAAAATACCTTTAAACAAACTTCTCCTGCGCCACGATATGATGCAAGATTAGTAGCTGAAAAAATATGCGAATTTAACAATGCTGCTTTACTAAAAGGCAGTGCAACTCCAGATGTCAGTTCTTACTTTAAAGCTTTAAATTCCGATAATTTAATTGTATTAAATAACAGATTTAATAATGTTGATATGGCAAAAGTAACTGTCGTTGATATGCGAGAAGAATTTTACCGTGAAACAAGAAGTCTTTTTTCCAATACTTTGATTAATGCTGTTAATGAAACCGTTGCTAAAGGGAAACAGGTTATTTTACTTATGAACAGGCGCGGATTTTATACTTATATCCAATGCCGTACCTGCGGCGAGGTTATAAAATGTCCTAACTGCGATATTCCTATGGTTTATCATTCCTCGGATAAAACACTTAAATGCCACTGGTGCAATCACGTTAAAAATTTACCCGATTTGTGTCCGGCTTGCCAATCACCGGAAATAACAATGTCTGGAGCCGGTACTCAGAGAATTGAAGCCGTGACACAAAAACTTTTTCCTAATGCACGAATTGAAAGAATAGATTCTGACGTTTTAACAAAAAAAACAAAATATATAGAAATTTTAAACAGATTTCAAAACGGTGAAATTGATATTCTAATAGGTACACAGGTTATAGCAAAAGGTCTTGATAATAAAAATGTCACACTCTCGGGTGTAATAGATGCGGATTTAAGCTTTAACATGCCCGATTTCCGTTCAAGTGAAAGAGGATTTCAGCTTTTAATGCAGATAGCTGGCAGAGCCGGCAGAGGCATTGATGAAGGTAAAGTTATATTTCAAACATATAATCCTGATTTATATGCTATAAAAAATGCCAAAAAACAAAATTATTTGTCGTTTTATAAAAATGAAATAATGCGCCGTGAATTATTTGATTATCCGCCATTTTGCCAAATTATAAAAATAGTTATATCTTCAAACGATGAAATGCGCGCCGCAATCTGCGCAAATGAAGTAGCAGAAAAATTAAAAGAACAGTTTCAAAAACTTAAATTAACTGAATACATAGAAGTAAACGGTTCAATGAAGTGTATATTGTATAAAATAAATTCCGAGTATCGTTTTCAGATTATTATAAAAAATAAAATGAATAAACGCGGTCAATACTTGATTTCAACTTTTATAAAAAATACTTCTGCCGCCGATGATATTAAATTGGTTATAGATATCGACCCCGTTGATATTATATAAAATATTATTAAAGCTTTTTTAATTACAGCACTAAAAAAAGACGGGTAAATTCCCGTCACGCTACGTAAATATAGCTTATGGTTCAGCTTGAAACATTTCTGTATAAACACTATATTTCAAACTATAACCGTAAGAACATTCTTCATTTTCTTCACAGCATCCGGTTGCACATGTAATAGATGGATATACAACACATAAACCCTGCTCTCGTAATTCTGTATGATAACCATATCTGTTTGCAGGTCCATAATAAGCATTACGATAATGTTCTTCCCCTGTACCGTCACAATGATGTCTTGTCCAGGCAATTACATCATCATACAAATTTAAAATTGCTTCATCAGATAAATTATCCAATTCTACATATTCCATTATTATTACCTTTCTTTATTTTAATTTTATTAACTTTCCAAACTCTAAAGCCTTATTTTTGTCTTTAAAGTTTAAAAATCCCGAATACGGTGTAAATGTCAGTTCTTCAAAATATAATTTATTTTGGTAAATCATCCAATCGACCCTTACAAAATTAAAATTTTTTGATAATTCAATACTTATATCAATCGATTGTTTTATATTATAATCAATTTCAGAATTTATATTTTCTTCCGTAAAACAAAAAGTACTTTTAAGCAGATTAAAATTTTTATCCCAAATACTTATAAAATTATCATCATGAAATTTAATTATTATTTCAGGTATTGAATTAAAGCAAAAAATATTAATACGAACAGGAAGTTTATTAATATCATCTCTCAATAACGGTTCAATTAAAATTTTAGGTTCAATACCGCGGTAATTTAGTTCAAACCCGCCCCAGAGGCTGTAATCCTGCTCAAGCCAGCCTGTAATCTGCCGTTTTGTAATTTCAATAAGTTTAGGAGTATTTAAATACTCTTTTTTGTTTTTAATAATAAAATGCCACTTACACCCGTGGTTACACTTGATTATAAAAGTATTAGGAAGTTTTTCAAAATCTACTTTATCGAATAAGTTAGTAGTTAGCAGTGAGGAGTTAGCAGTTAAATTATTACTCCTAACTCCACTCTCAAGTATTCTGCCCCAATCTTTTCAAGTACATAATCTTAAAAAAAATAAGAAAAGAACTTGACTTATCCGTTGCAAAATTATCCGAAAGAATTGAAGTTTCCCCAAATACAATAAGCGCGTACGAACGCGGCATAAGATGCCCATCTATGGATTTCGGCTTGCAATTATATTATAAATTGAACATTAACTTAAATTGGTTTATAACAGGCGAGGGAGAAATGTTCAACATAAAAGAAAGCAGCAATAACAGCTCTTATAAAGAAACCGAACAAATTGTTATCGGTATTTTAAAAGAAAAAGGTCTTATTCAATAATTTTTTTGACTTTTGGAATATATTCAGAATTACATCCAGCTTATAATTTCGTCTTTGCATAGAGCTGCTTCAAGTTCAGGCATAACGCTTTCCTGTGTCATTTCAAAGGTAATTGGAGTTACTGAAACTTTATTCCACCTTAAAGCATTAATATCAGAATCATCATTATCGCACTGTCTTATAAGTTCTCCTGCCATCCAGTAATATACTTTACCTCTGGGGTCTATTCTTTTATCATACTCATCGGTAAACATTTTACCGCCAAGCCTTGTAATTGCTACGCCTGCTAAATCTTCCGGCATTAATCCCGGTACATTAACATTTAAAATAGATTTTTTGGGAAATTTAAAATCGTTTATTTTATGTACAAACTTTACCATAAATTCAGCTACATTTTTAAATAACTCCGGTTCTGATGACATGCTTGCAAGTGATACGGCAATACTTGGGTATCCCATCATTGCGCCTTCCATTGCACAGCTTACCGTTCCGGAATATAAAATATCGGTTCCCAGATTAGGCCCGTGATTAATTCCCGAAATTATTAAATCCGGCTTTTCTTCTTCGTTTAATATAGCATTAATTCCGATTTTAACACAGTCACCCGGCGTTCCGCTTGTAATCCAAATTCTTTTTGCTCCGAATTTTGAATCTAATTCTTCAACTCTGATAGGAGTATGCAGAGTTAAAGAATGACCGGCTGCACTTCTTTCTCTATCAGGTACAATAACATAAACATCATGTTCACGGCTTAATGCAGTCATTAAAGCCTTTATGCCTTCAGCCATTACACCGTCATCATTAGAAAGTAATATCTTCATTTTTACCCCTCTTCTTAATTTATATATATCTATTATATGCCCTGTAATATCAATTTTTTATCAATATTATTTGTAATTTCAACTTTTTTGGGAGCAACAGGCATTACAAAAACAACTCCGCCGTTCGATACTTTTTTATCGGATAACATTGAATTATAAAATATTTCTTTATCAGGATTAAAATCAAGTTCTGTAACAAGATTATAAGCATTTAATATCGAAACAGCTTTATCTCTGTATGCTTTATCTATTTTACCCAAAGATAAAGCAAGTTCAAATATAAGCTTCATACCGATTGAAACAGCTTCGCCATGAGTATATTTTTGATAATTAGTAATATTTTCAATAGCGTGTGCATAAGTATGACCAAAATTGAGAATAGCACGTAATCCGTTTTCTTTTTCATCTTGATTTACAACGGAACTTTTAAGTTTACAGCATGCTGTTATCAGATTTATAAGCATATCAGGGTTTTTTGATTTTATATAATTCTTGAAATCGCGTAAAAATTCAAGTAATTTAAAATCCTGTTCACAGCCGCAATTTTTTTCTATAAAAGCATATTTTATAACTTCACTTAAGCCCGTTTTAAATTGACGCTCATCCAGTGTTTTTAATGTATTAATATCCGATAAAACTAATTTAGGCTGATAAAAAGTTCCAATCATATTTTTACCGAGTGTATGATTAACAGCTGTTTTTCCTCCGACAGAGGAATCAACCTGTGCAAGTAATGTAGTAGGAATTTGAATAAAATCAACTCCCCTGCGGTATATTGAGGCGGCAAAACCAGCCATATCACCGATTACTCCCCCGCCAAGCGCAATTATGGCATCTTTTCTTTCAAGTTTTATTTCCATTGCTTTATCAAGAATTTTATTTAAATATTCCATTGATTTATACATTTCACCATCCGGTAATATGCAAAATTCAGAAGCTGTATTATTTAACTTTTCACCGTATAAATCATTAACGGTTGTATTTGTTACCACCAAAAATTTTTTAGCTCCCGTATATCTGCTTATATAATCATAAGCATTATCTAAAAGTCCTTGAGCTATTATTATCGGGTATGATTTTTCATTTTGAGCATTAATTTTAACTTCTACAGTTTTCATTAATTTTTTCCATTATTTCTTTTGCTTCTTCTTCAGGAGTTTTTCCATCGGTTATTATTATGTAATGTGCTTGATTATACTTTTTCTCCCGTTCTGCTAAAAGTGTTTCCAATTTATTTTTTATATCACAGTCATTTAATAAAGGTCTTTGAGTATTATTTTCTGCACGATGAACAAGAGTTTCAAGATTTGTTTTTAAATATATAACAGTTGATTTTTCTTTCAGCAGTTTTATATTTTCATTTGATTTAACTATACCGCCTCCTGTTGATATTATTTGATTTTCACCTGTTAATATTTTTTGTAATATTTCTGTTTCTCTCTGTCTGAAATATTTTTCTCCATTACAGGCAAAAATATCATTTATTGACATATTCTCATTTTGAATAATTTTTTCATCCGTGTCAACAAGAATATAATTTTCTAAAATTTTTTTTAATGCTTTTGCTACGGTAGTTTTGCCGGAGGCCGGCATACCAATCAAAGATATATTCATAATTTATACCCAACTGATATATATAATAGTATGAAAATAAAAAAAATAAAAAAGCTGTCCTTTACTGTTTGAACAGCTTTTTATTTAAATTTTATTATAAATTACATAGCTCCTTTTACTATTTGAGCAAAACTATCAGCGGTTAAACTTGCTCCGCCAACTAAGGCTCCATCAATGTCTGATTGTGCCATTTGCTCTTTAATTGTTGCAGGCTTTACACTTCCGCCATAAAGTATTCTTATTGCCTCCGAGGTTTTTGCATCAAATAAACCTTTTATTACATTTCTAATCATTGCAATAACTCTGTTTGCTTCTTTACTGTCGCAAGTTTTACCTGTTCCTATAGCCCATATCGGTTCGTAAGCAATTATAGACTTTGCAGCCTGTTCAGCAGTTAAATCTCTAAATGCTTTTGTAATTTGTGAAGATATGTGATAATCGGTAACACCTGCTTCACGTTGCTCCAAAGATTCTCCGCAGCATATAATCGGAACTAAACCGTTTGATAAAATTGCTTTTGCTTTTTTATTTACCATTTCGTCAGTTTCACCGAAATACTCTCTTCTTTCGCTGTGACCGATAATAATATATTCACATCCTGCATCTTTAAGCATTTCAACCGAACATTCACCGGTAAAAGCACCTTTTGTTTCAAAATAGCAATTTTGAGCAGCAAGTTTTACTTTGCCGCAGCCGCAGTCCGTTAATGCTTTATTTGCGGCATAAAGTGATGTAAATGTAGGAGCTATAACAACTTCAGGAAGTTTTTCTTTATCCTCGGATTTTAATTCCTGCATAATTCCGTTAGTTAAATCGGCAGCCTCCTGCTGTAAATTATGCATTTTCCAGTTGCCTGCTATAACGGGTCTTCTAGCCATAATATACCTTCTTTCTTTACTAATCTTACAATCAGATTTTATTCAAAACAAAAAACATTTACAATAAAACGGTTAATTATTTTATCTATAATCATACCATTTTTCGTAAGTTGAAAAGAAAATAACAGCATAGTTTTTTTTGCCTTTTTCTATTCTGAAAATTTTATCCGAAAAGAAAAAGAAAGGGTAATATATAAAAAACGGAAGTTTAGTAAAACGGGATATTAAAAAAAGAGTTCTGTTTCTTACAAATTCTTTATCCTGCTCACTCATATCAAGATGTTTAAAATCGTATTTCATTTTATTGAAAAACTCTCTTTTATACGGCAGCCGTATTTTCATAAACCACCAGTACAGTGTGATAACTTTATAATCCCAGTAAAAATATTTCATTTCCTCATATAAGCCGATTTTTTTTAAATTATCGCCGATTAAATTAAAAATTTTAAAATAATCAAAAAAAGTTTTATTCCTCGTATTAGTAACTGCATTTTTTCTGTTGCAGCGGTAGTATATTAAATCTTCACGTAAAATAGAAATTCTCTCCGCTTTAAACAGTGCATCATATACAAATACATTATCTTCAAAATAAATACCGCCCGGGAATTTAACATCTTTGTTTATGAGAAAATCCCTCTTGTACATTTTATCCCACGGAACTGAAGTCTGCCAGAAAACCGAATATTTTATATCCCGCCAATTAAATGTTTTATTATCAAATTCCGCGGGTATTTGTTTTAATTTTGCATATACATGATTTCTGTCTATTCTATTGGTTAAATCATCGAATTGATTCCAGGTGCAAATAGTAATATCGGCATTTGATTCCGTTATTCTTTTATATAATTTTTCAATAGCATCTAATTCCAAATAATCATCGCCGTCAAGAAAGAAAATATAATCCCCGCGCGCCATTTTAACACCAAAATTACGTGCTATGCCCTGTTTTAAATTTGATGTGTTTTTATAAATTACAAATCTTTCGTCATTTTTGGCATATTCTTCAACTATATTAAGTGTTTTATCTGTTGATTTATTATCCGTAACTATAATTTCTATTTCCGAAAAAGTTTGATTAATAACACTATCAAGAGTTTTTCGTATATATTTTTCTACGTTATAAACAGCCAGTATTATACTTACTTTTGCTTTCATAGTTTAGATTATAAAATAAAAACAGTAATTAATTATACTTTTATGAATCGGCACATTATTTGCATTTATAATGTTTTACTAATAAAATGTAGTTATAAAAGGGATTGAATAAAAATGAGCGAAGATAAAATTATAGTGACTATTTCGGGAAAAGACAGAGTTGGAATTGTAGCGGAAATTTCTGCCGTACTTGCAAAATACGAAGTTAATATTGAAGATATTAAACAAACTATTATGCAGGGATGTTTTATGATGTTTCTTTTAGGTGATATTTCTCAATCGAAATATTCATTTAAAGAAATAAAGGAGGCTGTATCTCTTTCAGGACAAAAGCTTGGTATGGAAATTTGGATGCAAAAAAAAGAAATTTTTGATAAAATGCATACAATCTAGTAAAAGGAATATAATATGTCTTTCTTTAATGAAAAATCCATAATTGAAACAATAAATATGATAAGAGTCCATAATTTGGATATCAGAACGGTGACGCTTTCATTGAGTCTGAGAGATTGCTGCTGTGAAGATGTTAAAGAAACCGGCGATAAAATATATGAAAAAATATTAAAATATGCTAAAAATTTATATAGTTATGCAAGTGAGATTGAAGAAGAATACTCAATTCCTATTATAAATAAGAGAGTATCCGTAACACCAATATCTCTGGTTGGTGAATCCTGTAAAAATCCTGATTATATATATTTGGCAAAAGTATTGGATAGTGCTGCAAAAGAGGTAAACGTAAATTTTGTGGGCGGTTTCAGCGCGCTTGTTGAAAAAGGCTGCACAAAAGGTGATATTATGCTTATTGAAAGTATTCCCGAGGCACTTAAACAGACTCAAAGAGTTTGTTCATCAATCAATCTTGCTTCAACAAAAGCCGGAATAAATATGAATGCCGTAAAAAAAATGGGGTCTGTAATTAAACAGACGGCATTTTTAACAAAAGAGCAAGATGGTATAGGCGCAGCTAAACTTGTATGTTTTTGCAATGCCCCCGGGGATAACCCTTTTATGGCAGGAGCATTTCACGGATACGGTGAGGGTGAAGCAATTTTAAATGTCGGGGTTTCAGGCCCAGGAGTCGTAAGAAGCGCAATTGAAAATCTTCCTAAAAATGCTGATTTGGGTGAAATTGCAAATAAAATAAAACAAACTGCATTTAAAATTACAACGACAGGAGAGCTTGTTGGCAGGAGAATGGCTGAAAAAATGGGAATTCCGTTCGGTATAATAGATCTTTCATTAGCTCCTACACCTGCTATTGGTGATTCTGTCGCAGGAATATTTCAGGCAATGGGTTTGGAACACGCAGGCGCACATGGTACTACGGCAGCTCTTGCTATGTTAAATGATGCGGTTAAAAAAGGCGGAATTATGGCAAGTTCTTATGTAGGCGGACTCTCCGGTGCATTTATACCCGTCAGTGAAGATGCCGGAATGATAGAAGCAGCAAAAAAAGGGGTTCTTACTTTTGATAAGCTTGAAGCAATGACATCTGTCTGCTCTGTAGGTCTTGATATGATTGCAATCCCGGGTGATACTCCCGATAGTACAATTTCCGCAATTATAGCGGATGAAATGGCTATAGGTATGATAAATAAAAAAACAACAGCAGTAAGGGTTATTCCCGTTCCCGATAAAAATGTCGGTGATTATGCTCTTTATGGCGGCTTACTTGGAGAAGCTCCAATTATGAAAATAAACGGTCTTTCTTCTGAAACTTTTATTAACAGAGGCGGAAGAATACCGGCTCCAATTCACAGTTTAAATAACTAAGGAGTGTCTTTGCTTAAATTATTAAGAAAATATATTTTATTCTGTTTTATTTTCAATAAAGGTGTAACAAAAGAAAATATAGGAGAATATCCTGATGCTTTAGATTATTTTTATTTTGCACTATCATTAAGACCTGCCTCCGTTAAAACATATAAGGCAATAGCAAGAGTTTCCAAAAAAAGTAAAACATGTTTAAACGGTATAGATTTTGTAAATAAAGCGTCATGGAGATTTCCTCATAAAGCCGAATTTTATGCAATTAAAGCTGATTTATACAGAAAAATAAAGGATTATGATAACGCATTAAGAGAATATGATTTTGCAATAAAAAATGAAGGTGAAAATTGGGAGTATTATTTAAACAGAGCAAAAATTAAGTCATTACTGGGAAATATTCAAGGAGCTTTGAATGATTTAAACGGAGCAGTAAATTTAAATCCTAAAAATGCAGAATTATATGCGCAGCGGGCATTTTATTATTTTGAAAGAAAAAATTATTCTAATGCTTTAAAAGATTATGAAACAGCACTCAGGCTTAATCCTCAAAAAAGACACTATTATTATATGACTGCCTGTATGCAGACATTAATGGGAGAGTATGAAAAAGCAAAAGAAAATTATAAACTTGCGGATTTTTCTTCTTAAAATAAAATTAATTCTGTATATGATAGTATGGCAGTTCTATATTTATATCAAGTTTTTTTGCACCCGGTTTAAATATTTTAGATTTATAAATTCCGGTATATGCAAGAAAATACTTAATGCTTACACATAATACACCTAAACCGTATTTACAGGAACGAATAAAATTTATCGAAGAAGCTTCCGGAAAATATTTTGTCGGGCAGCTTATTTCACCGGTATTAAATCCGTAATATTTAACAAGAGCAAGCATTTCATTATCGAAAATAAAATCGTCATTACAAGCTTCTAAAGGAAGCGTTTCTAAAACTTTTCGTTTAAAACCTCTAAATCCTGTATGATATTCGGAAAGATGTTGACCCAGAAATAAATTTTCAAAAGCAGTTAAAAATTTATTTGCAATATATTTATATAAAGGCATGCCGCCATCCAGAGCATTAGAAAGCATGCGCGAGGCAATTACGGCATCATATTCTTCAAAAGCAAGCATTGAAGCTATTGCGGGAATCAATTTAGGAGTATATTGATAATCGGGATGCAGCATTATAACAATATCAGCTCCGGCTTTTAAAGCGGCAGTATAGCACGATTTTTGATTTCCTCCGTATCCGCGGTTTTTTTTATGAACTATTGTTGTTATATTTAAATCTCTGGATAAATCTTTTGTATTATCAGTTGATTTGTCGTCAGTTAAAATTATTTCGTCAACTATTTCTTTATATATTTCATTATAAGTTTTTTCTAATGTTTTTTCGGCATTATAAGCCGGCATAATTACAACTATCTTTTTTCCGTTTAACATAATATCCTTCTGTTTCTTATTCTAAATTATAAAGTATTCCGAGTATAAAAGTAATAAAAAAGTTACAAAATATTAAACTATTTACTCAAACTAACAAAAAATATTATTATGTGACTTATAATTAAAAAAACAATTAGGAGGTTTTATGCAGGATATAAGTTCCGAAAATAAAAGAAAAATCAGTATTTCTGAATTTCCCAAAGAAATTCCCGATTTTAATTCAACTTATGAACCTAAAGATTCTGTTATAAAAAAATGGATTACCAACTGGATAATATCCTCAATAAAATCTAATAAAATAAAAGAAAATGACATACTTCCATCTAAAGCAGAAATTTCTGATTATCTGGGTGTTTCATCCGGAACTGTTCAAAATGCTATACGTTATATTGAGGATGAAGGACTTTTAAAATCAAAACAAAAATCGGGTACAATGATTTCAAACGTAACAAATCCTATTGCTGCTGTTCCAAAATCAACTTCAAAAAGAGAAAAAGCTATTTTAGCAATAAAAAAAGCTATATTAGTTAATAAGTATAAAATAGGAAAGCCTGTTCCCGCAACAAGAAAGATGTCTGAATATATCGGCGTTTCACAAAATACAGTGCGTTTAGCTTATGAATATCTCTGCAGCGAGGGAATATTGGAATCACTTCAAATGCGGGGTAATGATTCTAATTGGTATTTGAAAAAATTACCGGAATTATCCTCTAAAGAATTAAAAAATATAGATTATATTGAAGCAGATACGCTTGTTGATAAATTAACCGATACATTAAAAAGATATTTTGCATCAAATTTTCAACTTGGTGATAAAATTCCCTCGCATAATATATTAGCAAAACAGTTTAATGTAAGCATAAAAACAATTAATGATTGTATAAAAAGATTAACTATGCAAAGAATTATAACAACTCACCGGGGCAAATACGGCAGTATTCTTTCTCAAAATCCTCTTGCACCGGTACTTGAACCATTAAAAGAAAATTCGATTTTTGCAAAAGCTAAAGATGCTGAATTTTATTATTACCAAAAAATTGAAACAAAATTAATTGAATATATTAATCAAAATTACAATGCCGGTGATAAGCTACCTTCAATGGCTGTATTTGCCGGGCTTTATAATGTAAGTACAAATACAATAAGGAAAGCTCTTATCTCTCTTGAGCAAAAAGGCTGTATAACATTTGTCCGGGGAAGATTTGGCGGTACTTATATAATACAAAAACCCGATATAATTACAGGTCAGCAATATAAATGGTTAAGTATTAATCCTGATTATATTTAACGTATTTTTATAAAAACAATTAATGTAATTATTTTTTACAAGATAAGACTCAATCAACTGTTGGTTTTTCAAATTTATAATTAAAAACAAAGTGTAAAACTAAAACAAAAATGTTAAAATAATAGTATATAAATCTCAAATAAAATTAAAAAAACAATATTATTTCGTGTGTACTGGAACTAAAGGAGATGAAAGATGTCACAGACTGCATTAATGGAAAAACCCTCTAAATCAATTGTAAATTCTCAATTTACTGAAGAATTTGAAAAATATTTAAAAAAACAATCGTTAAAAGCTACTTTTAACGGCTGCGATATAGAAACCTTCAGCTGGTATAAAAAAGCTCTGGGTATAGGCTGTTAATTTTATCAAGGTTTTTAAAAAGAGTTCTTGAAAATATATTTTCGGAACTCTTTTTTTATGTATGCAGTTTGCAAAATATTCTCAAAAATTTAATAAGTATAATGACATAATCTCAGATTTTTGATAATATAAACTTGTTGTAAGTGAGAGAAAATGAATAAATTACATTTCTATTTTGTATTTTTTATGGTTTTTGTTTCCGGTATTGCTTATGCGGAGCAAAATTATTCTTTTTCAAATTTTACGTATTCAACTCCGCAGACATATAATTACAAGCCGGCAGAAACCGTAAGTTCAAAAGAAAAAATATTATTTATACTGGATTTATCAAATAGTATGAATGAAAAAATAGGCGGCAGAACAAAGCTTGATATAGCTATTTCCACATTAAAAGAAACTCTGCAAATGATACCTCCGCATGCTGAGGTAGGAATGCGTGTATATGGGCATAAAACAGGATTTACCCCCAGACAGGGCTGCACGGCAAGTCAATTAATTTCTCCTATTGATAAAAATAATGCAATAGGAATTTATTCAAAATTAAATTCTTTAAGTGCCGTAGGCTGGACTCCGATAACATATTCGCTAAAGCAGGCTGCATACTTTGATTTTCCGCAGGGTGATTATAAAAAGCGGATTATATTAATTTCAGACGGCGGAGAAAATTGTGATGAAAGCCCTTGCGAGTATATTATAAATTTAATGAAATATCGCGATGATATTAGAATTGATGTTATTGCACTTGCAATTGGCGATATGGATGCAAATAATCAGCTTAAATGTGTTGCACTTGTAACATCAGGTAAATTCTATAATGCAAATGATGCCTCAGAACTGAAAAACAGTCTTAAGGATTCTTTAAATCTTCAAAAAGAAGTTTCCGGCGTTATTATAAAGCAATAACTGTTTAGGAAAATAATTTTTAAGAATTGCTGTATTATTTATTGCTTTCATCTACAACTTCACTAAAAACACCGTGTATTCTAAACCAGAAAGTTTTGATTTTACTTCCTATTGAATCAGGTTTTTTATCGTCTTTTACTTCCTCTTCTTCCTCTTTTTTGGTGGAAAGTTCTATAGTATCACTTTCATTTTTTTCTTCTTCTTTTTTCTTTTTTTTCCCCTGATTAAAGTAACCTAAATTTCCGGCTCCGCCGTCAGTAGTTTGATGTGCAGGTGATATTGCAGGAGTGGAATCAGGTCCGTTGATGCTGAATGACATCCTTTTTGCTTTCTTTTTGTATAATCTTTCAAGTTATAGAAGTAATTTATATTAATATTATATACTACTTTTGTAGAATTAGTAATCATATATTTGTTAAGTAATTATTAACTATATTTTTTTAAAATGTTCATGATATAATTTTGGCAAAGTCGGATGATTAGATATGAGTATGCAAAAGACAGAGAATTTATATTCACGTATTCCGCCTACAAGGTTGAGAAATCGGAAAGAAAAATTCAGAAAAGCAAAAAATATTCCTTTTTGGGTATGGTTTGCTGACAGAGTTTTTTTCAGAATGCTTAGTCATAGATTTTATGCGTTAAGGGTAAAAAATATAGAAGCATATAATGAAAGAAGAAATAAAAATTTCCCGACTATATTTTATGCTCCTCACATGAATTGGTGGGATGGAATAGTAGGATATAATCTTATGCGCCGGGCATTTAAAATTAAGCGTGTGAGGATGATGATTGAAGAAATGAACAGATTCCCTATGTTTGCGCTGGCAGGTGCATTTCCTGTGAATAAGGCATCGGCTCAGGCAGCAATGGAGTCATTAAGATATATTATAAATGATTTGAACTCGCCTGATATGGGATTTTGGATATTTCCGCAAGGGATTGTAAATCCGCCAAATCATCGCCCTATTGAATTTCAAACAGGTTTTGTATATATCGCACAGAATATTGCCAGAAAACATGGCGGAGTGAATTTGGTTCCCGTTGCCGTAAATTATACTTTTTTGCGTGAAGATAGACCTGAATGTCTTTGTGAAGTTGGTGAACCTATAATTATTACACAAGAAAATTGTGATTTTAAGCGTCATGAATTTACTGAAAAAGTAAGAAAAGATTTTGAAAAGCTTTGTGATGAACAATTAAAAACTTTTTCGCAAGGTGAAGTTACCGGTTATGAATATATCTTTAGACAGGATTTACCCTGGAATAGAAAATTGGAAAAGAAATTAAAAAATATAGGACTTGAAGAAAATAAGGGTTAAAATTGCAATGCTAAGCCTCTATAAAAAGTCTTCTGCCTACAATATTCGGCTTACCGTTGTAGTAGCCTGCAAAATATCCGCCTTTTACAGGTTTATTAATACCATAGCTGCTGTTTTTTGTTTGTGATTGAACAAAAGGATTTTCAAACGGATTATAGCTTGATTTTGTGCTTACGGAAGAAACCTGTGCTGTTGGTGCATAAAATACATTTGACACCATATTTCGTAATGTATTAATCATTCACTTATCCTATCATATATACACATAGTTATATATAATTGCTGAAAAAAAAAAATCATCTTTTTATATTAAATTTGTAACAAAATTGTTATAAAAATTATATTTCTATTGAATTTAGCTGGCAATAGGTTCTGAAAGTCGAATATTCTTTTGTTGTATATTCAATCATATTCTGAAGAGACAATTCTTTTGCAAGTGCAATTGCTTTTTTATACATATCATGAATAATATCAATATTTTCTTTTCCGTATATTTTTTTATCTTTCATTAAATTTTGAGTATATTTTGCATTCGCAAGATAAAGTTCAATCAATTGATATTTTAAATTAAACTGTTTTGCAATCACTACAGATTTTTCCAAATACATTTTAGTTGCAGCGAAATCGGATTTTTGCGAGTATATTTCAGCTATGAATTTTTGGAAGCAAATTATAAAGAAATAATTATTTATTTTAGGGTCCTGAGCAATTTCAAGTGCTTTATTTGCAATATTTAATGCCGTATCAAAATCATTATCTTCTATATATTTTTTTACAATTAAAGCCCAGGCAAATAATGCCCCTATTGCTAATTTTTCTTTTGCAAAATAAACAATTTGTTCTTGATAAATTTCTTCGGCTTTATCTGAATTTCCTTCTTTATTTAAAATATATCCCAAAATAAGCTTTACTATATTTTTAATAAAGTGTTCGTTTATATTATTTGCAAATGCAGCAAGTTCAAATAAATCAGCTTTTAAATCGTTATTTTGATTTAATAAAATTCTGTTAATAATGCTTGTTAAATTCCACCAAGCAAGTAAAACAGGATTCATAGTTCTTGTTTTATATAAAAGAGAAATATTATTTAAAATTTCATTTGAGGAAAGAATATCTCCTTCCATAGTTTTGCTGAAGGCTTCTATTATACCCGAGTATAATTTATAATATGCGGAATTATAATCATATTCAGATATATCAGTGTTAATTTCAGCAATTACATTATTTACTTTATTATTTCCCTGCATTAAATAAGACTTAGCAAGTATTATTTTGGAATTAAATAAAGCATTTAATATAACGTTTTTATAATCTGACTCAAGAATATTTTCTTCAATATTTTTATTTATTTCGGGTAAAACTTCTTCTTGAACAATATTTATAATTTGTTCACTATTTCCTATATTAAAAAGTGCATTTAATTTTCTTGTTTTAATTAAAGCTATATCAAGAGGAGATATATTTGAGCCTGAGTTTTGAAGCACATCAAGAACGGCATCAACGGCTTCTACTGCACCAAAATAATTACCGGTAAGATAACAGCTTTTTACAAAATAACTTGAGATATCAATAATTTTACGAACATTGCTTTCTTTAATATATGAATCGAGTACATTTGAGAGATAAGTAACTGCTTCTTGAGGTGATTTTTCCGTTAACAATTTGCCCATTTCTTCATACATACGCAATTTAGAATCTTCAGCCGTATTAATATTTTGTTCATTTATTAATTTCAAACATTGCTTAAGTGCAATTACATATAAATTTGTATCACCTAATTTAGCACTTATATTTGCTGTATTTTGCCAAATATCAAATTCTTCATTTTTTGTTAACGCTTCAGTGCAAGCAATCAATTTTTGTAAATTGCTGGAAAGAATTAAGGGTTTTAGCTCTGCATATAACCTTTTGGCATTATCTTTATATAACAAATCATTTACAGCCTCTTGATAAATTAATTTCCAAATATTTAAACTTTTGAATTCGCAGGTATAATTATCAACATATTGTATAAAAAGATTTTTAATTAGGAAGTTCAAAATGCTTTCAGCTTTTTCTACGGGTTGAGTAACTGCAAGACAAAGAATATTCGTAGCAAATCTATAGCCCATAATAGCAGCCATAAATAATACATTTTTTGCATTAGGAGGGAGTGTATTAATTCTCAATTTTATTAATTCTTCAAATGATGAATATTTATCATCAGGCTTTAAATTAATATTAACAACGAGCTTATCATCTTTAATTTTTAAATATTCTTTATCAAATAGAAAAGCGGTTTCTTGTTCCATTCTAATTGCATTTCCGTCAGATTTTTCAATTAAAGAATTTATTGTATCTTCGTCAGCGAAATCATCAAGTTTAATATTAATATTTTTTTCGACTGCATCTAAAAGTTCTTGTTTGTTAAATTTTGGAATTTCAACGGTTTCAAATATTTTTTCTTCATCAGGAGTGAGTTCAAAATAACTTTTTATATCTTTATTGTCTTTATATGCTGCTACAAGTTTTAATCTGTTATTAAAGAAGCCGTTCTTAATCATGTGGACAATAAAATCGTAGGATGCACCATCTAAAAGTTCAAAATTATCAATTAAAATTATGAGATTATTATTTAGCAGAAATGATTTTATAACCTTTTCAAGAATAGAGAAAATTTTCATTTTATTTTCTATAATATTTTCAAAGGAATCTTTTTGTGAAGGATAGAAAATATTTAAGAAAAGAATCAAATCTTCATCATTAAGGAAGGAGAAAACTTTTGAAAAATCACTGTTTTTAAAATTATCAATAAAAGATTCCATGCTGTTTGCATAAGGGGGGAATCCCATTATTCTAAGAAATGCATCCTGAAAGAATCCGAAACTTGTAATTTGAACAAGCGGAGTGCAGCTTCCGTAAAGCGATAAATATCCTTTATCCGAAAGAAATTCGCTGACTTGTTTTAATACTGCAGATTTACCGCTGCCTTCCGAACCGTTTAATGCTATTATATGTTTTTGTAAAGAATTTTGAATTATATTTGCAACATTTATAACAGCATCTTTTTGAATTTCTATTTGAGAAACATCGTGAATTGTTTTTGTTTTTATATCTTCTATTTTAGGAGGCTGATAATAAACAGGAGTTTCATTATTATCTTCAATTAAAGATTCAGCAGGTTCATTTTGTGGAATATTTATTTCTTCATTAATAACACGTTCATTTTTTTCATTAACAATTTCCGGTGATTTGTATTCAACCTCATCAAGAGGTGTTATTGAAAAATCTTCAAAACATTGTTCAAGTTCATCAAATTCAGCATTTGTTTCTTCTTTATTTGCAGACAGAGTAATATTTTCATCTTTGATAAGCTGTTCCGGTTTGTTTTCATTGCAGTTTTCGTCTAATTGTTTTTGGATATCCGTTTCAGCCTGAATAAATTCTTCTTCATTTCCGAATACGTTTTTAATATCAGGCTCGTTGTAAACTTTATCTGTTTTTTCTATAACAGGCATGCTATTTTCGTCATTATCAACAATAACCTTTACTGAGGAATCGGGAGTATTTGCAGAATAAGCCGATTCCTCGGAGCTGAAACTTTCAACAACTTCTATATCTTTATTATTTTCTAATTTTGGTTTAGCTCCTTTAACCAAAGGAGAGTGGCATTTTCTGCAATTTTCGGCATAATATATATTAGTACTGCCACATACGCTGCAATACAATAGAAGTTCACTGCCGCAATTAACACAATGTTTTTCTCCAAAATGATTTAAAGTATGGCAACCGGGACAATACATATTGACCTTTATTCCGCAATTACTGCATCTAATGGAATTATCAAGTATTTCAGCACCACATTTTCGACAAATCATAATCCTACCTAACTTTTACCGGCATCTAAAACATTACTGATTAATATAGAGAGCTGCATTAATCTTTTACTTACTTCCGATTGAGATAATCCCAATTCGCTTCCTATTTCGGATTGTTTACAGCCTTTAATATATCTAAGCCGAAAGATATCATAAAACTGTCTTGCCGGCAATTCTTTATGAATAATACAAACTGCATCGGCAATTTTCTGCAAACAATCTTTTGTTATTAAAATTTCTTCTGTCGTAGCTTTGGGGTCAGGAAGATCCCAAACGAAAGAAGAACTTAAAGTTTGTTTTGGGGCAGGTACTGCATTATCGTAGCCTGTAATTTTTTCTTGATTATGCAACTGAATGCGGGTATGAGGGATATCATCGATTTTTAGTTCTTTAGTTGAGATATAACCTGTTTTTTCCCGTCTTATTCTTCCGTAATCTTTCAACACTCCCAAAATTGATGTATGAACCACCTTAGAAATATAGCTTTCTACTTTTTGAGGATTATTAATCGAGTTAAAAATCATGTATGATTTTTGCAATGATTCACTGCAAAAATCATCAAATAAATCTTCATTTCCTTTAAAATTTTTATTTGTTCTTACAAATTTTTCTATTATTGATTTTTGTTCATCTAGTGAAAGCACAAGTAAAACTCTCTATATCGTGTTATTTACTTTTAAAATTCAGTTTGTAAAGGCTGTTCTTTTTTGTTCTCAGCATATTAACATACCAAACCAAATAATTTTTATTTTATAAAAATTATTTACACATAATATAATATCACAAATTATAAATTTATAACTACAGCGAAGAAATACATAGCTGCTTTAAGCGGGCTGTCAGTGAGTATTGGACTTTTTTCTCCTTCAAATGTTTCATTAATACTTTGTAACACAATTTCATCAACCTCCTCTGAACCGCTTGATTGTGTAATAATAACTTTGCGTAAATTTCGGTTATTATCAATTGCGAATTTAGCTGTTACCTGATTTTTAGGCGGTATTTCAGTTACTGCCATTATATTATTTTTTAAGTTTTGTTTAAGTTTATTATCTACATTTTGTAAATATTTTTTAAAAGCTCTGTCGCTGAATAATTCTGCTTCGCATTTCCAGTTAACACCTCTTAAAGTAATCAAATTTCTGCCGGAAGAAAGTGCTTTTGTTATTGCTTTATTAATATCGCTGTTGTTTTGAGGTGATTTATATTTATTTACGCTTTCTTGTGTATCAAATGGTATTTCAATATTGGTATCAGAAGCTTTACCGGAGGAATTTTTATCTGTTTCCGTATTATAGGATTTAAGAGGTATTGTCTTTATTGGCACGGTTCCGATTTCTATATCGTCGTTTATCTCTGTATCATCTTGAGGAATAATGATATCATTTTCATTTTTTTGTGTATCAAATAAATCATTTTCCTGTGTACTAATTATCTCATCCTGTTCAATTTCTTTATCCGCATTAAAAGTTCCTATATTGAAAGTATCTTTATTTTTAATAAAAAAAAATGCGCTTATTCCTGATATTATAAGTAATGCAGCTATTATTCCAATTATAATCAATATATTTTTAAATGAAGATTTTTTGGAATTTTCATCATTCATTTCGTCGTCTCCTTCCTCGTCATCATCATCTTCTTCATCTTCATCATCATCATCTTCTTCATCATCTTCATCATCATCATCTTCTTCATCATCTTCATCTTCTTCTTCGTTATATTCGTTATCTTCTTCGTAATTGTTTATCGAATTATTTTCATTGTTGTCGTTGTTAGTATTGTCATTTTCAATATCAGTAATTTTATGTTCTTCAAAATCATTTTCAGATGAAGTTAAATCTTTATTTTCATCTAATTCGGTGTCGCAACCTTTCGTCGCATCAACCGAGCCGTACGGTTGTTCATCTTTTAAAGTCACCGCTTCCAAATTTCGCTCACATTCCTTATCACAAAATTTGCTCGGGCATTCTTCTTCAATTTTATTGCCTTCAAAATCATTCAAGTTTTCGTTTATTGCGTCAGGAGATTTTTCAATTTCCGGATAATTTTCGGATAGTTCATTATTAGCTGTAGATTCGGAGGAATCAGTATATTCATCGTACTTGTTATTCTGCTCCGTTTTGTATTCGGACTCTTTGATATTATCAGAATCAGCTTCGATAGAAGCTAATATGCTATTATCATTTGTATTTTCTTCCGTAATAGGTTTTAATTCATCAGTTGTATCAATTTCAGAAGTGATATCTTCATTTTTAATTTTTTGAGTTAAAGTATTTTCTTGATTAGGTTCAGGTGATTTTTCCTGTTCTTGAGCGTTTGTATTATTATTAACCGGCATAGTGGAATATGAAATTTCCTCTTGTTCTCTTGTTTCACGTTCTAAGGCACCGTCTATAAACATCTGGTCTAAAATATCAAGTTCATCTAAACTGTCTGTTTGTGAAGAAGTTTCTTCTTTTAAAGTTTCCTCGTACAGTTCTTCGTTATTTTGTACCGAGTTATTTTCAGTTAATTTTTGTTCCTTTTCATTTAAATCGTTTTCTTTTTTATTAATGTTTCCGGTTCCGTCAGTACCTGTAATGTATGAATAAATGGGATTACCGTGTTCATCGTAGTCTGTTATAATTTTTTGTACATTTTCTTCTGTTGCTTCTGTTTTATTTTGATGTTCGGAATTTTTCTCCGAACCTTCTTCAATTATTTCTGTATCTTCTTTTATATAATCGTCATGTATCAATTCAATATTGCCGGATTTGTTATCACTAAATAATTCATCCAGAAGATCATCTTCCCTGGGATTTTTTTCAATATTTTCCGTATTATTTTTTTGTTCTGAATTTGGAATATCAGGAACAAAATCCATTTTTGTTTCATCCTGAATGAAATTATCAGTGTCTAAAATTGAAGAAGTTTTAGCATCAAGCGGTTTTGATACATAATTCTTAGAAATTTCATCGGTATTGGAGTCTGTAAAATTGTCCTGAGTATTATTATCATCATCAAAATATATTGTTTCTTCTTTTCCTTTGTAGTTTTCATTCTCAGCAGCATCTGCTCCTATTATATAAAGAGTTTGATCATTGAAAATTTCCGGGTAATCTGCAGCATGGCAGCTTACCATTTCAAATCCGGTAAAGCAGCAAAATTCGGTTCTGCAATCAGGACAGCTAAACATGTGTTTTAATAATTCGATTTTTCCCTGACTACCTATTTCATTATCAATAAGACTCAAATATTTTTCGTGAAAAATATCGTGAGCTTTTTCATCAAAAATTTGTTCTTTTGGTTCTTTTACAAACTCTAAAAATTCATTAAGAGAAGTAAGATTTTGGGTATTAACTTTGTAATAGCGGGAATCCAAAGGTTCCGGATTTATTTGAGAAGTATTTATAAAGCCTGTTAATTCAGCTTTTTTGAGTAATATATCAACGGAAATAACGGCATAGAAATCCGGAACAATACTATTTTCATAGTGTACCGATGGTATTAGGACAAAATTATCATCATTTGTTATACGAACGTCTATGTGATAGTTATTGACGTAAAAATCAGCAATTTCAAATTGTTCGCATAAAAAAGGAGTGCGATACATAGTCATGGAATTTTGAACTTTAACGTCGGCAAATTTTTTTAAAAATGATGCTAAAGCAAACAAAGACATAATTGCAGCATTTGCTCTTTTCCTTTGGTATTGCTCTTTTATCAATGACGAATAAATTCTGGCATAACTGTGTGCTTTATCATCTAATATTAACAACTCTTTATTTCCGTTCATAAAATTCTCCCTGAAATACCTCTAATTAATATGATGGCAATAAAAAAAAAAATATTCCAAAACAAGAAAAAAATATATTATTTGTATGATTTTTATGTTATAATAAAAAGGTCTTTTTTCTTGAGAAATGGGATAAAGAAGGAATATATGATAATATTAAATTTTGTAAAGAAAATTTGAAATTAATAACAATAATTCAAATTTAGGTGTTTTATAAAGGCAGAAAGTGTTAAAAGGAGGTATATATGTTAGTTAGTCCCGTGAATTTTTCAGGTGCTGCAGCAACAAATTTTCAGGATAAAATAAAACAGCCGCAGGCTTATGTAAGGCAAGATGCTCCTATGGCATCGACGCAGCTCAATGCAGAGGAAGAAAAAAGCAGTATCGGTAAAATAGCGGCAGGTGTATTAGGTGCTGCTGCTTTAGTTGCCGTTGGTTTAGGTGTAGGGAAAAAATGTAATGCATTTGATCCCGGAAGAAATCAAACATTTAATAAAGTAAAAGAATATTTGGATGTAGGCGGTGAACATGTACTTAATGCAGCCGGAATGGTGTTAAATAAATTAAATTCTGCAAAAGATGCGGTTGTAGGATTTTTCTCAAAAGATAGCGCAGGTGCAACGCGTAGAACAGCAGATAATGCGGGAAGCAGAACGGCGGAGGAAGTACGTAGAACTGCAAATGAAACTGCTGGCAGTGCAGCTGATAATACTTTAAATAATGCAGCCGGAACTACGGCGGTTGCAACTTAAAAAGTTATAAAAGTAAAATATGAAAATACAAAAAGGATTAGAATTTATATAATCCTTTTTGTATGTCGTTTTTAACTTCTTGAATAATGTTGTGAGATATATTAAATTTTTCAATATATTTTGTTCCTGCAATTTCAATTGCACTTAATACATTATCAGTATTGTAAGAATTGAAAGGAAAACCGGTCATGAGTTCTTTTATTTTTTTTATTTCATATTCGTTTAAAAATCTTTTTAATAGACCTGTTTTTGTATTTTCGGCATTATAAATTTGTATATTTTGAGTTTCTTTTATATCTGTTATTCTTTTTTTATGCATACGGTATTTTACCAGAATTTCAGGTAAATTTGATATTTGCCCGAAGGCTTCTATGATTTGTTTATAAAAATCATAGTCCTGAGAACATTGTTTATTTATATCGTAATTAATACCTTTTTTTAGCATAAAAGATTTTCTGTATATAATTGAAGAGTGGCAGATAGGATTATAAAAATTCATAAGAAAACTGATTTTATCTTTATCTGTATCAAAAACCCAGGAGGGTCGTGCATTTTCACCGAAAGTTTCAATAAAGCTTCCGGATAATGCTATATTTTTATTATTTTCCATAAAATCAATCTGTTTTTGCAGTTTATCATATAGCCATATATCATCATCATCTATATGGGCAATATATTCACCTTCTGCAAGATTTTGCGCATTATGATAATTAAAGGTGCATCCTGAGTTATGTTTATTTTTATATATTTTTAATCTTTTATCATTATAATTTTTTAAAAAGTCTAATGTATTATCCTGAGAATTGTCATCGATAATAATAAATTCAAAATTTTTAAAATTTTGATGAAGAACAGATTCAAAAGCATCTTTTAAAAGATTTTCTCTGTTATATGTACTCATAATTACGGAAACCAGAGGTGTCATTGTTCAACCTGTAAATTAGTATTTTATAATTGGGGCAATAGGTTTATAATTTTCTATATATAAAAACATATCATCAATACTTTCAGAGATATGGTAAAGCTCTTTTGTTTTTTCCTGTGCAAATTTATATTCATAAACCGTATCAAACATTTTAAACATGTTGTTATAGAAATTGTCAAAATTTAAAAAAATTATAGGTTTATTATGATAACCCAATTGTTTTGAAACTATAATTTCAAAAATTTCTTCAAAAGTTCCAAACCCTCCCGGAGCCGCAACAAAAATATCTGCATATTTTTCCATTACAGCTTTACGTTCACGCATATCTTTCGTAATTATATTTTCAGAAAATTCAAGATTTTTTAATCCGTAAGAAGCAATAATTTCAGGAATAACACCTATAACATGCGAACCGTTATTTTGTGCATTTGAGGCAATAACCCCCATCATACCGATTGTAGTTCCGCCATATACCATATTATAATTATTTTCAGCTATTTTTTCCCCTAATTCTTTTGCAAAGGTATAAAATTTTTCAGACAAGTTATTGCTGGAAGAGCAATAAACGCAAATTCTTTTTTTATTTTCCACTTTCATACAAAATCTTTCTTTTTTATTTTTAAATAACATAACTATCAAGAAGCTTTATTTTAGCACTTTCAGCATCAAATTCAGCCTCAATACCGACAGGAACAGTATCTTTTAATTTATCGTGAGTTATTTTAAATCCTTTTACAACAGGAATATTAAACTTTAGAGCAAATTCCATAATTATTTCGTTTAGTATTTCCGAATTTTCGATATTTAAAAAATCACCAAGAGCGATACCTTTCACATTCTTTGCAAATTCTTTTATATTAAAAAGCTGAGTAAGCATTCTATCTATTTTATAAACAGGTTCGTTTAAATCTTCAGCGAAAAGAATTATATCCGAATCAGGTATAAAATCAAGACCGCATAATGAGCATAGAGAGGAAAGATTTCCGCCCCAAAGAATTCCTTTTGCTTTGCCCGTATTATAAAATACGGGATTTGGGGCAATAAATTCTTTTGATATGCCCTGCAGTGTATCATAAAAGCTTTGAATTGTATAATTTTCCAAATCCGAACCGAAATCACCGTTAGCCATAGGTGAGTGGAAAGTTATTAATCCGGTTTTTTTGTATATTGCAGCTAAAAGTATTGTAATATCGGAATATCCTGCAAAAATTTTTGGATTTTTTGCAATTATATTCCAGTCAATTTTATCAAGGAGTCTGATTGTACCGAAACCGCCACGGGCGCATAAAATTGCTTTTATGTCTTCATTGGCGAAAAAACTATGAAGTTCTTTTACGCAATCATCATCACTATTACCGGCCATATACCTGTGAGAAGTTTTACAAGTGTCAGATATTACAACTTTAAAACCGCACATTTCAAAATAAGAGGCGGCATTTTGAATTTTTTCATATTCTTTTATTTTACCTGATACGGCTAATATACCTATTGTATCTCCTTTTTGAAGTTTGTTTGGTTTAATTATTTTCATTTTGACCTCTTTATTTTATAAACCGAATACACAGCTGAGGGGTAGTATCATATATGTAATTACTGATAGTATATAAAAAACATTGTAATAAAATACTATCATTAAATTTATCCCTGTGCAATTAAATAGGAGCAGAAATGCGCATTATGCGCACCGGAGGGTATTGTATTGAATTAGTAATATGTCAAGTTTATAAAGATTTGTTTACAAAATCTTGAAAATTTAAAAAAAATACTTGCAATTAAAATTTTTTTGAATTATATTACGGAAGCGGGCATTAACCGAGAAGGGCAAAAAAATGAAGCTGCAATTGTTGCAGTTAAGTAAAAGCTCTATAGTCTGGATAATTTAAATGATATAGTCAGCCCGAAATAGCACAATTGGTGCTATTGTATTGAAAAGTTTACTTCAAAAGACAAATACAAATAAAAATAAAAAGTATTGACAATAAAAATTGAAGTGCTAAGATACAGAATGTCGCTAAATGAATGCGATTTTTAATTTCAGAAGCAGATGAAGTCGAGAAATGGTAAGATGGATTTCTGCTGAGAAGAAATAGAACATTGACAAAAGAATATGAAGAACGAAGAAATACCTGTTGATTTTAAAAAAATGAATTAACGGACAGCGAAAATGCG
>CAJOJP010000021.1 GCA_905234915.1 Candidatus Gastranaerophilales bacterium
GATAGATGCAAGAGCTTGCGTTTTCACGCGTTTTGGCTGAGTTTAGATGTTTTTATATACATAGCAGTTGGCTTCGTTTTATATCCCCTGACAAGCCGCAAATGCTTTAATATAAATAACTTTAGCCTTTTGCACCATAATATATTTTCAGGTGTAAAATTTTATTGTTTCAAAAAGTCCGGTTATTTACCGGACGTTCTATTAGTATCTGCAAAAAGTTTTGCGACAGTAGATTTTTATTGACAAAAAGCAGATATTAAATATATACTATATTGACTACGTTAATATAGTGGGTTGCCCATAAGGGGCAGCGATTAGTTGCTGTCTGTTTATAAACAGTTTGAAGCTCTTGTGGGTAAACCTGCGGTATTTTGAATTTAAATTTTCACTTGCAAACTTTCTTTTCCTCTGTAGGCTGATTTATGTTAAGTTTTCTTAATATTAAATAAAAATTTCGTATAAAAAAGTAAATATTAAGTTAAAAAAAAACTTTATAAAAATAGGGGAAAATAAGGATAAAATACGAAGGATAGAATTATATGAGTATTGCAAGCGTGGGGGAAGACAGTAAATTTGCTAAATATTTAAATAAGCAAATTGAAAAAAAGCTGGAAGATGAACCGGAGTCAACTTCAAAATCTGTTTTTGATGTATTTGGCGGAGGGAATAGCGGCAACGGTATAGGCAGCAGCATTGTAAATTATGCAAAAAAGTTTCTGGGATGTAATGAAGCGGACGGAAGTGCGGATAAATTTCTGGGAGGCGGAAGTTCTTCTGCTACTGCGTGGTGTGCGGCATTTGTTAAATATGTTGTTGAACACGTAATGGGCGGCAAGGCACCAAGCTGGTATAAAAATGTCGGGAATAAATGGTATTGTCCCGATATAGGGCAAGCTGCCGAAAGTGCAAAGAAAACAGTCAGTGCAAGTAAAGCAAAACCGGGTGATATAGTATTATTTCAAGATGGCGGAGGAGGATATGATCGCTTCTATCATATCGGTATTGTTAAATCAAATAAGGGCGGAAAAATAACAACAATTGAGGGTAATTCCTCTGATCAGGTAAAATCAAACAGTTATAGTGTAAACGATTCAAGATTAACTATTTGTAAAATGGCATAATTTTATTTAAAACAAAAAGAAACTGCTTTTATGGCAGTTTCTTTTCTGTATATTTTTAAGTTATTTTGCTTCTTGTTGTTTAGCGGCGGCATAACAGTCTTTACAATAGACTTCTTTATCCGGAGCCGGTTTAAAGGGAACTTTAGTTTGACATCCGCATTTTGAACAAGTGACTTCAAATAATTTCCTTTTGCCTTTTTGTTTTCTGTTTTTGCGGCATTCCGGGCAGCGTTTTGGTTTATTTTTCAAGCCTCTTTGTTCAAAAAACTCCCTTTCACCCGCTGTAAAAACAAATTCGCTTCCGCATTCTTCGCAAATAAGTTTTTCGTCTTCGTACATGTGATTTCTCCTTAAATTATGGGGTATTTGTCTTAAATATGTAAATAATTTGCGATGGAAATTAAATATTAATCACTACCGATTGTTATCTACAAAATATTATTATAGTAATTTATTTAATAAATTTCAAGTAGTTTAACAAATAATAAAAAAGATAATTCTAGCGGTGATACTGTTCATTGGAATTAATTTTGAAAGCTCTATAGATTTGTTCAGCCAATAAAATTCTAATCATTTGATGAGTAAAAGTCATGTCGGAAAAACTCAATTTAAAATTGGCAATATTACTTATGCGCGTACTTAAACCGTTTGCTCCGCCTATTATAAAAATAATATCATTAATTCCGTTATTTGTTATTTCTTTTATTTTCAGAGCAAATTCCTCCGAGCTTAATTTTTTGCCTTTTATTTCAAGTGTAATGACAAAAGACTCTGATTTTATTAAAGGTATAATTTTATCGGCTTCCAGTTCTTTATATTTTTCACATAAAGAATCATCAATAATTTGTTCTGCGGGAATTTCAGTCAGCAAAAATTTGCAATATGAGCCTAATCGTTTTTCATACTCGCTGAAAGCAGCTTTTAAATATTGTTCTTTGAGTTTTCCTACAGCAATTATTCTTATATTCATATTAATTAATATATGCTTCCGTATATTTTCTTAACCGTATTAATATCTCTTTTTGATAAAGTATCTGTTCTGTATGAATGAATTTCATAATACATAATATCATTAATACTGTTGCTGTGATATTTTATACCGAGAGCATGCCCTATTTCGTGCAGGGCAGTGGTTAATATTATGGAGTTTGTATTATCTGCGCCCATGTCATTAATATTAGATAAAAACATTCTTACTTTTTGGAAATACTTTTTTCCGTTTTTCTCGGTAAGATTACCGTAATAAGTTCTTCCGTTAACATTTACATCAACTTTTGTTACAATATCGCAAATTATATCAGCCTCCTCGGGATTTGAAACAAAATTAAAGTGAATTAAACCTTCAAGACTATCCTCCCAAATTTGAAATGCCTTCTGGTAAATATAGCTTTTACCGTAGCTTCTGGCATAAGCGTTGTTAATATAGACTTTTATATCTTTAGGATTTTCCCACGCTGCTGAATTATAATAGTCATAATAATCGCCGTAGTCGTTTCTTTTTGCATCTTCTATTTTTTTTAATATATCAGAAGTTTTTTGTTTTTCCTGTTTAGTTAATGCAATCAGTTTTGTGTTTCTTTTTTCATTTTGCAAAATATAATCAAATTCCAATAATGCTTCTTTATAGCGTTTTTCGTGTTCAAGTATTAATCCGCAGTCATAGCGGAGAATATTAAGATAATATTTATCGGCATAAAAATACTTTGTCATTAAATTGCGGAAACAATTAACATTCCCGTTCGTTCTAAAACATGTCGATCTATCCGCATTAAATTGATTTAAATCAAAATTATAAGCGTATAGGGAAGATACATTCATGACTAATGCAATAATTGTAACAAAGATTTTTTTCATGCTTACCTGACTTTTATTATACCTGTTTTGTCACTATAAAGAGCGGCAGTAGCCGTATTGCATCGTCCTTACTACGTTCGTCCTCGCAAATGACAAAAAGCAGGCTGACATAAACAATTTGTACAGCCTGCCTGTTTATTATTATGGTTCTTTTCCAACATCACTACCATCAAGAGGTGGTTCAGGATATTCAGTCTGCAGTGTACTTGATTCTTTTTTTTGAAGCTGATCAAATTGAGCTCGGGTCATAAATCGTTCAGCCCCTTCTATATGACTGCCTTTTGTATGTGCTTGTGTCAACATAGTACTACCTGCTTGTGAAGTCCAACCGCCTGCATCAATTACGGCAACTTTTACCTGTTTCCCGTCTATTGTAACTGTTTGAATGTCTGCACCATTTATAGCTTCCATTAATTCTTCGCCGTTATGGGCGCTTAGAGTGTTTGTTTTATATTCGTTTTCCATACCAGAAGCGGAGCCGTTGCCTGAACCCGAGCCATTTGGTACTGTTGCGGGGTTTTGTGCGTCTGTTTGTGAAGTTGGCGGCGGTGTAGTACCTTCCGGCGGAGTTGTCGGTGTCGGTGTAGTCGGTGCAGGATTGCCTGTTGTCGGTGTAGAAGGTGTTGCATCCGACTGAGGCTGTGCACTAACTCCTGCGGCTTCAAGCTTTTCTGAAAGTATAACCGCTGTATCGTTTTTGATTTCTTTTTCAATTGCAGCAATTTCAGCAGGATCCTGCGGCTGTTTCGCTTTTGCTTTTGCCAGCTGTCTATTATGAATCTTGAGGTTTTTATCTGCATTTTGAGGTGTCTGCTCTAAATCCCAGGTTCCATCTTTATGTTTATACTTATTAGTTGCCTGATTATGATCTAATTGATAAAGTTTATTATTTGCATCGGCAGAATTGGCATATTTATCTATTTGTGCTTTTACGGCTGGATCATTGGGATCTTTACCTGCAGCTCTTGCCATATTTGTTAATTTTTGAGTAATTTCTTCTTTTGAACCGGTAATAAACTGACCTTGTTGGAGTCTTGCTGAATCAGTATCAGAAATGCCCAGTCTTGTCATATCATCAGGAGTCATCTTTGAAAAATCTTCGATACCTGTTAAACTTTGCATCGTTCCGATATTATTATAAGTTCCGTCGCCATTTTGTTCTAATGTTTGAGTTAAACGTCCTCTTTCAGCTTCATATTCTTCTTGCGGAAGAACATCAGCAGGTTCATTGTTAAAATCAGGGGTATCTGCGTTACCGTTTTGTGCTTGCTGAGCCTCCGCCTGTGCTGCTTCAAATGCCGCCTGTGCTTCAACTGCTTTTTCTTGAGCCTGCGCAAATGCTTGTTCTTTTCTGGCTACCTCAGCTTTTGCCGCTTCATATTTTTGTTTTGCTGCTGTATAATTAGCGTTATTAACTTCACCTGTTTTTTCATCTTTAAATTGATCTGGTTGCGGTTCACTCCCCAAACCTTCTAATGTTGTTCTTGCTGCATTCAATTCCGATTGGGCTGTACCGACAGCTGATTGAGCTTGTTCATTAGCTGTATTTGCCGCATCCAATTTCGCCTGCAACTCCTGCGACACTCCGCTTTCGGTAGGAGAAGCTCCTGTATCGCGTAATATAGCTCTTTGACTTTCAACACTCCCAGGTCCAGAGGTGGAATTAGTTCCAAATATACTTGTAGGATTTCCTGTTTGTTGTGTACTGGTTAAATTTATCTGTTGAGGTCCGCCCTGTGTTTGTGCTGCCCTTCTTGCTGCGGCACGTTCAGTGCTTCCTTTACTATGAAACATATGACTCAGCCAACTCATTATAAACTCCTTTCCTTTCTATTATATATATCTTTTTATACACACTGCGATAAGTTAAAAATATATCGCAAATATATATTCGGCATTTTTTACTTAATTCTTTAATTTAAAATCAAATTTTCTATAATATTTGTTACAAAACTTAAAAAACAGGAGAGAAAAGTAAATTTTTATTAGTATATATTTTTTGTATATTAGAGAGATACATAAATGGGAGAGCTTTTATGGCAGATGGAGCAGTTGATTTAAGATTAACACGTGGTACAACACCGGTAAGCGGTGCACAACAAGGTCAGAACCCTCAAGGTACACAAAATGTCACGGGGGGGGGGGAGGCGATACCGGTATTTCCGGAAGTGATTTTGGCAAGGCTACTACTACACCTAGCAATGCAAACACTGTTCCTGACGCACCTCAAAGTTTTAATCCGAAACTTCTTCAGGCTTTTGAAAATTACCTAAATGCAAGCAGGGATTCAGGTGCCGCAGCAGATGCTTCAGCTCAGGCAGATGGTCAAGTTACAGCTGCAAAGGATGATGTTTCTGAAAAAAAGAATGCCTTAGATGCATTAGTAGATGTTCTTGATAAATTAGGTGTCTTAGGCGGAGGTTTAGGAACAATTATAAAAGGACTAACCGGTTTATTCGGCGGCAGTGATGACGATGCTGAAAAAAAAGAAGAAGAAATAAAACAAGCGCAAGCAGATAAAGAAAGAGCGCAGCAGGATTTAACAGCTTCACAGCAAACTTTAGAAGCTGCTACTGCTGATCAAACAAAGGCAAAAGATAAAGAAAAAGACACAAAAAATGAAGAAAATGAAGCTGAAGAAAACTACAATACAGCTAAAAAAGAGGAAGAAAACGGACAATCATAAAAAAGAAGTTAAATTTTAAGTATTTTTTCTGTCATCGCGAGCAAACTAGCGTTTGCTCGCGATGACGCTATTTTAGATTTTTTGCAATTTTTTTAAATTTGCCAGAACTTATTTCTTTTCGTTCTCTATTGTTCTTGTTTCAATGGGATTAATTGTTTTTGCATTTGATAAATCTTTTACCGGATGTTTTTGTGCTTCTTCCCTTTCAAGCTGTTTATTAATCATTACCGATTGAATAATTTGTATGATATTACTTACAACCAGATACAACAGAACTCCTGCCGGAATAGGGGCAATTACAAACATGAATATAATCATCACGGGCATAATTGTTCCCATCATTTTTTGCATTTGCTGCTGCATCGGGTCCTGGCTTTGATTTTTGTTCATTGATAACATTACTTTTTGCGATAAAAGCATTGTTGCAGCAAATAATAATATTAAAATAAATACATCGGCATTAAACTGTCCTTGAGGTATAACAGTAGGAACACTTGCCGCCATAATATCGCCTTTATGTTCAAAATGAACATTTTCTACCTCTCTTGTTTTCATATTCTGAATTTCTACATCGGCAGAGGTCATTTTTGAAATTTCATCAAAATTAAGCCCCGTAAAATCATCGTCTTTAATTTTGAAATCTACGTTTTTACCTGCTGTTATACTGCCTTGAACTTTAAGTCCGTTTTTATCAATTTTTACGTTATCAAGTTCCTTATCACCGAGTGAAACTTTAACTTTTTTAAATATTACAAACTTATCGCCTTCCGAAACACTAAAGGCTCCGTCATAAGAAAGACCGGCACTTCCTTTCAGTGTTTTATCAATTCTGTTAATAAATAAAAAATTAGAATTTCCCGCCTCCTGCATAAACATAGGACTGATTAACGCTGCATAAAGCAATATAAATATCGGCATTTGTATTAATAAAGGCAGACATCCCGACATTGGATTAAATTTATGCTCTTTATAAAACTCCATCATTTTTCTCTGGAGTGTCTGAGGATCATTTTTATAGCGTTCCTGCAATTTTTTCATTTCAGGCTGTAATACCTGCATTGAACGCATTGACCGCTGCTGAGAAACTCCCAAAGGCCAAAGGCATAATCTTACAATTACCGTTAACGCTATAATTGCCAGTCCGTAATTACCCGTAATATGATATAATCCTTTTAAAAGTTCGACTGTTAATGCTGTAAAGTCCACTTTATATATTCTCCCTTCTTATATTTTTGTTAATTCCGCGCTTTGTACTTCCTTTTTTACCGTGCATAAATTTTCATTAACTTTATTTGTTGTGCCGTGTTTAGTTTTACCCCAATCGAGAGTATTTTTCTTAAAAATTATTTTAAATACTATAAATATTGCAAGCGGAAACCATAAAATTACTATGTATGCTGAGGTTAATACCGACTGTATAATATTTTGAACCGGCTTTAATTTTAAGTATTTTCGAAGACTATAAAATAATGTAACAAAAAAGAAACCGCACATTAACATTGCCAGTGCCATTGATGAAAGTATCCAGTTTGAATCATCTTTTGCAAAACGATATGCCTGAATGGCAACTTCGGATACAACCCACAAAGGCAGAATAAACTCGGTAATATATGCGGTCATATCAAGACTTACACGCAACGATATATCTCTTGAGGTTAAAACATCCGAAAAATGCTCAAGATAACGTCTTATACTGCCTTCTATCCAGCGTCGTCTTTGTTTTAATAACGGCATACACGAAGGAACTCCTTCTTCATATACGCATACCTCGGGACAAAAACGAACATCCCATCCTTTTATCTGTAATCTTGTGGATAAATCCAAATCATCAGTAATTGTGTATATATTCCAGCCGTTTACATCTTCAAGTGCTTTTCTTTTTATAAGTTCTCCGTTTCCTCTAAGTTCTACCGCCCCTTTTACGGCATCTCTGCCTACCTGAAAATGCGTATCCACCGCCATTTCATTATCCTGACAACGGGTAAGAAAATTCTGCTCCCTGTTTATTATTACTTTCCTTGCCTGAACGGCTCCGACTTTTTCATTCTCAAGAGATGGAATAAGCTCTTTCAGAAAATCCGGTTTTACTCTGGCATCAGCATCAAAAACAAGTATTGCTTCCCCTTTTGCTATTTTTAAGGCATCATTTAAAACGGCAGATTTACCGGGAAATGCATCTTTTTTTCTTGTAAAAAATTTCATATTCGGATAATTTCCGCTTATTTTCTCTAAAACCTCAGCCGTATTATCACTGCTTCTGTCATCTATTACTATAATCTCATATTCGGGATAATCTATTTTTGATATATTTTCCAGTGTACCTGCTATCACTTCGGCTTCATTATGAGCCGGAATCATTATACTTACAAAAGGTTTATAATTATAATTTTTTGGAATCGGGTTTTTTCTCGCACTGCGTACTCTATGTTTAAATGCTATCTGCATATATGCAGTATATAAACTCATAAATACAAGTATAGTTACAAATGCGCATGGCGTATTCATGTGATTTTGAAAAAAGTACAAAAGTACTATTAATACTGATATAATTGATAGAAGTAAAATTCTTTCCTTCATTATCCCTTCTCTCAAAATTTACCTTTTACTAAATTTTACCAAAAACAAATAAATCTTTTCACTATTTTTTCTCTTTTTATTTGTTTTTAATTACCAAAAACAAATAATATTTTTTCTTGTATGATATTATTAATTAAAAGGAGCAGATAATGTTTTGTCCGGACTGCGGAAATGAAATTCCCCAAAATGATAACTTCTGTAAAAATTGCGGTTGCAATATAAATAATGAAGATTTTAGAGTACATTCTTTTAATCCTTCGGGGCTTTTATGCGTTTTATTTTTTATCCTGATTGTAGCTGCAATTACATATAATTATCTGGCTAAAGTAGGCTCCTCAATTAATCTGGATGATTCAAACGTTCCTGAAGTAATACTTAAACCGGATAAATGTACTTCTCCTTATGTTGAAAATGAGGTTATTTCATTATTTAAAGAACAGGATTTATATTTTAAAGATATAGATTTTAAAACAATTGACAGTATAATGCTTCAATCAAAAGAAACTGTTTCAAATGACGAAAAAGCCGCAAAGTATATTTGCTCCGGAATTATTGAAATTAAGTCTTCTCCGAAAGGTTTTCGCCCCATAGATTACAATAATAACAATGCATTTTATAATAAAATTTATATTGACTATGATGAAAACTTAATAGCTAAATATACTACTTATGCAATCCCGATTTTTTATACCTCTCAAATAATTGAAAACAAAAACAAAGTGGAAATTAATGAATTTGGAAATGGAGAATTTAATTGCAAAGGTATTTGCGAGCCAATCCACCGATTTGCAAAACAAACGAAAAAAATTCCTTTAGTTTTGTCTAATGATGATATTCAGCCAAAAATTAAACAAAATATCCCAAATATTGTTAATGTGAACGATATAAAACATCAAAACAACGATAAAATAAAAAAAGATAAAAAGAAAAAATTATTTAAAATTTTTAAAAGAAAAAAACGAGAGAAAATTTAATAACATGACAATTATATCTGTTGAAAATGATTTTGTATTAAGGGATATATCTAATATCTTATCGATTGATGACTTCAATAAATTATTTTTAGTTATTCAAAATAACAAAAATATAAATGAACACATTATAGATACTAAATTTCAATCAGTAGAAAAATCTGTTTTAAAACACAGAAAAATAAAACATATCATTCATTCAAGCGAATTTACCGAATCAATGGCTTATGATGTGACAGATACCGCAATTAGTATGGCTTTGGATTTTATAAAATACGGAATATTTGCTAATGATTTATTGGCACATAATTTTACCTTTGAAAACGGCAAATGGATTTTATATGATTTTTGCTCCTTTTCTTATAATAAAAAAGGACTTAGAGCTCAAATAAGAAGTACTTTTTATATTTCCTTTGCAGCTTTTGAATTAATGAAAATTATAAAAAGAAATAAATTAAAACATTATTTTCTGAACAGGATTAAATATTCGCGCCTTATTAAAATGATTTCCTTTTTTAATTGGACAAAATGGTATTTATGCATGGAATTTATACTTCTTCTTTTGTCGTTAAATTTTTCCGGAACAGCTTTAATTTTTATGAAAAAAATATTTGATATCTATAATAATAAGCATAAAAGAAATGTTTATAAATTTGTTACAGACGAAGAAAAGAAAAAAATATATGAATTAATTGATAACTTATTATCAGAAAATTCCGATGTCTTTTGCGTTGGAAAATTCTCCGGAGATTGGGCTTTATTTTCTAAAATTCCCGCTTATAAAGTGTTTTATACAGATAATTATGAATTATGCGACAATTATTATAATTTTATAATACAAAACAATATCAAAAATATTTCACCTGCCGTATTGCAGCCATTATCAAATGATGAAGCTCTTTGTGATAATTTAAAATACAGAGCCTTGTATGATGATTATACTAAACAGCGTTTTGCTTCCGATACAATATTGATTGATTTTGATGAAGTTTACGACGAAAAATATAAATCACCCGATGAATTTTGTTCCGTTATTTCGGATTATGCAAAAAATTGCATTATTATAAAATTAAGTAAAAATAAAATTCTTTTAAAACAATTAAGCACAACAATAAAAAAGTATTTTAAATTTATAGAATCTATTGAACTTAAGGAAAATTATCTTTTATCCGCAAAATGTAATACTTCTTCCGTAAAATTAAAAAATATAAGCTATTACGGAAATGATAACAGAGCAAAAGAACAAAAAAAACAATGTAACGCCATAATAAAGTTAATAAAAAATAACTGAATTATATTAAGTAATTATATATTTTTTTGCACTAAAAAATATATTATGGTGCATAATTAGCGAAAGTATTAACTTCAAAAGGAATTAAAAACGGCGGTCTGTTTCCTCAGTTATTAAAATTCTAAATTCAACTCCAAAGCCCGTAACTCGCGCTAACGCGCTCAGACAGACGGGCTTTTTCTGTTGTTTCATTAAGAATTTTTCAATAACTTCGTCTATGCCCGCCTTATTTAAGTGTAAAATAAATTTAAATAAATACTGCATATACGGAATACCGTAATTTTGCTTACAAAACAGACAGCAAAGGCGGGCACTGTTTGACGAACGAATGTGAGGAGTTTGCCCGCCTCGGGTTGCAGTTAGCAAAATAGGTATGCAGTATCCGCAGTATGTTTTAAATTTATTTTACACAGATAAATACAATTATACACCATAATATATTTTCAGATGTAAAAATGTATTTAATTTCCCTTATATTATTTATTATATATTTTATCGGCAAGTAAACCTTTAATCATAGCATGCGCGCAATTTTGAGCATCAATTCTTATGGGAATACGGGCGGATGTCAATTGGTTTTTAATTTTAATAATATATATTTGGAAGATTGTGAAAGTGTATGCACTTATCAGCTAATTAATGCATCTCGTTTTTGTTATGAATCCCATTGAGCGCGAAACGACGGACTTGAATGTGAACTTATTGATTCAACACCACATTGGAAAGATAAATGTCATTGCTGGAAATATTCAAGTGAAATACCTATAGAATCAAGCGAATTTGCGCCTAATGGCGAAATTGAATGCGGTCATCACGGAATGTGGCAGGAAAATTAAATTTAATAAAAATTCAAATTCTATAGAAATTAACATCAACTTTATTGAGAAACTTAATTTTTTTTTGTATAATAAAGAATATTACATATAAACCAAGGAATTTTAAATGGAAATATCTTTAAACAGTGATTTTGATAAATTTATAAATGAACAAATGGCTACGGGATTATATAAATCTGTTAGTGAGATTGTAAATGATGCAATGTCATTATTAAGATTAAGAAAATCTGTTAATTCCGAAAGAATAAATGCCTTTAATGCTGAAATAAAAAAAGGGATTGATGATATTGAAGCAGGTCGCATTGCTGATGGAGATGCTTTTTTTAAAAATTTAATTAAACAATATGAATAAACTTAAACTAAAGATAACTGAACAAGCACAGTTTGACATTAAACAGATTACGGAATATATTGCAAAGGAGAATATAAAATCTGCCAGAGAAATGGCAGTATATCTTTATGAAATTTGCGGAATGCTGGCTGAATTTCCCCAAATTGGAGTATCAAGACCTGATTTTACATATAAAATGTTATAAAAATAATACTTTTAGCGGTATTTTATAAAGGTTTTTTTAAAATTAACCCGTTTTTTCGCGGATATATACCCGGAGTTTGTGCATTTTTTCTGATAATTATAAGCACCCTTTTATTTTCTGTTTCTATAGGCAGCGAATATTCAATTTGCTCCGTAATTTCAGCATTTAGTATTTTTAATGCATTTTTCGCATTTTTAATTTCTTCTTCGGCTTTTAATGATTTATAAGCTACAAAAAACGCTCCCTCTTTTAAATAAGGTATTGCATATTCCAAAATAATTCTTAATTCAGCCATAGCTCGACTCAGGCAAATATCAAAATCCGCTCCGAACGAAAGTTCTTCTGCCCGCTTACACAATGGATTAATATTGTTAAGTTTAAGTTCATTTTTAACAAATTCTATAAATTTTATTTTTTTTAAAGTTGAATCTACGGCTGTTATATTAATATTATTAAAAAATATGGAAACAGGTATAGACGGAAATCCGCCGCCTGTACCGATATCTAGCATATTTAACGGTGTATCCTTATAATATTTTTTTAAAAAAAGATTTAAAGAAAGACTGTCATAAATATGTTTTTCAAATAAAAATCGAAAATCATTTCTGCTTATTAAATTTATTTTTTGATTGTATTCAAGGAAAATATCTATAAATTTTTCAAGCAGCACACTTTTTTTATCAATATTAATACCTAATTCAGCTAATTTAGAAAAATAATCAGAACTTTCCTTCAAGGTCATATTCCGCTGCACCTGTTACTTCAACATTTACTATATCCCCCGGAGTAAGGTCTTTATCTGTTTTTATATAAATTAAACCGTCCACCTCGGGCGCATCTTTGTATGTTCTGGCTGTAATTATTCCGTCTGAACCTATAGTTTCAATAATACAATCAATTTTCTTACCGATTAATTTTTTATTAATTTCTTTCGATACATCTTGTTGTATTTCCATTAATTTTTTTCTTCGGCTGTGTTTTATTTTGGCGACTATCTGCGGTTTTAATTTATCGGCTTTTGTATTTTTTTCTCTTGAAAACTCAAAAACACCAACCCTGTCTAATTTCATTGTTTTAACAAATTCGCATAATTGTTCAAAATCTTCCTCTGTTTCGTTCGGATACCCCGTAATAAACGTGGTTCTTATTGCACAAGAAGGAATTATTTTTCTTATTTTTTCAATCATCAGCTTATAATCAATAACGGGTCTGTTCATTAATTCAAGCTGATTTTTACTTACATGCTGCAAGGGAATATCTATATATTTTACAACTTTATCAAGTGAAGCAATAGTTTTAAGTAATTCCTCGGTAATTAAAGAAGGATAAGTGTACATAATTCTAATCCAGCTTAAATTTTCAATTTCATTAAGCCGCTTTAAAAGCTCAATAAGCTGAGGTTTTCCGTATAAATCTTTTCCGTAGCTTGTTGTATCCTGCGCAATTAGGACAATTTCATTAACTCCTTTATTTACAAGGTCTTGAGCTTCTTTTAATATATTTTCGATTTTACGTGACTTATATTTTCCTCGTAATTTTGGAATAATGCAATAACCGCAATTAAAATCACATCCGTCTGCTATTTTAATATAAGAACTTGCCCCAACAGTAATTTGCCTGCGCTCAATGGTTTCGGGATAATTATACTCCGGATTTTCGCTGACTTCATAATCGGATTTATTATCTTTTTCAAGATTTTTTATTATATCCGAAATTTTTGTAAAATCAGAGGTACCCACAAATGCAACAGCTTCCGGAATAAGTTCTTGAAGTTCTTTTTTGTATTTTTGGGGAAGACACCCTGCTATAATAACCTTTTTTCCCAACTTAATCATATCAAAAATCGATGCTACGGATTCTTTTTCCGCATCATGAATAAAAGAACAGGTATTTACAATAACAATATCAGCTTTTGTATCATCCAAAGTTACTTCATAACCTTCCTGAGCCAATTTACCGAGTATCAGCTCAGAATCTATTAAATTTTTAGCACAACCATGGTTTATTAAAGCTATACGCTTCATTACTTATTCTTTTCCAATTCCGTTAATTTATTATTCCTGAGAAGCTGACATTAGAGCTTTTAACATAGTAAAAGAAGCCTGCCAGCCGAGCTCATTGGTTGAATTTTTATATTTTTCAAGTTTTGCAAGTCTTTTAGCTTTCAATTGTTCCTGCTCTTTTTTAAAAGCATTTAATTTAGAAGGACTTGCGTTTCTTGAATCTACTATAGGCTGCGCATAATTCATAAACTGCTTATATGAATCGGTATTATATCCGAGCTTTAATTTTTCGGGATACGTGTATGTAATATAATTATATAAATACATTGTCCTCTTATCGCCCGAAGGGTGGTCTTGAATTATATCAACATAATTTCCGCTGATTTTGTATAATACGGAAACCATAGCCAAAGGATTATAACCGGCTTTTGTCATTAAATCCACAGCAGTAATATCCGCTTCATATTCTTCCGTGCGTGACATTTTTTTCATTGTAAGATTTTGAGCAACAGCCGCCCCTGTTTTTAATTGCTGATTTATATTTGAACGTGAAATTACGGTTGAAGTCAATGCATTTATTATACTTTGTTTTGCTACGTGATTGTTAACAATATGACCTATCTCGTGAGCTATAACACCTGCTAATTCAGCATCATCATTTACATAATTTAAAAGTCCCGTATAAACGCATATTTGATTGTTTCCATCCGCATAAGCATTAATTTCATCTGTTTCTATTACAGCAAAAGTTACTTGAGAAGGCAGATTATTTTTTTCTAAAAGTGCCTTACCTATTGTATTTACTCTGTTTACATTAGCCTGCGTTGTCCAATCGGCTGCAAATACACTCATAATACTTATCGTAAAAAATACAACAAAAACAGAAAATATCTTTTTCATAACATATCCTTTTATGCTTCTTTACTTTATATTATACACAAAATAAATTTTTTTAAGCTATATATTTTGATACACTAAATTTTATTTTGTGTTATAATAAAAACAATTAAAGCGGTATCGTCTAGGGGTCAGGACGGGAGATTCTCATTCTCCAAACACGGGTTCAATTCCCGTTACCGCCGTTTTGTTAATTTAATGCATTTTTTGATGTTTTTCCCTTTAAATTCAATAATAAATGTGCCTGAAAGCATGCTGATTAATTAAAGGGAATTTCACGGTGTTAAAATTGTTACAAAGTTCATGAAGTTTTTGTAATAATTGATGTATAATGAAGGTATGGAAAATAAAGAAATATAAATAAAATACATCGAAATGAAAATAACTGATAGTATTGCATTACGGAATTATTGTAATACTGTAGTTATTGGTATTATAGGTGGTTTAATTGGTTTGTTGTATAATTTTTCAATTATGAATGTAATTCTTTTTGTTGTAGGACTTTTGGTAGGTTATAGATTTATGCAAAAAAGTTACAATTTATCGAAAAAAATAACAACCCTGACAAATAAAATAAAAGAGGTAAGATAATGAATATAGTTCAAATCTTTGAGTTATTATGTATTATCGGTATAGCTATTGGTTTATGTTATACAATTAAAGACTCAGAAAAACAGCCAAAACAAAAAAATATATAACCAAAACACAAATAAAAAAAATAAACCTTCCGTATTTATGCAAGTGATGTTGTCGGATTACAACAAATACTTGCAATTTTCGTAAGTTATAATATAAAAATATCAGTATTGATAGTTTCATTACATATAAAAAAAGCGGATAATTAATATTTTTTAGCAGCTTTTGCAGCAAGTTCTTTTTCATATTCTGTTTTTACATGGAAATCGCGGTTTCCGTCTTGCTGTTTGTGTCTGAATTCATACATATATTTCGGAACAAGATAGCCGAGAGATAAACAGCTTGCTCCGATACTAAGTACGGTTGCAGCTACTTTCAGAATTCTTACTTTATCTAAATATTTATTTATATCTTTAGATTTTTTTCCAAATTTAATATAATCTTCAAGATTTTTTACCAGTTGGTTTATTTTATCGGGGTCAATATATTTTCTCGTATCGATTTTTATTTGGTCGTCTTTAGTTTTTACTGTAGAAATTATTCCCGATTTTTTTGCCGCATTAACTACGGTATGATTTTGATTATTAAATAAAAACTTATATAGCTCACTGTTATCAGTATTTTTAGTAAATTTTGCACTGAAATTTTTAATTTCTTTTTGCATTTCATTATTTGTTAATATATCTTTTGCAAAATCAGACGACAAAAGTTGAGCATCTAGTGCAACAGGAATTTTAAATAACTTTTGAGAAGCAGTTTCTAAACTTTTTTTAATTAATTCTCCGGCACAATAAACAAAAAATAGGAAAGAACCTTCTTTTATGCCATATTCTTTAAATTCTCCTTCTGTCCTTGCAGTTGAAAGTCTTTCTCCCGTAATTCCCACATCAAGCAATATCATGTTCTTAACAGGATTGAGTATAAATTCTTCAGCGGTTTTAATTCCTGACCCAAAAGAAGGATTATATTTTGATTTTTTACTTGAGCTGAAATTTTCAAATTCGGAAAATACACCGGATTTTTTATTTACCGGTATATTTTTCAATTCATTTGTTTTTTCTTGAAGTCCCGAGGACTTCATATTTTCGTTAAATTCTTTTTCAATGTTTAATCTTGTCATTTTTTGTTTTAACTTTGTTAATCCCAAATAAGACAACATTGTAAGTGCCATTGAAATACCGAATTTTGCCAATGTAAGAGCTTTTGTTTTACCTATATTTTTACCGGCTGTTTTTAAATCTTTCAAAATTTCATCAGTGGGAGCATGTTTTATTGAAAGATTAAGATATTTTTTATCTTTGACAACTCTTACATCTGCTTCGGGAGAAATTTTTGCGAACTTAAAAATAGTTTTATCTACAATTTTTTTATACAGGGGAATTCCAAAAAGCCAAATAGCACCTGTTCCAAATTCATCAACAAACCTGTCTTTTCCTTCAACACCTCCGCCGGCATCATAAGAAAAATAAGTATAGCCTGCACTGTTAAAGGTGTCCTTAATTCCTAACGGTATTTTAGAATCAGTCGAGCCAAGTTTTGATACAAGTTTTGGAGCAATTTCCGAAATCATGACAACCTAAAGCCCCCATACCATGTTCATAAGGTCTTGAAATTCTTTATTCAATATATATTTAATAAATTCAGACATTAATGATTATTATACCTCACTACAATTTATATAAAGGTTCAAAGAAAAAATAAATTGACAAATTTTTTTAAATTTTCTTAATTTGTAAACATTTATTAATTAAAAAGTCTGATTATCTTCAACTCCTACGGTAAATTGCAGGAAATTACCTATTAAATTTTCATTCCAAACCTGTATATTATCAGGCACATTTAGTACACACGGAGTAAAATTCCAAATATATTTTATTCCTGCATTTACAAGAAAATCAGTTACCTTCTGTGCAAATTTTCGAGGAACCGTTAAAATTGCAATTTTTACACTAAATTTATCAATAATAAATTGAAGTTCATTTAAATTAAAAACTTCTTTTTCATTTATTTTAATTCCTATTTTAACCGGATCATTATCAAACAAGGCAGTAATTTTAAAGCCGTAGGCTTCAAAATTATCATATTTTGCTAATGCCATTCCTAAATTACCTGCTCCTACTATAACCGCCGTTTTAACAGTTTTAAATTTTAGAGTAGCTTCTATTTTACATTTAAGTTCACCAGTCTTATACCCGACTTTACACTTTCCCTTATAACCAATCATTGCAATATCTTTACGAATCTGCGTGTTATCAATATGCAATAAATCAGCTATTTGCGGACTTGAAATATACTCAATTTCTTTCTCTATATAATCGGATAAAATACTGTGATACAAAGTAAGCCTGTTTATAATCTTATCCGTTAATACTTTATGCATCGATTTACATACCCTTTTTTATTATAACACGAACTTTTTGTTCTTTAATAAAAATTATGTGCTGTTATTTTTTAAAAATACAGGGCATGTATAAATTATAATGTGTTCTGTTCTTAAATTTTAAAATATGTTATGGTAGTTTTAATATAAAAGAATTTAAGAATTAATTGGAAAGATATATTAATGAAAAATAAAAAAAGAAATATAATTTTATCTGCAGCGTTGTTAGTTTTTGCGAGTTCTTATGCATTTGCCTCTGATTCATATAAAATCCATGATACTGATTCTCCCGTTTTTCAAATTAACGTTTATAACGAGAATGAAGAAGCACCGGTAATACTGGATTTTCAGGAAAATCCGGAGGATCCTTCAAATCCTGTTCCTGTTTATGCAACATCAACTTATACGTTAGATTCCAACAGTATTAATTCAATAAAAGCAGCTGCTTCAGATTGGCTTGATATATTAAATATTCACACCCGTACTTCGCCTATCATATTAGCTATATATACGAATGACATATATAACGCAAGTGCATATGCTCCAAATTTACCTTATTATTTGCAGACGAATACATCAACAAATAATGTGATAGGGGCTATTTTAATAGGAAAAGGGGCTTTACTGGACGGATGGGATACAAATCCGGTATATTCTTCATTGTATAAAGGAGGTACTTTACCTTCTTTATATTCAACAATATCACATGAATTAATGCATGCTCTCGGTGTTGCAACAGGCGCAAATATATATAAATATAACCAGAATGATACAGTACCTGATACAAATTTCTATTTTTCCTCAGGAACTGACAGCCCTATAACTGCTTACGATTCTTTTTTGGAAATTTATAAGGGAACACCATATAATTCAAATACATCACAAATTATGGATGAAAATTTGCAAGTTTCGGCATCAAACGGAGTGCAAATTAAATATACCGAAAACGGAAACGGTACATTCGATATATATAATTATGCTCCTTATTTTACGGGCGCAAAAACTCTAAAAACATTAACCGGATTATCGCTCAATGAAATAATAACGGCACAAGGATTAACCGATTATATTACGCCTGTATATAACAGCGAAACAAATACTTATACATACCAATATAATAATAATACCTATACTGAAGTTCAAATGACAAACTTGTTACAACCAATTTTACAAGATTGGATTTATAAAAACGGCGGACTGAAAAGTTATTCTTATAATGGTTATGGTAAAACCGTTTATGGGCTTCCGGTAAGTTCGTACGAGGGAAATATACCGAATCTTTCTCATTTAGAGTTAAGAAACAGCTTAATGTCGCATCAGAATTTCAGAAACTGGTCAACTCCTATGGAGGCGGAATTAGCTTTATTATACGATATAGGCTATACCGGCATTGATACTAAAAAATATTTCGGTAAATCCGTATATTTAAATAATCAAAATGTATCATTTAATGAAGGATATACTGAAAATACCGATAAAGGCGTAGGTTTACATATATACGGAAATAATAATAATGTTATTCAATTATCGGATGTAATATCATCAGGCAGAGGTGTTATAGGTGCAAGAATTGAAGGTACGGATAATTATTATGAATTATCTTCCGGCAGCAAAATAAAAGTAACCGGAGATGATGCGGCAGGTATAGGTGTTAGCTGGGGTAAAAATCACGTTATAAATATAAATGAAGGTGCAAAAGTAGAAGCCTCAGGAAATAACGGCATCGGTGCAAGTTTTGATTTCGGTACCAATATGTTAGGGTCGGCTATAGAGGAAAAAGGTTCTTACAGCTATAGCTTAGGCGGAAAAATCGATGATGATATTTGGGTCGGGATTTTTACCAATCCGGATGTCGAAACTCAAGGTGCATTGGTTAATTCTTTTAATGTATCGGGAACAGTAAGCGGAAAAGATAAAGCAATATATATATCCGATAATGCTTTTGTTAATGCTGTTAATATATTGCAGGGAGCTGATATTCAAGGTGATATAGTTTCAAAATGGAATTCCGTACGTTCGGGTGATTATTCACTTGTATCAATACCCGGAGGCAGTACAGGTTATCAGTTTCAGACTTATCCTCAGCTTATAGAGGAATATGGATACTTTACAAATTTAAATTTCGGTTCAAATGACTCTCCTTATGAAGGAACCTTCAAATATAATATCAACGGTGATTCTGAATTTCATTTGTGGGATTATATTAATCAAAGTTATTCGGTTAATTCTTATTTGTTTAATACTATAAAAATGAAAGTTAATACTGGTTCAAAATTAACTCTTGACGGTTCTTTGTTTGACGGCGGTTCAAAAATAGCAGTTTATAGTCTTACAAATAACGGAACGATTAATATTAATAATACGGTTAACTTAAAAACTTTTAGCGGTTCGGGCAGCATATTGGGAAATACTGAAATAAACGATAAGGAAGGTGTAAAAGGAACAGGAACGATTAATATAAAAAAGGCTTCTGTTTTAAAATTGGACGATTCCGTAAGAAATGTAAACAGTACTGTTAAAATAGAAACAGACGGAACTTTATCGACTGTAAATAATGCAATAACGGAACATAAAATAACTAATTTAAAAACTGAAAATAATTCAAAATTAAGTTTTGAAATTGATACTGATAATGGAACAATAGTAAACGATAAGTTCACAATAAATTCAACAGAAGGTTCTGAAGGCACAGCAAAATTTGACAGTATCTCAGTTACTCTTGATTCTTTAGATGAATTGATAGAAAACGGAGCTCAATTATTTACTACCGATAAAACCGTTAATATGGGAGATAATACATTTAGCGTATATACGGATAAAAAACAGCATGTATTTAAACAGGATAGTAATAATTTACAGCGTTTGGTTTATTTATCGACTTTTGAGGCAAAAGGCGGATTATCGGATGCTGCAATGGATAGTTCCACAGGAAATTATACAGTGCAAAAAGATGAAAAACAGCCCGCACAAGGCGGTTATGTCAACGGTTCGACATTTGAAATAACAGGCGAAGATTTGGATTTTAATTCAAATAAAGGTCTTATAATTGACGGTCAATATAATACAGACAAAACTACAGTTAAAGTCAGCACTAAAAATGCAATCAGCAATAATGAATATAAAGGAACTTATACAGTTCAAAACAATGGTAATTTAGTTATAGAAACAAACGGAAAAAATATTGATATAGCTCCTGCATTTAATACAAATACAAACTCACAAGGAAGCTCAATTTATATAAGTAAAGATTCTTCTGCCACGATAAATGCGTTAAATAAAAATAAAATTGTTATATCAGGCAAAATACAGGGTGAAATGCAAAATAACAAAATTTCAGCCTTGTATGCAAAAGGAAATGATATAACAATAACCGGAATTGATTCGACAGCCGTTAATCAAAGTGCTAAAATTAATACACTTGCAGGAACAAGTACTAATACGGATTGGCAGCTTAATGACGGTATTATGAAAGTTAAGAATGATAAATATCTTTCCTCTGACGGTACAAATTCCGTAAAATTTAACGGTGGTACCTTAAACCTTCAAAATAATACGGCTTCACAAATAAATCTTGCAAAAATGGAGCTTAATGAAAATACTAATGTTCTTGTTGATTTGGATTTTAAAAATAAAACAATAGATAAATTTGCATTTAATAATTCTGATGATGTAACCAAAAAAGATGTTAAGTTAAACATTTCAGATATAAACTATATAAATGTAAAAGATGTAAAACAGGATAAATATGTTATTCCTGTTGTGGGTAAATCCTCTAAAAGTGAAAAATTAATCGGAAATATCAGTGCAAACTTATCTGATGTATTAACGCCGATATATAAATATAATGTTTCTTATGTTGAGGATGAAAATTCCGGCAGTCTGGTATTTCAAACACCGTACGGAAAAGACAGCTATAAAAGCTATAATCCTGCTGTAATGGCAGAACCCGTTGCAGCACAAACAGGCGGATATTTTAATCAGCTTGCAAGTTATGATACCTCCTTTACAAATATGGATTCAATGATGAATTTACCTTCATCAGAGAGATTGACGGTATTAGAAAGAAACAAATATGCCATAAATAGTAATGAAAAGCTGATGTATTCTCCGAATTTATTAGGGGAAACCAAAAGAGGGTTATGGTTTAAACCTTATACAACATTTGAAAAAGTTGATTTAAAAGGTGATGCCGAAATTAATAATATAGGATACGGTACCTTTGCAGGCGGTGATACGGATGTGGTAGAACTAAAAAGAGGCTGGAACGGAATTTTTTCCGCTTATGCAGGATATAACGGTTCACATCAAACTCATAGCGGTATTTCTACATATCAAAACGGAGGTTTGCTTGGTTTAAGCGGAGCCTTCTACAGAAAGAATTTATTTGCGGGTATAACTGCAAATCTGGGTGCAGGCATTGCAAATACCGAGTCTATGTATGGAAAAGATGATTTTACAATGCTGACAACAGGTGCAGCTCTAAAAACAGGCTATAATTTGGAATTTAAATCAGGACGATATATTGTTCAGCCGAGTTATTTAATGTCATATACATTTGTTAATACCTTTGATTACACAAATGCAGCCGGTTTAAGAATTTCTCAGAGTCCTCTTAATGCAATTCAGATTGTTCCGGGATTAAAATTAATAATGAACACGGAATCAGGTTTCCAGCCTTACTTAAATTGTCAGATGATATGGAATATTCTGGATAAATCAAAAGTACATGCTAATGATGTTGAATTACCTTCTCTAAGTGTTAAACCTTATGTCCAATATGGAGCAGGGCTGCAAAAACGTTTCGGCAGGAGATTTTCGGGCTATGCTCAGGTAATGATAAGAAACGGCGGAAGAACGGGTATTGCTCTTTCAGTCGGTTCAAAATGGATTTTAGGTGAAAATTTGTAATATAGACTAAATATAAATTTTTTTAGTTAAAAATTATATTATGATAACATTCCAATGCTTTTTGATTCTCTCCAACGCTTAAAGGTCTTAATCTTTCAAAGGAAGGAATTACTATCCTGTTATCATCCGGAGTTGCAAACCAAATATCAGACGAATGCAATATTTTATCGTCAGCTAAACCTGCTTTTGTAAGCTTTTGCATATCAGAAAAAGCTGCAAGCTTATTTTTTCTTGAAACTTTTTCTTTTACTTTGCAGTAAGGTATTAAATCACCGTTTTTAGTACCTTTTATTTTGGTGATAAGAAACATATCATTGTCTTTGATTATTGTCTTTATATGCTCAGGTGCGATATCAAGACCTAAATTATTTACTTTTTTTAAATTATACTCATATAAATTTCCAAAATCTTTAAACATATTTTGAATTATGTATTCTCCATGTTTGAATAAAACTCCGTTTTTAAGTTCAAGTTCTCCCTTTTCAACATTTTTATAAAGAATATCGAGTACTTCATTATGATTAGCTGCATTTTCCATTTTACCAATTAATTCATTAAATGAATCCGGTATCGCAGTACAATTATTAAACTGTAATTTTTTTAAAAACGGTTTCATAAAATTATATCCTGTAATATTTATTTTTGAACTGGTTACAATCATTGTTTTTCCTGTCTTACTTAATTATATAAATCTGAAATTTTCTTTTTTGTCAAGTATTCATACGCATTTTTTGTTCAATCAAACTTTTAAAAGAATGAAACCAATCCGAACATTTACTGCCTTTAATATTATTAATACAATATTTAAGAAGTAATCCCGAAGCCATAGTATTATTATCGGGAAGCATATAAGGAACAGAGGTACATGCATAACCGTCGCCGTAACCAAAATCACCTAAAAGTTTAGCAAGTAAGTTTTGTTCTTCTTTTGTAAGTGTATTTGCAAATTTTCTATAATCAACAGTAGTACCCGGAATAAAAAAATCATCAGCTGCTCTGTTTAAATAAACCATTTCATTGTAAACATTTTCAATACCGCTTCTTAAACTGCTTATAGGTGAAAAAATAATACCGGTATTTTTAATATCGGGATTATTGACAAAACTGCCGTAACTAAATTCTTCCTGCACTATGGAAGCTCCGCTTCCAACTATATCATCAAGTATTACAAGTATTTTATCATTTAAATCAACAGGCGGATCTTCTCTGCCGTTAAAATAAATAATTTTTTTAGGATTTATTTTATTTATATTGACATATTGATATGTTACAAGTTCAAAACTTTTTCCGCGGGCAGGAATTACATATAATACATCATCTGATGACTTACCCTGTTTTTGAACAATATTTTTTATTTCAGCAAATTTATTTTTTAACATATCCGTCATAGTTTCAGAGGAATGGCAGCTTAGCATAGCCTCAAAATACTTTGCAATAAGTTCCCGTCCTTTTGTAATTTCCTGAACAGAATAATGAGAAGCAGGCATCATCTGTTCAATAATAGTATCAATAACAGCTTTTATTCTTTTATGAGAAGGATATAGAGAATTTAAATTATCGGCAATATTATTTAGAGTTGGAGCTTTTCTGTTTTCAATTACTGTTATTTCTGTTTCCTCGCCTAATATTCCTTTTGCCCTTCTCAAAAAATCTCCGTTTAAAGCTTCTTCAAGGGAAATTCCTTCTTTTTTCATTTTATTGATTACTGCAATTGCAGAGCTTTCTAAATCAATTTGGTGTCCTAAAAAACCGTGTGAAATATCTTGTCCGTCTATAACATTGTTCCATCCGCTTAAATGAAATACTTTTACTTTACATCTGTCGATTTCTTCTTTTAAATCTCTAAAATCCAGAGGAGCTTTATCTTTTAAATCTTTTAAGTAAGATAATACCGTTTCATCAAGAAATAATGCTTCTTTTGCATTTAAGTAGCCCAAATCTATTTGTTTCTTTTTACTTTCTAAATAATGCAAAACAGAATTAATATTTAATCCGATTTCTTTAGGAACACGTATGTATCCGATACCTAATTCGCCAAGTTTTTTTTCAATTACATTTAATTGAGAATACTCCGCAAATTGAGTTAATCCTGCTAAAACTTCCTTTACGGTGTTTTCAGGCGCGCCGGTTGTTTTTGCTACATTGGAAACCATTGCTTCTATGTCTTGGATACTTTTGACTTTCAACAATTGTCTTAGCCGTACTTCTAAATTCATGGAAAATAAATTAGTGTTTGCATAATGAAAATCACAAGAAAAATTTGGCTCGGCAGTTAAATTTTTTTCAATTCCGTCAACCTCTACAGTTGCTCCGTGCTGAACCTTAGATAATATTTTAGAATTAACTCTTGCAGTATCGGAAAAAGAACTGAATATTGAGGCAATTTCCTTTATTTCTCTTTTTATTTTTTCAGATGTTTTGATAACTCTTTCTTTTATATCTATCTTAACTGCAGGAGTATTCCTTAAAACCGAATATGTAAAGACATCTCTTTTATCTTCTCTTCTTGTCTTAATGGGAGTTTGTATTCTTGTTTCGGAAAAATTATTTTGCAGTCTTTTTCTTATATCATCAATTCTTTCGGCAATGCGAAAATTTCTGGGGTTAAATCTCATACCGTTATGCCTAATCATACTTTCCTAAAGTTCTAAGTGCTATGAATGAAATAATTGACAAAAATTCAGCAAATTTTAAGAAATATTAATTTAAATTTTTTGTAATATTTGTAACAAATTTAAATTAAACGCGCAATTTTTCACTTTCTGATGTTTTTATATATGTACATAGGAGATATATGTAAAATGGGTTTTCCGGACATAAATACAGGTTTACCATACAACAAAGATAAGTGGCTTACGCTGCAAGGCGGCATGAATGCCGGCGGTATTCAAGGCGGAGCTCGTGGAGTCCAAGGCGGCGGTTACGGCGGTTCTTATCATGGTGGCGGACAAACTATTACCGAGCAAATGGATGCAATTGATGCAAAACATGGCAAAGTCAACGGTGGCGACAGTTTCTTATCTTTAACAGGAATTAGAGCAACAGGCGGAGTAAATGGAGCTAATGCTGCAGAACGTACACGCGGTGCTTCAGGAACATCAGCTGAACCTAAAGTTGATTATGGTACAACAACTCAAACAGAAATTGATACACAGATGGAAGCTGAAACAGCTGCTCTAGGCAGGACACAGGCTGCAATGGGATACAACCCTGATGTATCAGGTGATACCGAAGGATTAAGTCAGGTTCAAGATGCAGCACATGCACAAAAATTGCACATAAAAGCAGCATAGTGCATAAATGTTTTTGAGAAAAAGCGAGTATTTGTAGCTTGCTTTTTTTCTGATATAATAGGCTTATGAGAAACTTGTATAATATTGATGAGTGGAAGGATGTGCCTTATATAAGGCTTGGCGAAATATTAATCGAAGCGGGAAAAGTTAATCTGCTTCATTTATCGATGGTTTTGGATATACAGAGATTTCAAAAAATGCCGATGGGCAAAATCTTTCTGGCAATGAAAATTATTAGTGAAGAAGATTTGAAACAGGCACTTCTTTTGCAAAGGACAATAAAGAAACGCAGAAATGCTTAAATTTTTAAAAAAAACAGTGTTTATATTTTTATTATCGGCGTTTTTTCAAACAAACGCTAATGCCGAGGTATTGGAATTTGCTCAAATAGGCGATGTCCATTACACATACGGTAATCAGGAGAACGATAAATATTTGTATTTTCTCAATCTCTCATTGAAAAAGAAAAATGCTGATTTTGCAGTTTTCCTGGGTGATAACGTTGATAAATCTACGGAAGAAAATGTTATAGGTTTAATGAGCTGTTTATATCCGTGGAGGATACCTTATTATCTTGTATTGGGTAATAATGATGCACATAAATTGAACGGACTTGAAAAGGATGTATATCTTGATATAGTAACGACTTTTAATCATAATCAAAAAGACCGAGAAAAATACTATTATTTTAAGCCTAACAGTGATTTTATATGTGTTGTATTGGATGATACACCTGATTTTGCTCCGTCTAATCACGGAGAAGTTTCCGATGAGCAGCTTATATGGCTTGATAAACTTTTAACAAAATATTCAAAAAAAATGTTTATAATATTTCAGCATTCTCCGTTAAATCCTCCAAGAGAGGAATATAAACTTTCAATGCTTAATACGGATAAGTATCGTGAAGTTATCAAGAAACACTCAAATATTGTTCTTATGTCCTCGGGGCATTATCACGAGGAGTCAATAAAACAAGATGACAAAGGAATTTGGCATATTTCAGCACCGGCTTTTTCTGATTTAGCTCATAGCTATCAGCTGGTTAAAATCACTTACGATGAAAAAAATATCAAATCTCCAAAAGATGTAAGCGTTGAAGTTATAAGAGTTAAAGTATAGAATGTATTCCTTCTATAATGTAATTTCTGCCCTGTATGGCATTTTCTTTTGACAGCGGTGAAATATCTTTCAACGGATAATTTATTCCCAGCCGTTCATATTTTATTTTTCCCATATCATGATAAGGTAATACATCAAGAGCTTTTATACTATTTAATTTTTTTAAAAATTTGCCGAGTCTGAGCAAATAATCTTTATTAAACGTAATATCAGGAACTAAAACATGCCGTATCCACATTGGAATATTATTGTCAGATAAATATTGTGCAAATTCCAGTATATTTTTATTTGAGTGACCTGTTAATTTTTTATGTTCATTTTCATCGATATGCTTTATATCAAGAAGAACTAAATCTGTATATTTTATAAGATTATTAAATTTATCAATACTATCATAATTAAATAAAACACCTGAAGTATCTAAAGCAGTATGAATATTATGTAATTTAAATTCTTTAAAAAGTTCAATAACAAAATTAATCTGCAATAAAGGCTCGCCGCCCGTAACGGTTAATCCGCCTTTACAAAATTCTTTTACCCCTTCATACTTTCGGTAAATTTGAGAAATACTCAATATTTTATTGTCTTTTGTATCCCAAGTATCGGGATTATGACAATACAAACAGCGCATAGGGCAGCCCTGCATAAATACAACAAACCTGACCCCGGGGCCGTCAACCGTTCCGCAAGTTTCAATAGAATGAATATTACCTTTTTGCATTTTAACCTAAAGACGAATGAAATGTTCTTGAAATAACATCATCCTGCTGTTCTTTAGTCAATTTATTAAAATTAACGGCATAACCCGATACTCTTACTGTTAACTGAGGATATTTTTCCGGATGTTTTTGAGCTTCAATAAGAGTTTCTCTGTTTAATACATTGACATTTAAATGATGTCCGCCTTTTTCCATATATCCGTCAATCAAATTTATTAAATTTTCTTCCTGCATTGTAGTCATAATAATTCCCCTAACTAAACTTTACTTGTTTGCTTTTGATTGTCTGAAATTGTATCTTTCCCTTTCCGTATAGGTGAAGATACAAAACAACTACGTTTATCTTTTGTAAAATATGAATCCGAATTTCCTTCAGAGCATCCGCAATCGAAATTTATGCTTAAATCATCAAGAAATATTTCATTTTTTCCAAGAGCGTCAGGAATAATTGAAAATGTATTTGAAATACCGTCTTGAGCATCTTTAAACGGCAGTTTAGCAACGGAAGCAAGTGCGGCAACGGCTCCATTTTCATCACGTCCGTGCATGGGGTTTGCCCCCGGAGCCAGAGGTATGCCCTCTTTTCTTCCGTCGGGTGTATTTCCTGTCTTTTTACCATATACAACGTTTGAAGTAATTGTTAATATAGACATTGTCGGAATTGAATTTCTGTAGGTATAATGTTTCCTGATTTTATTCATAAAATTATGAACTAAATCCACTGCTATTTTATCGACTCTGTCATCGTTATTGCCGTATTTCGGGAAATCCCCTTCGATTTCATAATCGGTAACAATTCCGTTTTCATCACGAACAGTTTTAACTTTTGCATATTTTATTGCGGAAAGTGAATCGGCAACAACCGATAAACCTGCTATTCCCGTTGCAAAATAGCGTTTAACATCTCTGTCATGCAGTGCCATTTGAGCTTTTTCGTAGCAATATTTATCGTGCATATAATGAATTACATTTAAAGTATTAACATATAAACCGGCAAGCCACTCAAGCATATCATTGTATTTTTCCATAACTTCCTCGTAATCAAGATATTCGGAGGTAACGGGTCTGTATTTCGGGCCTACCTGTTCTTTTAATCTTTCGTCAATACCGCCGTTTATAGCATAGAGTAAGCATTTTGCAAGGTTTGCTCTTGCTCCGAAAAACTGCATTTCTTTTCCTACAACCATAGAAGAAACACAGCAGGCAACAGCATAATCATCACCGTGAACACTGCGCATTAAGTCATCATTTTCATATTGAATTGATGATGTCGAAATAGAAATATGAGCCGCATATTTTTTAAAATCAGAAGGAAGCTTAGCTGACCACAACACGGTTAAATTCGGTTCAGGTGCAGTTCCGAGGTTTTCAAGAGTATGCAGATATCTGAAGGAATTTTTTGTAACAAGAGTTCTTCCGTCAATTCCCATACCGCCTATTGATTCGGTTATCCATGTCGGATCGCCCGAAAACAGAGCATTATATTCAGGTGTTCTTGCGAATTTTACAAGTCTTAATTTCATTATAAAATGGTCAATGAGTTCTTGAGCTTGTATTTCTGTTAAAATTCCTTCTTTTAAATCTCTTTCAATATAAATATCAAGGAAGGTAGAAGTTCTTCCGATACTCATAGCAGCCCCGTTCTGCTCTTTTACCGCGCTTAAATATGCGAAATAGAGCCATTGAACAGCTTCTCGCGCATTTCTTGCCGGCTGAGAAATATCAAAACCATACATTCTGCCCAGTTCAATCATTTCTTTTAACGCGTTAATTTGTTCTGCCAATTCTTCTTTTAATTGAATTTTATCGGGAGTCATTTCTCCTTCTATTGAAGAATGCTGCCCGAGTTTATCTTCAATTAATCTGTTAATACCGTATAAAGCAACACGTCTGTAGTCGCCTATTATGCGTCCTCTGCCGTAGGCATCCGGCAAGCCCGTTAAAATTGCAGCGTGTCTTGCCTTTTTCATTTCGGGGGTATAACAATCAAATACTCCCTGATTATGAGTTTTTCTGTATTTTCTGAATATTTCGCCGACTTCTTTATCAACGGTATAACCATAAGAAGCACAAGCACCTTCTGCCATTCTTATTCCTCCGAATGGCTGCATTGCACGTTTTAAAGGTTCATCAGTCTGTAAACCGACTATTTTTTCAATATTTTTATCAATATATCCCGCTTTATGAGAAGTTATTGAAGATACAATTTTTGTATCCATTTTTAAAACTCCGCCGTTTTCACGTTCTCTATTAAATAAATCAATACATTTACCCCATAATTTGAGAGTATCTGCTGTAGGCGGAGCTAAAAAATCAGCATTTCCTTTATAAGGAGTATAATTTTTTTGTATAAAGTCCCGGACATTGATTTCATCATTCCATCTGCCGGGGATAAAAGAAGTTTCGGCATATACTTTATTTTTGTAATTAGTTTCAACCATGCTTAATGTCCCGTTTTCCTTTTCTTATGATACACAGAAATAGTTTTAACATTTTTATTTTAACCGAAATATAATTTTTATTAAATTGCTGGTTCAAATATTGTAAAATAAATTAAAAATTATGAATTTTAAAATTTCTAAGTTTTGTAAACAATACTATCGAACTAGTTATGCAAGATTATATTTTTTTAATATTTGTGATATAACAATTTTATAATTAGTAATCATTTTGCCGGTTGTGATAAATACGGAAAAGGTGCGGTTAAATGCATTTTTCGATTACCTGAGCAAAGTGTTACACCGGATTAGACAAAAATCGGAGGATTTTATGACAGTAGGTTCATTTGTATTTATGTTACATTCGCATTTGCCTTATTACAGAAAGGCAGGGATGTGGCCGTTTGGAGAGGAAAATTTATATGAGTGTATGTCTGAAACATACGTTCCGCTGTTAAATGCAATTTCAGAATTATATGAAGAAGAAGGAATTAAGGCTAAATTAACTGTCGGTATTACTCCGATATTGGCTGAGCAGCTTAATGATGAACATTTGCAAAACGGATTTGTAGAATATTTGGATTCAAGAATAAAATCGGTATCAAAAGATTTAGAAAGATATCCGGATCCCAAAGTTCCTCATTCACAGCATTTAAAATATCTCGCAAATTATTATTACAATTGGTTTAATCATATAAAAGACTCTTTTATTAATAAATATAATAAAGATTTAGTAAGCGCATTTAAAAAATATCAGGATTTAGGCTGTATTGAAATTACGACCTCCGCTGCAACACACGGATTTTCACCGCTTTTGGCTACGGATTCAAACTTAAATGCACAGTTTAAAGTAGGTTCCGATACTACAAAAAGATTGTTCGGAAAAAAAGCAAAAGGCTGCTGGCTTCCTGAATGTGCATATCGTCAAGGCTATGAATATACCGGTAAGGACGGTCAAAAAAAATGGCGCAGCGCTATTGAAGTAACCCTGCAAAATAATGATATTGAATATTTCTTTACGGAATCTCATGTAATAGAAGGCGGTAACTCGGTTGGTGAAAGAAGGGTAGTTGGTATTTACGGTAACATTGAATATATTCCGCTTCCGAAACGTGAAGCTACCGGATATGATACTTTTTCGGCTTATTGGCTTCCCGATGCCCAGGTAGCTGTTATGGGAAGAAATGACAGAGCCGGTTTTCAGGTTTGGTCTGCCGCAGATGGCTACCCCGGTGATGGTGTATATCGTGAGTTCCATAAAAAAGATGATAAATCAGGCATGAATTATTGGCGTATTACTTCACCTACAACCGATTTAGGCGATAAAATGCTTTATGATCCCGTTCTTGCAATGAATCAGGTAAACTCAAATTCTGATCACTATACAACATTATTGTATCATTTGTTAAATGACCATAAAAAAGCTACGGGAAAAGAAGGCTTGTTAATGGTTTCTTTTGATACCGAATTATACGGACACTGGTGGTTTGAAGGTATTGAATTTATTAAGCAGGTTGTAAGAAAAATTAACAACTTTATACCTGAAATAGAAAGATGTACAGCAGGTGAATATCTCGAAAAACATCCGCCTGTTGATACTATTCAAATTCCTGAAAGTTCCTGGGGACAAGGCGGTCATTTCTATGTATGGATGAACCATTTAACCGAGTGGATGTGGCCGATTATTCACGGTTGTGAAAAACGTATTATTGATATTGTTTCAAAATACGAAAAAATTCCAGAAAATAAACTTTTACACAGAGCTTTAAATCAACTGGCAAGAGAAAATTTACTTCTCCAAAGTTCTGATTGGCCTTTCCTTATTACTACATGGCAGGCTAAAGATTATGCAACGGACAGATTTAGAGAACACGTTGACAGATTTGAAAAAATCGCTGATATGATAGAAGCAGGCAATATTGATGATGGTGAATTAAAGAAAATAGAATCAATAGATAACTGTTTCCCCGTAATTGATTACAGAGTATATCTGCCGATTGAAGAAGGTGTTATACCTCAACAGGAAGCTAAATTGGCACCGTTATATCAATAATTTTAATTTGTACGAAAAAGGAACTGTGATAATAAACAGTTCCTTTTTTATGCGCAATTTCTTTTTATATATCGAGTTCAAAAGAACAACTGCTCATTTATAATTTAAGAGCAGAAGAAATATCACTTACAACAGCATTTATTAGCAATATAATTATAAATAAACGCCATAAAAATCTTCTCATAAAAACCTCTTATTTTATTTTAACACATAAACAATTAAATGTTCATAATATATTTGGCTGAGTATCTAATTACCATAAAGCAGCCAGTCAACAGACACTTTAAAATTTTGTTTTATATTGTCAACAAGCTCTATATCCGGCTTTGTCTTTTCACTAATAAGATTATTCAATTCAATTTCCGTAATATTTAATAATACTGCCATTTTCATTTCAGATAAATTATTCTTATTTTTAATATCTAAAATTCTGTTTCCAAAACCGCTTTTTTTTATGCACAAATTTGAATCAAATTGCCGCTCTTTTGAATTATTTACAATCATTGTTGAATTATTAACTTTTATAAAAAGATTTATACCCGAATTTTTTTGAAATTTTTCTATGTCTGAAAGTGTTACTTCGCTTTTTTTATTACTAAATTTTTGGCTTAAATTTGAAGTTGATGTTTCCAGCCAGCGTGCAATATCAGCCTGTTTTATTTTTTTATTTTTATCCAATAGCTGTACTTCTTCAAAAAATTCCGTGTAGTTCATATATTATCCATTATTAATTTATTATTAACAAAATTACTTAGTTCAACTTGACATTTTTATTAATTTTTGATAATTTTAAATTATAATAATTAAAACAAATAAAGATTTAATCCGCTAAACAATGATGAATATATTATTACAATAGTATATTCCGTTTGGCATTAGTTCAGCATAAACATTATAAATAAAACAAATTAACAGCTCAATCGAAAAATAATAATAAATTTTATTTTTTATTATTTCTTATTGTTTTGATAAAACAAATCAATCTTTTGTTTTATCAATAAAAAATGTAAAAAATTTAAGCTACATAGGAGTAAAAATGGATTTTGATTTAATAGAAAATTTATCACAGGAAAGTGTGGAAGAACTATATGAGGATATTGCTTCAAAGGATTATTTAGCTTGTACGTGCCACTTATCGGGATATGTTATTCCTGATAGTACAGGTGAAATTCATCGCGGAAATAGACCAGTTTTAAAGGATTTTGGGGATTGCGATGATACAATGAATGAATCAAATATTGCATGCTACTCCTGGTGCAGCGAGAATATAACAGATTCTCAAATAGAGGAAACTTTGTATAGTCGATTTTGGGTATATGCAGGTGCTAGTGATGCTCTTGACATGTCATATAGTCTTGGCTATATGCACAGCTGGGATGGCACAATGTTTGGTTTTGCAATGGTATATTCTTATTGCAGAATACCTGATATTTCAAGATGCAGCGGTGAAGGGTGGAGCAGAACTTTTCATCCTGAAGGATTTTGGTCAACTAACCGTGAAAATTTTGACAAACATTGTAATAATCCGTAGAGAACATTAATTCGGCTGCGGTAGTTTAACTTAAAAATTTTTTGTAAATTTTTCTATTTCCTTTGGCAAAAAATTTTCCTTAGGGTTTTTATAATACTATAAAAAATCATCTATGTAATTTTAAGGGAATAAAATAGGGAAAGAAGATAAAACACACATGGATAAATTTTGGTCAAAATCAATTGCTTTAAGCGTAGTTACTACAATAACATCATTTAATTTTGCATTTTCTGTAGATTTACCCGTGATAAAAGAAGCAGGCTCGGTATCGACAGGTACCAGCGTTGGAATTGCTAATTGGGAAGCTTTTAATAAAGGGAAAGATGCTAATGTTAACATTAACGTTATATCAGTTGATAACAGACTTCCGGATTTTTCAAACGGAAAAAACGTAAATGTAACCACAAATGCAAATAATATGAATATACAAATTTTAGGCGGAAATCACAGCGTTGGCAGTGCAAATTGGAACTCATTTAATATAGGCAGAGATGCAAAAGTTAATGTTGAATTTACTGCTCCATATCAAACATCATTAAACAAAGTCAGTGCCTCGGGCGGTATGTCGCAAATATACGGTCAATTTACAAATTCCGGTTATTCTTCAACCGGTAAGGTTATTTTATTAAATCCAAACGGCATTTTATTCGGAAAAGGCGCAAATGTTGATTTAAATTCAATTACTGCTTCTACTTTAAACGGTAAATTTAACAACAATACAAATAGCTTAGTATTAACTAAAACAGGTAAAACAACCGAAGGTATTATTGTTGAGGACGGGGCAGTTGTTAAAGGCGATAAAAATGTTTCTTTTGTTTCGGATAATATAAATTTATATAAAGGTTCACAAATTAAAACAGGCTACGCAATGCCTCAGTCTGATTGGTTATTAAACGGTGATAATAAAGCAAATTCAATAAAACTTGTTACCTCTGATGGTATTACGTTTAAATATGCAAATGAAGGAAATGTAAATTCAGAATCTAAAATTGTTTCTTCCTCTAAAAAAATGAATATTAATTTGCATGGCGATATTGATGCAACTAATATTGAAGTAAGAAATGCTTCAACTAACGAAGATAGTCATGTTAATATTGCAGGTGCAAATTTAAGAGCACATAAATTTATTTCGAGTAAAGACGGCAGTATATACATTGTTTCAAATAATGATGTAAATATAGATAATTCAAATTTACAAATGGTTAATAGCAATTCTATTTGCAGTTCGGATGAATGTATGAGTGTTTATTATAATTATTATTCGCCTGAATACGAGTGGTATTCAACAGAAGGTGAAGGTGCAGTAAGTACTGAAATTTACCCCGTATCTCCCGTAACATTAATTCAGACAAGAGAATATGATGCAACTCCTACTGAAAATCAATCTATAAAGATTAGTGCAAAAAAAGATTTGAATATTAATTCAAGTAAATTGTATTCAGCTCATAATTCAAATGATTTAAAACTAGCATCAACTGCAGGCAGTGTATCCTTGAATAATACCGATATATATGCAAATGCAAATGTAAATATTCAGGCGAAAAACAATTTGAATGTTAATTCAAGCAATCTTCAATCCTCAGATATTAAATTAACCTCCTCAAACGGAAATGCGAATGTTGACAACAGTGAGCTATGGGCACTTGCTAACAATATTAATATTAAAGCTAAAAATGATTCATTAATTACAAATAACAGCTTAAAAGCGAGAAATGCCGTTAATTTGACCTCAGTAAACGGTTCTGAATACACAGACGGCAATTATATTTATACAAATAAACTTACGGCAAAATCAAACAAAGAATTAGGGTTTGTTAATAATAAAATTGCAGCTAAAAATGCTTCGTTAAAATCATCAAATAATGATACTTATGTATTTGATAACAGCATTTATACTGAAAATAATTTAACTGTAAGCTCAAAAGAAAAATTACATTTTGGTAACAATAAAATTTTGTCAAATAACGTAAAACTCAGTTCCTCAAATAATCAAGGATTTGTTTTTGATAATAATATATATGCAAAAAAAGCTTTAACAGTAAGTTCAAAATATGATTCAGGCATAGATAATAATATACTAAATGCAGGCAGCAACATAACGCTATCATCAACAGAAGGAAATGCTTTTGTAAATAATAACGAAATTACAACAAGTAAAAAACTAAAAGTTAATTCAAAAGAAGGAACATACGTATTAGGAAATGATATTTGGGCACTAAAAGGAACTGAATATAAAGCAGAAAATAACAACATAATTGATATAGATAATAATTATGCAAAGAAAAGAGTAATCTATTAAATCTTTTCTACAAAAAAAGAGGCTGTCCAAAATGACAGCTTCTTTTTTTATTTAAAAAGAAAAATGAGCCTTCCCACGGGCTCATTTTTATAAAACTATATAAATTATTTTCCCCAAATCCTAATCTGTAGTCGTTTAGTCTAACAATGACTCAAGAATACTTGCATTCTTTATTGCCACTGCATTTGCTTTTACTTTTTGTGTGTGAATGTAAGTTCT